>NZ_JBJZOI010000033.1:0-58442 GCF_047200635.1 Saccharopolyspora antibiotica | reverse complement strand
GTCGCTGCGATCCAGGAGCTCATCGCCGGGCGGACCGTGCTGGCGATCCTGGCCACCCACGCCCACGACGACCACGTGCGCCGGGCGCCGGAACTGGCCGCCGCCGTGGGCGCGCCGATCTTCCTGCACCCGGACGACCTGGAGCTGTGGCGGCTCACCCACCCCGAGCGGGAACCCGAGCGCACCCTCGCCGACAAGCAGGTGATCGGCGTCGCGGGAACCGGGCTCCAGGTGCTGCACACGCCGGGGCACGCCCCGGGCTCGGTCTGCCTGTACTCCGCGGACCTGGGCACCGTGTTCACCGGGGACACCCTGTTCGCCGGCGGGCCGGGCGCCACCGGACGGTCCTACTCGGACTTCGGCGTCCTCGTCGAGTCCATCCGGGACCGCTTGCTCACGCTGCCCGAGGTCACCACCGTGCGACCCGGCCACGGCGAGAGCACCACCATTGGCGAGGTTTTGCCCCAGTTCGAGGATTGGGTCGCTCGCGGCTACTGATTATCGCGGGCTGGTCGCACATACTGCGGGGCGTGCCGAATGCCTTGGTGAAACGAGCTTTCCTGCTCGACTTCGCGATGGTCGTGCTGTTCGTGGTGATGCACGCGCTGATCCTGCACCTCGAATCACCGGGGCCGCCCGGGCGGCCGTGGTGGTCGATGATGCTCGTCAGCGTGCCCGCCTTCGCCCTGCTGCTGCTCCGTCGCTGGTGGCCGTGGCTCGCGCTGCTGGGCTGCCTGTCCGCGGCCACCACGCTCACCCTGATCGGCGTTCCGGAGAATCCACTGAACTTCGCGATCCTCGTCGGCGTCTACACGGTCTGCCAGCACAGCGGCACCGCGGGAGCGGTGCTGGCCACCGCGCTCGCGGTGCTGTGGCCGGTGCTCTACTCCTGGGGTGATCCGCCGCTGTCGGCGCTCGTGAGCACCGTGATGGCGTCCATCGATCTGTTCATGGTCGTCGGCCTGGCCTACGCGGTGCGCTTCGGCAGGCGGCGGGCCGCGCAGCTGGAGCACACCGTCGAACTGCTCGACCACGCCCGGGATCAGCTCGCCGCCGAGGCGGTGGCGGGGGAGCGCGCCCGGATCGCCCGGGAGTTCCACGACATCGTCTCGCACAACCTGTCCGTGGTGGCCCTGCGCGCCGGGGTGGCCCGCGCGCTGGTCGACCGCGACCCGAACCACGCGGAGCAGACCCTGCGCGAGCTGGAGCTGACCTCGCGTGCCGCGCTGGGCGAGCTGCGCGGTCTGCTCGGGAGGCTGCGCGAGGATCCGGCGGAGCAGGTCGTCACCGACGGCGGTCCCGGCAGGCAGCCCGCTCCCGGCCTGCACCGGGTCGATCACCTGGTGGAGTCGGTGCGCGGCACCGGGGTGGTGTGGCGCCTGGACAGGCGCGGCGAGGTCCGCGAGCTCGGCGCCGGGGTGGAGATGGCGGCCTACCGCATAGTGCAGGAGGCGGTCACGAACGTCCTCAAGCACGCCGGGACCGGGTACGCCCGGGTGCTGCTCGACTACGGCAGCTCCGCGCTGCGCCTGGAGATCACCAACCACGCCACCGGGCCGGACAGCTTCGCGAGCGCGCTGGCGCAGCGGACCCCCGGCGCGTCCTCGGGGCGCGGCTCCGGGAGGGGCCTGATCGGGCTGCGGGAACGTGTTGCGCTGCTGGGTGGCACGTTCACGGCGCATCCGGTTTCCAACGGGTTCCACCTCGCGGCCGTGCTACCGTGCCCGGAACATTCGGACCTTGCCTGACCCGTATGTGACGCCGGTTCCGGCCGGCGACGGCGGCCCGAACGGAGGAGGTCCGTGGTGGAGTCCCCCGCGGAGACGACCGTGCTCGTCGCCGACGATCAGGCGATGATCCGCGCAGGCCTGGTGGCCCTGCTGTCCGCCGAGCCGGAGTTGCGGGTGCTCGCGGAGGCCGAGGACGGTTCGGCCGCGGTGTCCGCGGTGCGCAGGCGCCGTCCCGACGTGGTGCTCATGGACGTGCGGATGCCCGGCATGGACGGGATCTCCGCGGCCCGCGAGATCCTCGCGGCCACCGGGGGCGAGACCTCGGTCATCATGCTCACCGTGCACGACCTCGACGAGTACGTGTACGCCGCGCTGCGCGCCGGGGCGAGCGGCTTCCTGCTCAAGGACGCCCCGCCGGAGGAGCTGGTCCGCGCGGTGCGCACCGTCGCGGCCGGGGAGGCGCTGCTGGCGCCGCGGGTGACCCGGCGGCTGCTGACCCGGTTCGCCTCCCTCGGGGTTCGGGACGCCTCCACGGAGCTCAGCGGGCTGACCAACCGGGAGCTCGACGTGCTGCTGGAGGTGGCGCGCGGCGGGTCCAACGCGGACATCGCGCGGAACCTGGGGCTGGCCGAGCTCACGGTGAAATCCCACCTCTACCACGTGATGCAGAAGCTGCACCTGAGTTCGCGGACCCAGCTGGTGATCACCGCCTACGAGACCGGTCTCGTGTCCCCGGGTCAGGTCAACGGTCCCGAAGCTCCGGTCTGACCGTTGGTCCGCCCCGTTCGCCGCGCCGCCGCGCTGCGGCGGGGATCCCGGTCACGACCAGCGCGGATCGGGCGACCCGCTCTGGTGTAATGGGCCGATGAGCGATGCGCTGCGGGTCGGGTTGATCGGGTACGGGATCGCGGGAGCGGTCTTCCACGCGCCGCTGATCGCGGCTTGCCCCGGTCTTGAACTGTCCACTGTGGTCACCACCAGCCCGCGGCGCCGCGCGGAGATCGCCGAATCCCACCCGGGCACCGCCGTGGTGGACGACGTGCCCGCGATGCTCGCGCGCGACGACCTGGACCTCGTCGTGGTGGCCAGCCCGAACCGGCTGCACGTCGAGCACACCACCGAGGCGCTGCGCGCCGGGCTGCCGGTCGTGGTGGACAAGCCGTTCGCGCCCACGGCCGCCGCCGCCCGCGAGCTCATCGCCGAGGCCCACTCCCGCGGCCTGCTGCTCACCGTGTTCCAGAACCGCCGCTGGGACAACGACTTCCGCACCCTCACCCGGTTGATCGATTCCGGTGAGCTCGGTGCGGTGCACCGCTACGAGTCCCGGTTCGAGCGCTGGGTGCCGAGCCCCAAGGCGGGTTGGCGCGAGTCCGGTGGTCCGGAGGAGGCGGGCGGGGTGCTCTACGACCTCGGCAGCCACCTCATCGACCAGGCGCTGACGCTGTTCGGACCGGTCGCCACCGTCTACGCCGAAGTGGACGCCCGCCGGCCCGGCAGCGCCGTCGACGACGACACCTTCCTGGCGCTGACGCACCGCGGCGGGGTCCGCTCGCACCTGTGGGTCGGCAAGTTCGCCGCCCAGCACGGGCCGCGGCTGCGGGTCCTGGGCGACCGCGCCGCCTACACCAAGTTCGGGCTCGACCCGCAGGAGACCGCGTTGCGCGACGGGCACCGTCCCGGCCCGGACTGGGGTGCCGAGCCCGAGGCGCTGCACGGCGTGCTCGGCACCGTCGACGGCTCCCGGGCGGTCCCCACCGACGCCGGTGCCTACCCCGAGTTCTACGAGCGGCTGGTCACCGCGCTGCGCGACGGCACCGCGCCACCTGTGGACCCGACCGACGCCGTGGCCGGGCTGGAGATCATCGAGGCGGCCCACCGGTCCGCCGCCGAGAACCGGGTCGTGGCACCGGGCTGACCTCGGCCGGGTTGCGCCCGGGCCTGCCGGGGAACGCTGCGGGGTGGACGAGGACAGCGCACCCCCCGGAGGTCCCGGATGGGCATTCCGACCCTGGCGGCACCCGAGCACCTCGACGGCCGCACCCTGCACCGGATCGACCAGTGGTGGCGAGCCGCCAACTACCTGTCCGCGGGGCAGATCTACCTGATGGGCAACCCGCTGCTGCGGGAACCGCTGCGGCCCGAGCACATCAAGCCCCGGCTGCTCGGCCACTGGGGCACCACGCCGGGCCTGACCTTCGTGCACGCGCACCTGAACCGGGCGATCCGGGAACGCGACCTCGACATGATCAACATCACCGGCCCCGGCCACGGCGGGCCCGGGGTGGTCGCCGCCGCCTGGCTGGAGGGCACCTACAGCGAGATCTACCCGGACGTCGCGCAGGACGTGCCGGGGCTGCGCAGGCTGGTCACCCAGTTCTCCTTCCCCGGCGGCGTGCCGAGCCACGCCGCCCCGGAAACACCCGGGTCGATCAACGAGGGCGGTGAGCTGGGCTACTCGCTCGCACACGCCTTCGGCGCCGTCTTCGACAACCCCGGGCTCATCGCGGCCTGCGTGGTGGGCGACGGCGAAGCCGAGACCGGGCCGCTGGCGACCGCCTGGCACTCGAACAAGTTCCTCGACCCCGCGCGGGACGGGGCGGTGCTGCCGATCCTGCACCTCAACGGCTACAAGATCGCCAATCCGGCGGTGCTGGCCCGCGTTCCCGAAGCCGAGCTGGTCGAGCTGCTGCGCGGCTACGGCTACGAACCGCACCTGGTCGCCGGATCCGAACCGGCGAGCACGCACCAGCTGTTCGCGGCCGCCCTCGACGGATGCCTCGACGAGGTGGACCGGATCCAGCGCCGCGCCCGCCAGGACGGCCGCGCCGACCGCCCCCGCTGGCCGATGATCGTGCTGCGCACCCCGAAGGGCTGGACCGGGCCGGGCGTCGTCGACGGCCAGCAGGTCGAGGGCACCTGGCGCTCGCACCAGGTGCCGCTGCCCGATCCCCGCACCGACTCCGGCCACCTGCGCCAGCTGGAGGACTGGCTGCGCTCCTACCGGCCGGAGGAACTGTTCGACGAGGACGGAGCCCCGGTGCGGGAGATCCGGGAGCACAACCCCACCGGGAACCGCCGGATGAGCGCCAACCCGCACGCCAACGGCGGCCTGCTGCTGCGCGGCCTGCGGCTGCCGGATCCCGCCGAGCACGGCCTCCCCGCGGCGGAACCCGCGGCGGACCGCGGCGAGGCGACCCGGGCGCTGGGCACCTACCTGCGGGACGTGCTGCGGCTCAACCGCGACGCCGCGAACTTCCGGGTGTTCTCCCCGGACGAGAACAACTCCAATCGGCTGCAGGCGGTCCTGGAGGCCACGTCGCGGGCGTGGATGGGGGAGACCCGGCCCGGCGACGACGCGCTCGCCCCCGGCGGCCGGCTGATGGAGGTGCTGTCCGAGCACACCTGCCAGGGCTGGCTCGAGGGTTACCTGCTGACCGGCAGGCACGGCCTGTTCTCCTGCTACGAGGCCTTCGCGCACCTGGTCGACTCGATGCTCAACCAGCACGCGAAATGGCTCAAGGTGAGCACCGGGCTCGCGTGGCGGCAACCGATCGCCTCGCTGAACTACCTGCTCACCTCGCACGTGTGGCGCCAGGACCACAACGGCTTCTCGCACCAGGACCCGGGGTTCATCGACCACGTGATGAACAAGAAGGCCGAGCTGGTGCGGGTGTACCTGCCGCCGGACGCGAACACGCTGCTGTCGGTGACCGACCACTGCCTGCGCAGCCGCGACCACATCAACGTGATCGTCGCGGGCAAGCAGCCCGCACCGCAGTACCTCGACGTCGAGGAAGCCGCGGTGCACTGCGAACGCGGCATCGGGATGTGGGACTGGGCGGGCAACGACCACGAGGGCGAACCGGACGTGGTCCTCGGCTGCGCGGGCGACGTGCCGACGATGGAGACGCTCGCCGCCGCCGACTGGCTGCGCGAGCGGTTCCCCGAGCTGCGGGTGCGGGTCGTCAACGTGGTGGACCTGATGCGGCTGCAGGCCCCCAGCGAACACCCGCACGGACTGTCCGACGTGGAGTTCGACGCGCTGTTCACCACCGGCCGCCCGGTCATCTTCGACTACCACGGCTACCCCTGGCTGATCCACCGGCTGACCTACCGGCGGCACAACCACGACAACTTCCACGTGCACGGCTACCGCGAGGAGGGCACCACCACGACCCCGTTCGACATGTGCGTGCTCAACCAGATCGACCGCTTCCACCTCGCCATCGAGGTGATCGACCGCGTGCCCGGCCTCGGCGCGAACGCCGCGCACGAACGGGAGGAGCTCGCCCGCAAGCTCGTCGAGCACCGCCGCTACATCACCACCCGGGGCGAGGACCTGCCGGAGATCCGCGAGGGGAGGTGGTCCTGAATGCGGGTGCTGACCGTCAACGCCGGATCCAGCAGCCTCAAGCTGCGGCTGCTCGACGACGACGAACTCGTCGCCGCGCACGACGTCCCGCGCTGGCACGGCGAACCCGAACCCCTGCGCGAGTTCCAGGCCGAGCACGCCGCCGAGGCCATCGGGCACCGCGTCGTGCACGGCGGCCGCGCGGTCCGGGGGCCGACACCGCTCGACGACCGCGTCGTGGAGCAGCTGGCCGCGCTGACCGAGCTGGCGCCGCTGCACCAGTCCCGCGCGCTGCAGGGCATCCGGGCCGCCCGCGACTTCGCCCCGGACACCCCGTCGGTCGCGTGCGTGGACACCGCGTTCCACCGCACCCTGCCGGAGGCCGCCCGCACCTACGCGCTGCCGAAGGAGTGGAACGAGCGGTGGTCGCTGCGCCGCTACGGGTTCCACGGCCTGTCCCACGGCTACGCGGTGCGGCGCGGGGCCGAACTCGCGGGCAACGCCGGTGGCCGGGTCCTGAGCTGCCACCTGGGAGCGGGGTCCTCGCTGGCCGCGGTGCGCGGCGGGCGGTGCGTGGACACCACGATGGGCTTCACGCCCGAGGAGGGGCTGGTCATGGCGACGCGCAGCGGCTCGGTCGACCCCGGGCTGCTGTGCTGGCTGCTGACCAGCCGCGGGGTGTCCCCGGAGGAGCTGCGCACCACCCTGCAGGAGCGCTCCGGCCTGGCCGGGCTCGCGGGCGGCTCCGGGGACCTGCGGGACGTGCTCACCGCCCGCGAGGACTGCGACCTGGACGCCGAACTCGCCTACGACGTGCACGCCCACGCGCTGCTGCGCCACGCCGGGGCGATGATCGCGGCGATGGGCGGGCTGGACCTGCTGGTGTTCACCGGCGGCATCGGCGAGCACCAGCCGCGGCTGCGCGCCGACCTCGCCGACGGGCTCGGATTCCTCGGCGTCGAGGTCGACCCCGAGCGCAACGCGGCCACCACCTCCGACGCCGACATCAGCTCCCGCACCGCCCGGGTCCGCGCGGTCGTGGTGGAGTCCCGGGAGGACGTGGAGATCTCCCGGCAGACCAGGGAAGCGCTCTCCGCCTGATCAGGCCGTGCGGGGCCGGAGATCAGCGGGGGAGCGCGGTGACCTCGGCGCTCGCCTCACCAGCGGACGGGTGCCGGGCGCGCAGCCGGACGCGGCCGACGCCGGTGCGGAGACCGCGCAGCCACACCGCGCCCACCCCGCCGGTCTCGGCCAGCGGGAACGACGCGGGCCCGACGAGCTCGGCGGGACCGTCGAGCTCCAGCGCCACCTCGCCCGGCCGGGACGGCGCGTCGTTGCCGTAGCGGTCCACCAGCCGCAGCTCCACCCGCGTCGCGTCCGCCCCGCCCGCCTCGATCGCCCGGTCGTCGGGCCGCAGCACCAGCCGGTCGGCCGCGCGGTCGGCCGAGAAGCGGCGCGACAGCAGCGGCCGCCCGCCGAAGCAGCCCTCCACCCGCAGTTCCGGGGAGCCGCGCACCTCGCGGAACGAAGTGCGGAACGGCGGGTGCGGCAGGTGCGGGAAACCCTCCCGGTCCGGCAGCAGCGACGCGAACGGCTCCCCGCCGACGAACAGCTCCAGCCGGTCCGCGTTCGACCACAGCGCGGCCTCGGGCAGCTCCGTGACCGGGTTCGGGCCGGTGAGGTCCCAGCAGAACGACGCCGCGATCACCGGTCGCCGCCGCGGATCCACCTGCGCCCGGTACACCGCCGCGCCCGGCTTCGGCACCCGGAACACGTCCACCACCCCGGGCCACTTCACGCCGCGGTCCACGTTCCCGTTGCCCGAGGGGTAGTCGAAACCCGCCCAGGCCAGCACCCCGGCGTGGCCGGGATCGGCCCCCGCGAGGTCGTGCACCCGGGCGTGCGCGAAGGCCTGGCCCTGCTGCACCGCCTGCGAATCGGTGCGCCGGTAGAACCGCGCCGGACCGGACAGGGTGCCCACCGCCTCGCTGACCAGGTACGGGAAGTCCCGGCGCGGCGGCGCGAGCTCCGGGCGGGTCAGCCCGTCCGGGCCGGTGCTCGCCGAGTAGTCGTTGCAGGCGAACACGTCGTGCTGGAAGTCGGAGGTGTCGTGATCGGCGCTGAGCACCGCGCCGGTCGTGCCGCGCGAGTCGTCCAGCGACTTCGCCAACCGGTCGGTGCCGCCGTAGAACTCCGCGTCGCCGGGCGTCTCGTTGAGCCGCGCGGCCCACAGCACGACCGACGGGTGGTTGCGGTCGCGCACGATCATGTCGCGCAGGTCGCGGCGCGCGCGGTCCCGCCAGCGCCCGGTGCCCAGGTGCTGCCACCCCGGTGGCTCGTCCCACACCAGCAGGCCCAGCTCGTCGCAGGCGTCCAGGAACGCCTCGTGCGGCGGGTAGTGCGAGCAGCGCACCATCGTGCAGTTCAGCTCCCGGCGCAGGATCTCCGCGTCGCGCCGGTGCACCCGCGCGGGCATCGCGGCCCCCGCGAAGGGGAACAGGTGGTGCCGGTTGAGCCCGATCAGCCGCAGCCGCTCGCCGTTGAGCCGGAATCCGTCCCGGCCGAACACGGCTTCCCGGAATCCGGTGCGCACCCGGTGCTCGTGCAGGAGCCGGCCGTCGCGCCGCAACGACACCACCACCTCGTAGAGCCGCGGATCGTCCGGCGACCACAGCCGCACCGCGCCGAGCCCGGTGACGGAGAGCTCCACCACCTCCCGGCCCGGCGCCGCCCGCAGCGCCCGCTCCGCGTCGGCGACCGAACGCCCCCGGCGCCGCAGCTCCGCCCGCAGCACCAGGGCCCCGCCCTCGGCGAGGTCGAGCTCGCAGCGCACCCGCAGCTCGCGGCGGACGTCGTCGAGCACCCGCACCGGCTTGGCGAACACGTCCCGCACGTGGTCCGCGGGCAACGCCACCAGCGAGACCTCGCGGTGCGGACCCGCGGGCTGCCAGAAGTCCACGGCGTCGCTGGGACGCGCCGAGTTGGGCGGCACCCCCGGATCGAAGCGGCCGTCCACCACCAGGTCCAGCAGGTTGCGTTCCGCCAGCAGGCCCGTGACCTCCCGCTCGAACGGCAGGTACCCCCCGGCGTGCGGGGCGAGGGCCCGATCGTTGAGCACCGGCCGCACCCCGGTCAGCACACCCGCGCAGCGCAGGAACCAGCGCGTCCCCGGCTCGCCCTCCCAGCCGAAGCGCTTGCGGTAGAGCCAGCCCCGCTCCCAGCTCGCCGGGTCCCAGTCCCGCCAGGACAGCTCCGCCGCCGCGTGCGGCAGCACCACCGGGCGCAACCGCGAGTCGGGGACCTCGGCGGGATCGCCGTCGTGGTGGATCGGACCGAAGGACCAGGCGCCGTCCAGCGGGGTCGTCCGAGGTGCCGGTCCAGTGCGCCGGGGCATCGGCGGTCCTCCCCTCAACGGGATCGGAGCACCATGCCAGCACGGACGCGCCCGGCCCGGCTAGCCGCCGGGCGCGGGATTCCCGGTGCGGAGGTCAGCCGCGCCGGGTCGGCGGGTCCACCTCCGGCAACCCGCGCGCGGTGGAGGCCGCGAACTCGGGACGGGTCCCGCCCCGGTTCGGCGGCGGTGCCGGCTGGGAGCGCCCGGCGGTGAGCTGGTGCCACTGCAGCACCAGCACCGCGACGCCGAGCAGCAGGGCCGCGCCAGCGGCCCAGCCCGCGACCGGGATGCCACCGGACCACCACAGCGCCCCGCCGATCCCCACGGCCGCGCCGCAGATCAGGGCGAGCGCGTGGAAGAGCAGGTGCACGGAGTAGCCCTTCACCGGTACCTCCCGGCTCGGTGTGGAAGCCATGTGGCGATCACTGAGGGCACGCGCCGTCCCCCGATTTTCTTGCCCCGTCCCGTTGACGTGCAACAACATCGGGTAGGAGCCGTGGCTACGGATCGCCACGGCCCCGAGGTTCGTGCCCAGTCACCCGATAGTAGCGCCGGGAACGCCCGAAATACCTGATCAAGGGCGTTCGACACGCTCCCCGGCGTCGGCTGGCCCGGCGAATGCCGGGCTACACCTCGTCCGAGGCCGATTCCCCCGATGGGATTGCGCCTCCGGCCGGGCCCAGCACCGGCGCGGGCGCCGCCCTACGGTGAACTGCGGCGAGGTGCTCGCCGAGCCGGTGACCAGCACCGATCGGCGGAATCCGGCGACCTCGCACGGTTTCTCTCGGGGGTGAGGTCGGTGGTGAACACGGTCGCGGTCTTCGCGCTGGCGGCGTCGGTGGGCATCGGAACGATCATCGGATCGCTGGTGGCCCTGTGCTGGTTCGAACGCCGCTTGCTCGGCGAGCAGCCCCGACCGCGACCCGCGCGCCACCTCGGAGCCGCACCCGCCGCTGCTGAGCACCGGATCCCGCGGCAGGCGCTCCCGCGGCCGGGCGACCCGGCCCGGGCGCTGCCGGCGCGGGAAACCCCGGCACCGGACGGGTCACGATCGGATCCCGCCCCCCGCACCGCCCTCCGCGAGGAGCCCGCGGCTCAGCCCGGCGTGCTGAAGTCGGCGAAGTCGAACCCGGGCGAGACCACGCAGGTCACCAGCGACTCCACCGTCGCCGAGGCCGCGGCCCGCTGCCAGGTCCCGGCGGGCACCAGCACCTGAAGGTCCTGACCCGCGCCCGCTCCGAGCACGTGCTCGCGCGACCCGTCGGGCGCCGCGCCGCTGCCGCCCAGCGACAGCGTCAGCGGCCCGCCGCGGTGCCACAACCACAGCTCGGCCGAACCGACCGCGTGCCACCGCGAGGTGTGCCCGGCCGGCAGCAGGAAGTAGATCGCCGTCGCGGTGGGGCGCTCACCCCGCGAATCGGGCACCACCGGCACCTCGCTGGTCCACGTCCGCCGGAACCAGCCGCCCTCCGGGTGCGGCAGCAGGTCCAGCTCCTCCGCCGTCCGGGTGCGCGTCTCCAGCGCCGTGAACCGGCCAGCGGGGTCGCGGCGCGCGTAGTGCACGCCGATCACCGCGGCCCGGTCCAGCTCCCCGTGGACGTGCGGGAACAGGACGTCCGGGGCCACGCCCTCCGGCGGGCGCGGCGCGGCGGCCTCCCAGCGGATCGGGGCGGACAGCCGTCGCGGGTCGAGCTCCAGCGCGACCAGTTGCTCCGCCGCGCGGCCGTGCAGCGCGTTCGCCACCGCCAACGCCGTGGCCGCGTCCGGCGAGCAGTGCACGAATCCCTCCACCGCCAGGGACGGCGAACCGATGCGGTCGCCGGCGGCGTGGAACGAGCTCAGCGGCAGCAGGTGCAGCAGCGTTCCGGCACGAGTCACGCCCGGCAGTCTGCCCCGCCGCCCCGCGCGCTGTCAGGTCGCCCCGCCCCGGCCCGGCACTACGATCGGAACCCGATCACGGCGACGGGAGGAGGAGCGCGTGCGCATCGCGGTGCTGGACGACTACCAGGGAGTCGCGCGGGACTACGCTGACTGGGACTCGCTGGCGGCGGAGGTGGAGTTCTTCCACGACACCCCGGTGGACCGGGAGGCGCTGCTGCGGCGGCTGGAACCCTTCGACGCGATCGCGGCGATGCGGGAGCGCACCGCCTTCCCGCGCGAGGTGCTGGCCGCGCTGCCCCGGTTGAAGCTGCTGGTCACCACCGGGATGCGGAACGCGGCGATCGACCTCGACGCGGCCGCCGAACTCGGCATCACCGTGTGCGGGACCGGTAGCGGCAGCACCGCCCCGCACCTGGCCTGGGGGCCGACGGCCGAGCTCACCTGGGGCCTGATCCTCGCGGTCGCCCGGCGGATCCCGGAGCAGGACCGCTCGGTGCGGGAGGGCGGCTGGCAGCTCGGCGTCGGCGTGGAGCTGGCCGGGCGCACCCTCGGCGTCCTCGGACTGGGCAGGCTCGGCAGCCAGGTCGCCAAGGTCGGCGCGGCGTTCGGGATGGACGTCATCGCCTGGAGCCACAACCTCACCGAGGAAGCGGCGGCCGCGGCGGGGGCGCGCCGGGTGGCCAAGGACGACCTGTTCCGCGAGGCCGACGTGCTCACGATCCACACGGTGCTCAGCGAGCGCACCCGGGGCCTGGTCGGGGCGCCGGAGCTCGCGCTGCTGCGGCCCACCTCGTACCTGGTGAACACCTCGCGGGGCCCGATCGTGGACGAAGCCGCCCTGCGCGAGGCGCTGCGCGCGGGACGGCTCGCCGGGGCGGGGATCGACGTGTACTCGCGGGAACCGCTGCCCGCCGACGACCCCTGGCGCGGGACGCCACGCACCGTGCTCACCCCGCACGTCGGCTACGTCACGCGGGGGACCTACGAGGCCTTCTACGCCGAGACCGTCGAGGACCTGCGCGCCTACCTGGACGGGAACCCCGTCCGGGTGCTCACCCCCTGAGACCGGCCCGCGCGGCCGGACGCCAGGCGCCCGGCCGGGGCGGGTCAGAGGTCGTCGGCGATGCCGCGGACGCGCTCGATGAGCGCGGTGCGCTCCTCGAAGGAGCCCGCGAGCGGGGTGACGTTCATCGTGGTCACGCCCGACTCCTTGAACGCCGCGAGGCGCTCGCGCACGTGGCCCTCGGAGCCGATGAGGGTGCTCCGGGCGACGAGCTCGTCCGGCACCTTCGCGGCGGCCTCGTCCTTCTTGCCGTCCAGGTACAGGTCCTGGATCTCCTCGGCCTCCTTCTCGAACCCGTAGCGGCGGGCGAGGTCGTTGTAGAAGTTCTTGCCCTTCGCGCCCATGCCGCCGATGTAGAGCGCCAGCATCGGGCGCATCGAGTCCACGAGAGCGCCGACGTCGTCGCCGATGGCCAGCGGTGCCTGGCCCACCACGTCGAGCTCGCCCAGCTCGGGGTCGCGCTTCGCCTTGCCCGCGGCCAGCGACTCGCCCCAGACCTCCCCGGCCTTCTCCGGCACGTAGAAGATCGGCTCCCAGGCGTCGGCGATCTCGGCGACCATCCGCACGTTCTTCGGGCCGATGGCCGCGACCATGATCGGGATGTTCGGCCGCACCGGGTGGTTGATCAGCTTCAGCGGCTTGCCCAGGCCCGTGCCCCGCCCCTCGGGCAGCGGGATCTGGTAGTGCTTGCCCTCGTGCTGGACCCGCTCGCGCCGCCACACCTTGCGGCAGATCTCCACCAGCTCGCGGGTGCGGCCCAGCGGCGCGTCGTAGGGAACCCCGTGGAAGCCCTCGATGACCTGCGGACCGGAGGCGCCGATGCCCAGGGTGAACCGGCCGTCGGAGACGAAGTCCATCCCGGCCGCGGTCATCGCGGTGAGCGTGGGCGTGCGGGTGTAGATCTGGAGGATTCCCGAGGCGATCTGCAGTCGTTCCGTGCGGGCCGCGATGAAGCCCATCTGGCTGACCGCGTCGAAGGAGTACGCTTCGGCGACGTAGACGATGTCCAGCCCGGCCTTCTCGTAGGTGGCGAGCTCGTCCACGGTTTCCTTGAAGCCCCCGCTGTAGTTCAGCGGCATACCGATGCGCATGGTCGTCCTCTCCGTCGCTGGCGAGCGAGCGGCCGCACCATCGCGTTCCCGCCGCGTCGCCGGGTCGGCCCCGAGGTTACCGCCGGGTAGCACCGTCTGGGGTCCCCCGTTTCCAACACCGCCGTGTGACATCGGCAGTGCGCGGAAATGGGGTGACGTTGATTACGGATCAAGAAAGTCCGAACGGGCGATGAACAAAATGTCCGCGTACGGCATGATTCGGCCATGTCGCGGGTGCCGCGCTGCTGCGCTTGGCTGTTCTCCGCACGTCCGGTTGGATCGTCGTGGTTTTCACGTGAGGGTGGTATGAGGCTCGGACTGCTGGACATCGGCTCGAACGGGGCGCGACTGGAACTGGTCGATCTCGACCGCGGCCGGATGCCCCGCGCCTCCTGGAGCTACAAGGCTCGGACCAAGCTCGCCGAGAACACCCTGGCCGACGGCTCCGTCACCGAGGAAGGCGTCGAACGGGCCGCCCGCGCCGTCGAAGCCTGCATGAAAGCGGTCGGCGACGAGCTGCGCGGCCCGCTGGTGGCCTTCGGCACCGCCGCCGTGCGCGACGCCACCAATGGCGCGGAGCTGCGCGAGCGCCTCTCCGCAGCCGCGGGAACCCGCATCGGGTCGATGCCGCCCCAGGCGGAGGCCGCGCTCTGCTACCACGCCGCCCGCCGCTGGCACGGCCGCACCGGCACCCCGCTGACCACCTTCGACATCGGCGGCGGCACCGCGGAGGTCGCCACCGGCCTGGACGACTTCCCCTCCGAGGTCGTCTCGCTGCCGCTCGGAGCCGCCCGGCTCACCCGGGAGCACCTGCCCGACGACCCGCCGCTGCCCGACCAGGTCGCCGCGCTGCGCGACGAGATCGAGCGCGTCGTCCCACCCGCGCTCGCCGACTTCGCCGGGCGCGACCTCGGCCAGGCCGTCGGCCAGTCCAAGGTGCTGCGCCAGCTCGCCGTGCTCGCCGCCAGCTCCAAGAACCGCCTGGTGCGCCACCCCGACCACCTGACCCGGTCGAACCTGCGGCGGTGGATCCCCGAGCTCGCCGTCCGCGACCAGGCCCAGCGCGCCAAGCTGCCCGGGGTGTCGCGCAGCCGGGCGCGGCGCATCCTGGCCGGGGCGCTCGCGGCGGACGCGCTGCTGAGCGCGCTCGACGTGCCGGAGCTGGACCTGTGCCCGTGGGGCCTGCGCGAGGGGCTCGTGTTCCGGTTCGTCTCGGCCTACGAGCGCGCCGAGCGGTGCGCCCGCGCCGACGCCATCCGCGACCTCACCGACGAGATGTTCGCCTGATCACCGCCCGGCCACCGGGGCGGCGGCGCCTCGGGGGGTAGCGTCGCCGTCGAGATCAACGGCCCACCCGGGAGGGACACCTCGTGACGGTACTGCTGCACATCCTCATCACCGCGGTGGCGGTGTGGGCGACGACCCTGCTCCCGGGCATCCAGCTCGGCGACGCGAGCACCGACACCGGGACGAAGATCGTCACCCTGCTTGCCGTCGCGGTGCTGGTCGGCGTCGTCAACGCCGTGCTCAAACCGGTCGCCAAAACCCTCGGCTGCCTGCTGTACGTGCTCACCCTCGGGCTGTTCGGGCTCGTGGTGAACGCGCTGCTGTTCTGGCTGGCCGGTTACGCGGCGGGGGAGCTCGACCTGCCCTTCCACGTGGACGGGTTCTGGGCGGCCTTCTGGGGCGCGCTGATCGTCACCATCGTCAGCAGCGCGCTGCACGGCGTGCTCCGCCGGATCACCGCCGGCGCCGCGCACGACCAGGAGCGCGAGCACCGCCGGCGCGGGTACTACTGAGCCGGGACCCGGCGAGCTAGAACCTGGTGCCGACCCGGTCGGCGATGTCCGCGCCGATCCGCAGCGAGGCCGTCGCCGCCGGGGAGGGCGCGTTGAGCACGTGCACCCAGCACTCGTCCTCGTGCACCAGGAAGTCGTCCACGAGCGAACCGTCCGGGCGCACCGCCTGCGCCCGGACCCCCGCCGGAGCCGCCACCAGGTCGGAGCCGCGCAGCTCCGGCAGCAGCTCGCGCGCGGCCCGGACGAACAGCGGCTTCACCGCCGAGCGCGCGATCTCCGCCGCCCCGGTGCGCCAGTACCGCTTCGCCAGCGCCCGCAACCCCGGGTCCCGCACCAGCCTCCGCAGGTGCGGGCCCGACCAGGTGCGCCAGTCGTAGCCCTCCCTGGCCAGCGCCGGGACCGCGTTCGGCCCCACGTGCACCCCGCCATCGATCATCCGGGTGAAGTGCACCCCGAGGAACGGGAACGCCGGATCCGGCACCGGGTACACCAGCGCCCGCACCAGCTCGCGGCCCGCCGACTCGTAGTACTCGCCGCGGAACGGCAGGATCCGCGCGGCCGGGCGGGTGCCCGCCAGCTCGGCCACGGTGTCGCTGTGCAGGCCCGCGCAGTTCACCGCCACCCGGGTCCGCAGCTCCCCGGCCGAGGTGCCCAGCACCAGGCCCGCGCCGTCCCGTCGGGCGGACAACAGCTCGGTGCCCAGGCGCACCAGCACCCCGCGCTCCGCGAGCCGCTCGGCCAGCACCCCGCTCACCACGCCGAAGTCGGTGATCCCGGCGTCCGGAACCAGCAGCGCCCGCACCCCCCGAACCCGCGGTTCCCGCTCCCGGATCCCCGAACCGTCCACTTCGGTCAACCGAACGCCGTTGGCCGTGCCGCGCCGGGCCAGCTCCGCCAGCCGGGGGAGTTGTTCCGGGCGGGTGGCGACGACGAGCTTGCCCGTGCGCCGCACCGGGATCCCGTGCTCGGCGCAGAACCGGTACATCTCCTCCGCGCCCGCCCGGGCGAACCGCGCCTTCGCGCTGCCCGGCGGGTAGTAGAGTCCACTGTGGAGCACGCCGGAGTTGTGCCCGGTCTGGTGCGAGCCCACCTCCGGTTCCTTCTCCAGCACCGCGATCCGCCTGCCCGAACCCAGCAGCGCGTGCGCCGTCGCCAAGCCCACGATGCCGCCGCCGATGATCGTCACGTCCACGTCCTCGGCCATGCCGCCATCCTGCCCGTCCCGGCCCACCGGAGCCACGCCCGGCGGTAGGGTTCGCTGCGATCCACGGGTGCGGGGGAAGGGGAGGACCGCCGTGCAGCTGCTCCTGCTGTCCAGTTCCCGCGTGCACGGGGCACCCGGGTTCCTCGGCCACGCGCTGCCCGCGATCGCCGAGCTGATGGCGGGACGGGAGCGGATGCTGTTCGTCCCCTACGCCCGCCGCGACTTCGACGACTACGCCCGCGCCGCGCACTCGGTGCTCAGCTCCATCGGCATCAAGGTCGACGGGCTGCACCGCGCCGCCGACCCGGTCCGCGCCATCAGCACCGCCGAAGCGGTCTTCCTCGGCGGCGGCAACACCTTCCGGCTGCTGGCCACGCTGCAACGGCAGGGGCTCGTCCGCGCGCTGCGCCGCGCGGTGCTCGCCGGAGTTCCCTACCTGGGCTCCAGCGCGGGCACCAACCTCGCCTGCCCGAGCCTGCGCACCAGCAACGACATGCCCATCGTCCAGCCCGCCTCGTTCGCCGCGCTCGGCCTCCTGCCGTTCCAGATCAACCCGCACTACCTGCCCCCGGAACCCGGCAGCACCCACCGCGGCGAGACCCGCGACGAGCGGCTCGGCGAGTTCCTGGAGCACAACGACGTGCCGGTGATCGCGCTCCGGGAAGCGGCCTGGTTGCGCGTCCACGGCGACCGCGCCGCCCTCGGCGGCACCCAGTGCTCGCGGCTCTTCGCCCGCGGTTCCCGGCCGCAGGACCTGCCCCCGGGGACCGATCTCACCCACCTGCTGCGCGTCGTGCCCCGCTACGACCTCTGCTGAGGAGTCCCATGTCCGCCGCACCCGGCCTGGTCGCGAGCATGGAACGCCACCAAGTCGTCCTCTACCTCGGAGCGCTGGCCGCCGGAGCCGCCGCGGGCCTGCTCGCCCCCGGGGCGGGACCCGGCCTGGCACAGGCGATCAACCCGGTGCTCGCGGCCCTGCTGTACGTGACGTTCCTGCAGGTCCCCGTCGCCGAGCTGGGGCGCGCGCTGCGAGCCGGCCGGTTCCTGGCCGCGGTGCTCGTGATCAACTTCGCGGTCGCTCCGCTGGTGGTCGCGGCGCTGTTCGCCTTCCTGCCCGCGGACCAGGCGGTGCGCCTCGGCGTGCTGCTGGTCCTGCTGACCCCCTGCGTGGACTACGTGATCGTCTTCAGCGGCCTCGCCGGAGGCAGCGCCGAACGCCTGCTCGCCGCCACCCCGCTGCTGCTGATCGCCCAGCTGGTGCTCCTCCCGGGGTTCCTGCTGCTGTTCCTGGGGTCCGAACTGGCCGAGGTCATCGAACCGGGCCCGTTCGTCGAGGCGTTCGCCGTGCTCATCGCCATCCCGCTGGCGCTGGCCTGGCTCACCCAGGCATGGGCGGCCCGGCGGCCGGCGGGGCGGCGCGTCCAGGGTGCGGTGGGAACGCTGATGGTGCCGCTGATGGTCGCGACCCTGCTCGTCGTGGTCGCCTCCCAGGTGCCCAAGCTGGGCGGTGACCTGGCCGTGGTGGCCCGCGTCGTGCCGTTCTACGCGCTGTTCCTGGTCGTGATGGCCCCGGCCGGGATGCTCGTGGCCCGCCTGTTCCGCCTCGACGTCCCGGCGAGCCGCGCCGTCGTGTTCACCGGTGCCACCCGCAACTCGCTCGTCGTCCTCCCGCTGGCGCTGGCCCTGCCGGACGCCTTGGCCGTCGCCGCCGTCGTGGTCGTCACCCAGACCCTCGTCGAGGTCGTCGGCATGGTCGGCTACGTCCGGGCGGTCCCCAGGCTGCTGCCCACCCGCTGAGAACCCGCCGCGGTACCGGCCGCGCGAACTGCCTCCCGCGCAACGGTTCCGCCCTGGTCCGGCTCGTCCGCGATCCCCCGGCCAGCGGAAGTGGCGTAGAGGATCACGGGGTCCCGGCCAGGTAGGCGCGGAAGCGGCTCCCCGGGGTCGTTGAGCGGCCAGCTCGCCGATGCCCGATGCGTGCCGCCGACATCGACGGCTCCACGCGCGGAAAATGTCGGCGCGGCGATCAAGATCACGGGTCTTGTTCGGGGTGCTGGAGAGTTCCGATCTCGATTCCTGCTGGGAATTTTCGGTTGCGGTGAGGCGGCTTTCTGGGCTGTTTCGAATTTTCACCGGTGTCGACTTGGTCATGCCTGGAGTTGAGCCTGCGCCGCAGTGCGGGATGCGCGGCGCGTGTCGCGTCGCAAACCGCGCAGTTCGGTTCTCCTGAAAGATGGTTGGACCGGGGAGGTGCTATCGCGATCGTGAGCGCGGGCGGTGGTGCGGGCCGGGCGCGCGGGGACTTCACCACTGCGGCACCGGGCGCTTCGGCCTCCAGCCGCGACCGCGGGTCGCCCGGTGGTCGGCGTGATCCTCGCCCGAGATCGACCGCATGTCGGTGCGGTCGTGAGTCAAGGAGGTGCGAGACGTGCTCGCGTGCGGCGAGGAGCGAGCGCGTCCTGGTGCTCGCGAACCCGGCTGACAAGCCGCACCGCTGGACGTTCTGTTCCGGTCGCACCGGGGGCGGGAGGAGGGACGCGCCCGCCCCGCGCTCCTCCCCGCTGACGACTTCGGAAGAGGGGACCGCTGGCCGCGTGCTGACCTTTCGCTGACTCCTCGGCCCGGAAAAAGCGAAACGGCCAGGTCGGAGATTCCCTTTCGGGGCTCTGACCTGGCCGTTTTCTTGTGGGCGATACTGGGATCGAACCAGTGACCTCTTCGGTGTGAACGAAGCGCTCTCCCCCTGAGCTAATCGCCCGGTGCCGCCGTTCCCGGCGACGTGGAGAACTCTACAACACCCGTTTCAGGGGCCGAACAGGGGGGAGGTCAACCACGGCCAGTCCAGGCCGACCCAATGGCCCATCGTCGCGTACATGCCCAGCAGCCACAGCGTCACGACCACGATCAGGCCGGTCAGAGCGGCGATGCCGAGCTTGACCGTCCAGTGCTGTCTGCCGAGCCAGTCGACCCAGCGGTGGTAGTGCCGCTTGGTGAACATGTTGACGCGGTGGGCCCAGTGGAACTCGGTCGCGAGGATCCCCAGCGCCGCGAACACGATGAGCCAGCCGGGGCCGGGGTAGGGGATCGCGATGATCCCGACGATGAGCAGCAGCGTCCCCCCGGTGCCCAGGGCCACCCGGTAGGTCGTGTTCAGCGTGGGGTTGGATCGGATGCGCTCGCGGCGGGCGCGGATCGCGCGGCGCAGGCGGCGCAGCTTGCGGCGGGGTTCGGGCTTCTCGTCGGCCGAGGCCATGTCGATCTCATCCGGTCCCGGTTCGGCTGTTCTGCTCAGAGTGCACCTGCCACCTGATCGTCCTGGGCGATTCGGGGCTCGGCGAGGCCTTGATCAGCGGTGTCGCCGGGATGCGTCCGCCAGCTCGGCGCGGCGCCGTGCCACGGGGGCAAGGATACGGGCCGGGCTCCGGCGGGCTCGGTGGCGGACACCCACAGGAAGGGTTGTCGCACTCAGTGGAATGTGACGTGAGTCATGTTCCTGATTTTCCCAGTTGTGCCGCCGAGATCGGCCCCGAGGCTTCAAGCCTGGTCACACTGTGGCACCGGTCTCCTCGACCGGGTGGCCGCCAGGCGTGTTCGGCCGGGCGTCCGGATGTCCGGGTTGCTCCGTCTTGACGAATGCCCGTGGCAAGTGTCTCAGCTCGGCGCGCGGAGACCCTAGTGGGAGCACGTCCATCGCCTATCCTCGAGGGGTGCCCGGCGGTGGTGAAGGCGAGTTCGCAGGCGCCGCCGGAAGCGCCGCGGAGCCGGTCCTGCCGGATCCGGCGCCAGCGCCGAGGGGTCGGGCCGATGTTGGTCGGGGGGAGCGATGTGGCCACGCTGCGCAGTTTCCCGATCGCAATGCGAATTTCTATATGCCCTGACCGGGTGATGTAAGGCCTGGCGGCGAGCGTAGGACCCCTCTGAGGCGTCACAACTGTGTTGCTCGGTCGATAAGCGGACCGGGAGGGAGTTAGGAAGGCGAGGACGATGCGAAACGATCACGTGACACTCCGTTCGACGGCGGTGTTCGACCTGCTGGCCCCGCAGACGCCGGCCGTTCCGGTCCAGGTCGAGCTGCGCTACGACACCCGCGACCCCTACGCCGTGGTGGCCGCGTTCCGCACCGGCCGCGCCGGCTGGGTCGAGTGGGTCTTCGCCCGCGACCTGCTCGCCGACGGGCTCATCGCGCACGCCGGCGAGGGCGACGTGAGCATCCGGCCGGCGGTGGACGATCCCGAGGTCGTCGCCATCGAGCTCAGCTCGCCGTCCGGGCACGCGGTGTTCGAGGCCTCCGCGCAGGAGCTGGCGGACTTCCTGGACCGCACCTACGACGTCGTGGTGCCGGGCAACGAGAACCTGTGGGTCAACGTCGACGACGCCCTGACCCGGCTGCTGCCGCACGACCTGTCCTGAGGTGCCGCCCTGAGCAGGGCGGACCGGCTCGGCTGGGGGCGGTGCGGATCGCGGTCCGACCCCCCTGTGATCGTCGGCGACGGCGTGGTCTAAAGTTCTCCGTGCAACGCAGCGGTGGCTCCGGAGCCGAGCCGGAGAGTTCACCGCGCAGGCGGATGTAGCGCAGCTGGTAGCGCATCACCTTGCCAAGGTGAGGGTCGCGGGTTCGAGTCCCGTCATCCGCTCTGGGAAACCGATCGGGGCGATCCCGGGTTTCCGGGTATCGGCACCCGGTGGCTCGGAGTCCGCCTGTCGAAGGCCGCGAGGCGGCCTCGGTGTCCCGGTTCGGCGGAGTGGCCGAGTGGCTTAGGCAAGGGCCTGCAAAGCCCTGTACGCGGGTTCGATTCCCGCCTCCGCCTCGCGCGATTAGCTCAGCGGGAGAGCGCTACCTTGACACGGTAGAGGTCACTGGTTCGATCCCAGTATCGCGCACCAGCAGTTCAGGAAGCCCCTGTCGACGATCAACGTCGGCAGGGGCTTCTCGCTGCTCGGCGTGGCTCGCGCGGCCTAGCGCGGGCAGCGGTCCGCCCGACCGCCCGTGGAGCGGACGAGCACCCGGAGCCGCCCGGTCGCGACCGAGCCCGGGGCGGCGCCGATGCGGCCGCCCCGGGCGGGTGGTCAGCTTCCGGCCGCTGGGCCCAGCAGCACCGGGAACGTCCGGGGGGCGTGCACGTGGACGCTGCGGCGGAAGGTCAGCTCCTCGTCCGGGGCAGCGGACCGGATGTGCGGGAAGCGGTCGAACAGCGCCGTCAGAGCGACCTCCGCCTCCAGCCGCACCAGCGCCGCGCCGAGGCAGCGGTGGATGCCGTGGCCGAACGCGACGTGGCCCGCCGTGTCCCGGTCCGGGTCGATCACGTCGGGATCCGCGAACCGCTCCGGATCCCGGTTGGCCGCGCCGGTCGAGAGCGTGACCGAGGCGCCGCGCGGGATCGGCGTCCCCGCGATCTCCAGGTCCTCGGTGGCGAATCGCAACGAGGCGTTCAGCGCGGGCGAGGCCCACCGCAGCAGCTCCTCGACCATGTCCGGGGCCGTGGCGGGGGAGCGCAGCCGCTCCCGCGACTCCGGATCCGCCAGCAGGGCCCGCACGCTGTTGGTGACGAACACCGCGGTCGTCTCGTGCCCCGCCATCAACAGCAGCATCGCCATCGCCACGATCTCGATGTCGGAGAGCTGCTCGCCGTCCTCGGAAGCGGCGATGAGCCCGGACAGCAGCGCGTCGTCCGGATCCTCCCTGCGGAGGGTGACGAGACCGCCGAGGTAGTCGGCCATCTGGGCCGAGGCCCGGGCCAGCTCCGGTTCGGGGCACTCGTCGATGAGCACGGTGGACCAGCGGGCGAAGTCCTCCCGGTCCAGCTCCGGCACGCCGATCAGCTCGCAGATCACCTCCATCGGCAGCGGGATCGCGTAGCGGGCCACCAGGTCGACCGGCTCGTCCTCGGGCAACCCGGCCAGCAGGTTCGCGGCGAGCGCCTCGACCCGGGGCCGCAGCGCGGCGATCCGGCGCGCCGTGAACGCCTGGGTCACGAGGCGGCGCAACCGGGTGTGCTCGGGCGGGTCCAGCGAGGTGAGCATGTGCGACATGGGGGCGGGCAGGCCCGGCGGGGCCGAGGCGCGCTCCTCGGGCGGCAGCGACGCCCGCCAGTCCTTCGCCAGGCGCGGATCGGCCAACCCGGCGCGGACGTCGGAATAGCGGGTCACCAGCCAGGTCGGGCCCGTCTCGAAGGTCACCTCGCGCACGGGGCAGCGTTCGCGGGTCCCCGCGAGGGTGGCGTGCGGATCCCGCCAGTAGGACTCCAGGAAGTCCTCCTCGGTGGCGGCTCCGCCGGTGGTGTTGCTCATCGGATCTCCGTTCGTCTCCGGGGAGTCGTCAGTCCTTGACCGCGGTCGCGCTCATCCCGGCGGGCTGGTGGTTCGGCCAGCGCGCCCCGTCCCCCTTGGGTTCGTCGCCGAGCACCGTGACGCGGCGGCCCACGCGGCGGCCGACGTAGTCGTTGACGGCGTAGTGCTGGGTAGCGCGGTTGTCCCACACCGCCACCGCGCCCTCGGGCCACCGGTAGCGGCACACCCGCTGCGGGCTCTCCGAGGCGGTGAACAGGAGGTTCAGCAGCGCGGTGCTCTCCTCCGGGGCCAGCTGCGGGATGCGCCGGGTGAACATGCGGTTCACGTAGAGCGAGCGGCGACCCGTCTCCGGGTGCACGCGCACGACGGGGTGTTCGGCCTCGCTCCGGTAGGAGCCGTTGGGGTGCTCGAAGACGTGCAGCGCGGTGAGCCCGTCGATCAGTTCCCGCACCGGCGCGGACAACGCCTCGTAGGCGAGGTACTGGTTGCTCCACATCGTGTCCCCGCCCACGTCCGGGCACCGCACGATCTGCAGGATCGAGGCGACCGGCGGCGACTGGGCGTAGGTGACGTCGGTGTGCCAGACGTCGGCCTTCGCGCCCTGGTCGGAGTCGAGGACGACGATCTCCTCGTGCTCGGGCAGCTTCGGCAGGAACCGGTGGACCTCCAGCGGTCCGAAGCGGCGGCCGAACGCCTCGTGGTCCTCGGGGGACAACCCGGCCGCCTCGGGGAAGAACAGCACGAGGTGTTCGAGCAGCAGCCGGTGGATCTGCTCGAACAGCGCGTCATCGACGTCGGCGAGCGCGACGCCGCGGATTTCGGCCCCCAACGCCCCGGTGAGGGGGCGGACGTCGAGAGGATTCATGTTCTCTTCCTTCCACGCATTCTTGAGAACCGTTCCGCAATGCGCGAAACGGCAGCCGAGCCTGATGGCGAAGACCCTTGCACCGATTCGATCACCGGTGCAGTCTTCACGTGAATCCTGATTTTCCCCCCAGGTCATTCTCGAAAGGACCGCCGTGACCAGTGAGACCACCGATCCGCCCGCTGACACCGCCGCGCTCGCGGCGCTCGTCGATCTCGCCACGCCCTTCGCGGTGCGGACCGCGGTCGCCCTGCGGCTGCCCGAACTCGTCCGCGACGGACACACCACGACGGCCGCGCTCGCGCGAGCTTCGAACGCCGACCCGGACGCCCTGCACCGACTGCTGCGCCACCTGGTGTCGGTCGGCCTGTTCGCCGAGCCCACCCCCGGCGAGCACGCGCTCACCCCGGTGTCCCGGGCGCTGCTGGACGAGCGCAACGCGCTGCTGCGCTCGTGGCTCGACGCGGCCGGGCCCGGCCTGAAGATGGACCTCGCCTACGGCGGGATGCTGCACGCCGTGCGCACCGGCCGGTCCTCCTACGGGGCGGTGCACGGCACCGATTTCTGGTCCGACTACCGCGTCGACGAGCAGCTGCGGCTGTTCTTCGGCGCCACGATGGCCGGGTTCGCGTGGCAGACCGGGCCCGAGGTCGCCGCCGGGTACGACTGGAGCGGCGTGTCCAGCGTGCTGGACGTGGGCGGGGGGACCGGGGCGCTGCTGGAGGCGGTGCTGACCGCGCACCCGCACCTCACCGGGGCCGTGCTCGACCTGCCCGAGGTCCGGCCGGAAGCCGAGGAGTTCATCGCGGGGGCCGGGCTCGGCGAGCGGGCGGAGTTCCTGGGCGGCAGCTTCCTCGAACAGCTGCCGCGGGGCTACCAGGTGCTGCTGGTCTCCCGGGTGCTCACCGACTGGCCGGACGAGGACGCCACCCGGATCCTGCGCCGCTGCGCCGACGCCGTGACCGAAGACGGGCGCGTCGTGGTGGTCGAGGTCCTCGCGGGGGAGGAGCACGCGAAGAACAACTCCTCGTTCGACCTCCAGTCCCTGACGCTGCTCGGCGGCCGGGAACGCCGGCCGGAGGACTTCGACGCCCTCGCCGCCGCGGCAGGCCTGGTGCGCCGCGATCGGCGGGACGGGGCGAACGGGCTGGTCGTGCTGGAATACGCCCGCGGGTGAGCTCACCGGGACGCCTCCTCGGCCCGGGCCGAGGAGGCGTGCACCGGCGCCGGCCGCGACGGGAAGCTCATCGGGTCGCGTCCCGGTAGCGGCCCAGCGCGCGCAGCGCCATGCCGTGCGTGAAACCGGGGTTCGCGTACCGGCTGACCCGGCGGACGTACTCGTGCACCGGTCGCGGGGTCCAGCCGCCGTCGGGGAGCCGGGAGTCGAGCAGCCAGCGCACCCCGGGCTCCACCGCCGCCGGTTCGACCCCGGCGGCCAGCAACGAGGCCACCACCCAGCCGGTCTCCTCGACCGTCCCGGCCGCCCCGTGCCCGTCCCCCCAGGACCCGTCCTCGTTCCGGGCGCCCAGCAGCCACTCCCGGGCCCGCACCGCGGTCTCGTCCCCGGCCCGCCCGCAGCGGGCGAAGGTCTCCAGCACGGCGGCGGTGCCCATCGAGTGCTCGCGGTACCAGACCGACTCGAAACCGCCCTCGGGCCGCTGCACCCGGCTCAGCCAGCGCAGCGCACGCCGGATCCGCCGGTCGGCGGCCGGGACGCCGGAATCGAGCAGGGCGTCGACGGCCTGCGCGGTCGTCATCGGGCAGGGGCCGCTGTTGGCGACCCGGGTGTTGCGCACGCAGAGACCCCAGGAGCCGCGGTCGTCCTGGCGGTCGGTGAGCCAGGCGACGCCCGCGCGGATCGCGTCGGCCTGCCCGGTGCCGGGCAGCCGGGACAGCGCGGAGAGGATCTCGCCGGTTTCGAGCACGGCGGGCCAGCCGCGTTCCCGGGACCAGCCCCAGAACCCCGGCGGGCACCCGAACGCCAGGAACGGCCGGTGCTGCTGCAGCCGCACGAACAGGTCCCGCGAAGCCGCCAGCCGGGGGTCCTCGGCGTACCCGGCCTCGACGAGGCCGCGCACCGCGTACATCGTCCAGGCCGCGTCCAGCGGGGTGGTCGCCCACGACCCGTCGGCGTCCATGGTGCGCCGGAACCACCCGACGGCCGCCTCGACCATGTCGCGGCCGAGTCCCGCCCGCGCGAGCCCGATGCACACCAGCCCGGTCACCCAGGCGTCCTCGGACCAGGAGCCGGCCGAGTCCTCGTGCTCGAACGCCTGGCGGATGCCGCGCAGCGCACGGGGCTCGGCCCAGCGGGCCAGCAGCCGCTGCGCGGGGTTCAGCGGACGGTGCCGGGTCTGCGCGAGACCGAGCGCCGACGCCATCGGCAGGCGCAGGTCGAACACCCGCCGGTACAGCCCCGGCAGCAGCGCCAGCTCCAGCGGGAAGCGGCGCATGTCCCCCGGTTCGATCCAGCCGACCAGCCCGTAGAACTGGCGGCACCACAGCACGACCTCCGGGTGCGGGATCGCCTCCAGCCCGCCGTAGTCGGCCATCCAGCGCCGTCCCGCCGCGACCTGCTCCGCGCTGCCGACCGGATCCACCAGGTGCAGGGCCGCGGCCGACACCGCCGTCGGCCCCGGCTCGCTGGACAGGCCGGGCACCATCGCCCAGCCCCCGTCCGCGTCCTGGGTGCGGCGCAACCGCTCCGCGCCCGCGGCGATCAGGTCAGCGGCGCCCTCGGGGTCCGCGAAGTGCAAGGCCGCTACCGCGCCCGCCGTGGCCAGCGTGGACCGCAGGTTGCTCGCCCCGTAGTCGAACACCCCGTCCGGCCGCTGCGCCCGCAGGAGGGCCTCGGCGCCCTCGTCGATGGCGGTCGACAGCTCCTCCGAGCCGTGGCCGGTGCTGGCGTGCAGCGAGGTCATGGTGCGTCCTCTCCGTTCCCGACCCGCGCCGGGAGCTCGTGGCTGGCCCGCGGCCACGCCCGGGAAGTGATCGAGAAGGTGGTTCCGCGGTGCTCCGGGGACGGGCCGGGTGGCGGCCCCGCCCGGCTCGGCTCGACCGGGGCGGCGGAGGTCCCCACCGCGTCCCGGGAGCGGGACCGAAGCGGTCGGCGGTTCTCGTCCAGGGGTGGGCGGAGAACGATCCGGGTCAATTCACGAACCCTTCCCTGGAACGGATCGGCAGTTCCTGCAAACCCTCGCGCGACGCGCGTTCAGGGGAACTTACGATCATGCGGCCGCCGACGTCAAGGCTCGCATCCGGCCAGGTATCGCGGCATTTCACGGGTGTTGCGGCGGGGTTCGCGGAATTCTCGGAAATCGGTTCCCCGTCCCGCCGAAGCCTAATTCGTGGGGGAAATTCCTCGACGTGGCGCCGGGGAAAGGGTGGCGGTTGTCCGACGCCGGGGACGCTCCCGGCCGGTCGGTTCCCGAGGCGGTGGGCCCCGACGCCGGGAACGAGTCCGTGCCCGACGTGGTGCGGGAGCGGAGGGTGAACCGGCCGCCGCGCGCTGGCGTCCGGATGAACCGCCGGGCCGCCGCGCGGCGCCGCCCCGGCTCGACCTGGTCCTCGACGCGGTGCGCGCCGACGTGTGATCAGCGATACCTGGCGCGAACCCGGCGACTTAGGACACCCTTACCGGGTCGTGGAGAAGGGGGCCGGTCATTCGCACCACCAGCGCGGGCACGCAGCCGCGGAACAGGGACGAGAAGAGGTCGCGCACCCGCCGCCAGGTGCTGCGCCGCAAGCGCGCCGTGGTGCTGGGCGCCTCCGCGCTCCTCGTGGGCCACCAGGCCTGCGAGGCGCTGGTGCCGCTGGCCATCGGGATCGCCATCGACGAGGCGGTCGCCACCGGTGAGCTCTGGCAGCTGGCCGGCTGCGTGGTCGGCTTCGTGCTGCTGTTCTCGGTCCTGACCACCTGCTACCGCTGGTTCGCCCGGCTCGGCAGGGGAGCGGCGCTCGACGAGGCGCACGGGCTGCGGGCCGAGCTCGCCGAACGGGCGCTGCGCGGGCGCGGGATCCGGCGCAGCCACGGAGAACTGCTCTCCATCGCCTCCTCCGACGCCGACCAGGTCTCCCGCGCGGTGATTTGGGTCGCCGGGCTCGCCGGATCGGTGGCCGCGCTCGGCGTCAGCTGCGTGGTGCTGCTGGGCATCGACGTGCTCCTCGGCGCGCTGCTGATCGGTACGGCCGTGGTCACCGCGATCGGGCTCAACGCGGTGACCCCGCTGCTGTCCCGGAAGGTCGCCGGTCAGCAGGAGGGGCTCGCGGCCGCCTCCGCGCTCGCCACCGACCTCGTCACCGGGTTGCGGGTGGTGCGCGGGATCGGCGCGCAGGAGAACGCGACCGCCCGCTACGTGGAGGTCAGCCGCCGCGCCGAGGGGGCCGCGATCCGCGCGGGCGTGGCCCGCTCGGTGCAGCTCGGCGCCACCGTGCTCGCCGGGACGCTGGTGCTCGCGGTGTCCGTGGGCGCCGCCGGAGTCCTCGCCGTCGACGGCGTGATCACCGTGGGCGCCTTCGTCGCCGCGGTCGGCGCGGCGCAGTTCATCGCCGAACCCCTCTCGGCCGCCGGGATGTACCTGCAGATCGGTGCCGCCGCGCTCGCCAGCGGTCGGCGCGTGGACGCCGTGCTGGTGCGGAACCAGGACCAGGGCCAGGGCCCGTCCGCGCCGGACGTCCCGGACGAGCCCCGCGCTGAGCTGGTGCTGCGGCGCGGGACGTGCTCCGGCGTCGTCGCGGACGGGCCCGACGTGGAGCGGATCCTCGCGGCGCTGCGCGGGGAGCCCGGCCCCCGGCCGCTCGCCGTGCGCTGGGACGGCCCGACTCCCACCGCCGTGCACGTCGAACCGCGCCGCGCGCAGCTGTTCACCGGCAGCGTCGCGGACAACCTGGCCCTCGGCCGCCCGGAGCGCAGCGACCCGGGCGCCGCCCTGGCCGCCGCCGACGCCGCCGGGTTCGTCGCCGCGCAACCAGGGGGCGTCGAGGCGCCGGTGCGCGACCGAGGGCTCAGCCTCTCCGGTGGGCAGCGGCAGCGGCTCGCGCTCGCCCGCGCCCTGCACGCGGACCCCGACGTGCTGGTGCTCGTCGACCCGACCACCGCGCTGGACTCGGTGACCGAGGAGGCCGTGGCCGCCGGGCTCGACGCCCTGCGCCACGGCGACGGCCCGGAGCGGACCACCGTCCTCATCACCACCAGCCCGGTGCTGCTCGCGCGCGCCGAACAGGTGCACTACCTCAGCGGCTCGGGCGAGGTGGTCACCGGGGAGCACGGCGACCTGCTCGCCGAGCGCGCCGACTACCACCGGAAGGTCGTGGGATGAGCGGAACCACTCGCGCGCTGCCGCTGGCCACCGCGGGCGAGGTCCGGCGGGCCATCGGCGGCTACCTCCGTCCGCACCGCGGCCTGGCCGCCGCGACCGCGGCGACCGCGGTGCTCGCCGCGCTGGCCGGGCTGGCCGCGCCCTGGGCGATCGGGGCGCTGGTCGACGACGTGCTCGCGGGAGCCGAGACCGCCGAGGTCGTGGCGCTCACCGCCTTCGTCGGCGCGGCCGGACTGCTCAGCGCCGCCCTCACCGCGCTGAGCGCGGCGTTCGTCGCCCGGCTCGGGCAGCAGGTGCTGGCCCGGATGCGCGAGGACACCGTCTCGGCCGCGCTGCACCTGCCGTCGGCCGTCATCGAGCGGGCGGGCCGAGGTGACCTGCTCAGCCGCGTCGGCGACGACGTCGCGGTGATCAGCCAGGTCGTCGCCGCGCTGCTGGCGCCGTGGGTGTCGGCGCTGCTCACCGTGGCCCTGACCATGGGCGGGTTGTTCGCGCTGGACCCGTGGCTGATGGCGGCCGGGATGCTGGCGCTGCCCGTCTACGGCTTCGCGCTGCGCTGGTACCTGCCGCGCGCCGCGCGCCGCTACGCCGAGGAGCGCGCCGCGTTCGCCGACCGGGCCGAGGCGCTGGTGTCCTCCCTGGAAGGTCTGCCGACGCTGCGCGCCTACGGGGCCGAGGACGAGCACGTCGCCAAGGTCGCGGATTCCTCGGACCGCGCCCGCGCCCTGTCCCGGGGCGTGCTGTGGTTCTCGACCGGCTGGGGCATGTGGATGAACATCGCCGAGCTGGTCGGGCTCACCTCGATCGTCGTCGTCGGCTTCGCGCTCGTGGACGCGCGGGCCGCGACGGTCGGTGCGGTCACGGCGGCCGCGCTGTACTTCCACCGCCTGTTCAACCCGCTGGGCCTGCTGGTGATGAGCTTCGACCAGGTCCAGTCGGCGTTCGCGAGCCTGCAGCGCATCGTCGGGGTGCTGGGCATCCCGCACGTGCGGCTGCCGACCGAGCGCGGGGAGCGGGAGGCGGAGCTGGTGGCGGACGCGGTGACCTACCGCTACCCGGATTCGGCCGCGCCCGCGCTGCACGAGGTCTCCCTGCGGCTCGCACCGGGGGAGACGGTCGCGCTGGTGGGGGCCAGCGGGGCGGGCAAGTCGACGCTGGCCGCGCTGCTGGCCGGGCTCGCCGCCCCCGACGAGGGTCGGGTGACCTTCGGCGGGCGGCCGGTGACCGAGGCGGGGGCGGGGGCGGTGCTGCTGGTCACGCAGGAGGCGCACGTGTTCAGCGGCCCGCTGCTCGAAGACCTGCGGCTGGCCCGGCAGAGCGCCACCGAGGACGAGGCGCGCCGCGCGCTGGCCGAGGTCGGCGCGGAGTGGGTCGCCGACCTGCCGGACGGGGTGCGCACGGTGGTCGGTGAGCTCGGGCATCCGCTCGGCCCGGAGCAGGCGGCCCAGGTCGCGCTGGCCCGGGCGCTGCTCGCCGATCCCGCCGTGGTGCTGCTCGACGAGGCCACGGCCGAGGCGGGCAGCCGGGAGGCGGGACGGTTGGAGGAGGCCGCGGCGGCGGTGCTGCGCGGGCGCACCGGGCTGGTCGTGGCGCACCGCCTGCGGCAGGCGATGCTCGCCGACCGGGTGCTGGTGATGGACGGCGGCCGCGTCGTCGAGGCCGGTCCGCCGGCGGAGCTGCTGCTCGCGGGCGGGCACTACGCCCGCCTCTGGCAGGCCTGGCAGGTGCGCCGGGCGACCCCCCGGCCCGCGTAGGGCCCGGCTCCAGCTCGCGCAGGGGCGCCCGGTGGCGGTGCCGGTCGCGCCGGCTGGTCGCTGCTCAGCGGCGTCGCTGCGGGCAGGGCCGCACGACGGATCCTGCTCTCGGACCCCTTCCGGGTAAAAGTGATATCACTCTGCTAGTCTCGTGCGAGTAGGACGACTCGGAGTGACAGGGGGAAGCATGGTTGACCAGGTGACCGCGCCGGAGGGCGAGAAGATCAGGATGCCGGAACCCCCGGTCGTCGAGCGCGAGGCGTTCCGGCTGCCCGGGCTGCTCATGGCGGCGCTGGCGGCGCTGCTGGTGCTCGTGGGCGGGTTCACCGTGCTGGGCGCGGTCGGACTGGACCAGGGCGGCCTCGTCGTCGGCGGCCTCGTCCTCGTGGTCGTCGGCGTGCTGCTGTTCGGCGGCCTCGTCCCCGTCGCGCCCGGCGAGGCGCGCGTGCTGCAGTTCCTCGGCCGCTACACCGGCACCGTGCGGCCCTCGGGCCTGCACTGGGTGAACCCGTTCAGCAGCAAGACGAAGGTCTCCACCCGGATCCGCAACCACGAGACCGCCGTGCTGAAGGTCAACGACGCCGACGGCAACCCGATCGAGATCGCCTCCGTCGTCGTGTGGCAGGTCGCCGACACCGCGCAGGCCACCTTCGCCGTCGACAGCTTCGTGGAGTTCGTCGAGACCCAGACCGAAACGGCCGTGCGCCACATCGCCACCAGCTACCCCTACGACGGCGACGCCGAGCAGCAGTTCTCGCTGCGGCAGAACGCCGACGAGATCACCGGCAAGCTGTCCGCGGAGATCGCGGCGCGGGTGCGGGCCGCCGGCGTGGAGGTGGTCGAATCCCGGCTCACCCAGCTCGCCTACGCGCCCGAGATCGCCCAGGCCATGCTGCAGCGCCAGCAGGCGGGCGCCATGGTCGCGGCCCGCCAGCGCATCGTCGAGGGCGCGGTGGGCATGGTCGACCTCGCCCTGCAGCGGCTGTCCGAGAAGGAGGTCGTCGAGCTCGACGAGGAGCGCAAGGCCGCGATGGTGAGCAACCTGCTCGTGGTGCTCTGCGGCGACACCCAGCCCGTCGTCAACACCGGTTCGCTGTACCACTGACGGATCGTTCCGGCGCCGCGCTCCCCAGCGTTGCCCGCCTCGCGGCGGCAGCGCTGGCAGGATGCGGCGAGCGGATGATCACCGGGCGAGACGACAGGATCGGGAGGGGCGGGACATGGCCGCACGGAAGGGTTTCCTCCTCCGGCTGGACCCGGCGATCCACGACGCGCTGGCCCGCTGGGCGCAGGACGAGTTGCGCAGCACCAACGCGCAGATCGAATTCCTGCTCCGGCGGGCCCTCGCCGACGCCGGACGCCTCCCGGCCGACGCGGGCGGCCCGGCTCGCCGGGGGCGGCCCCCGACGAAGGCCGACGAGGACTGAGCGGACTCGGCCGAAGGGCCGGGTGGAACGACCGCTCGGCCGATCTGCCGGGGCGCCGATCCGGTGAGGATGGGAGCTGGCCGGGACGGACCCGGTCACCCCCCGTCCCCAGGAGGCCGCACCCATGACCAGCACCGAGATCGCTCGCCCGCCGAGTCCCGCCCAGGGCGGTGGCGGTCTGCGTCCCCGGATCGCTGAGCTCGACGCCGTCCGCGGGATGGCGCTGTGCGGGATCCTGTTCGTCAACATCCCGCCGCTCCTGTCGATGCGCGGGATCGTCGACCGCGAGGTCCTGCCTGCCCGGCAGATCCTGGACCTGTTCGTCCAGCAGCGGTTCTTCCCGATCTTCTCGCTGCTGTTCGGCCTCGGCTTCGGGCTGTTCCTGGCGAGCGCGGCGGACCGGGCAGCGCGTCCCCGGGTGCTGCTGGCCCGCCGGTTGCTGGCGCTGCTCGTGATCGGCCTCCCGCACGCCTTCCTGCACCCGGGCGAGGCGCTGGTGCCCTACGCCGTGTTCGGGCTGATCTTCCTGCTGCCGCTGAGCCTGCTGCCGGGCTGGGTGAACCTGCTGGTGGGCGGCGGGGGCGTGGTGGTGGCGCTGGCGTGGCTCGGCGGCGGACTGCCGCTGATCCCCGGGCTGCTCGTGCTCGGGCTCGCGCTGGCCCAGTTCGACCTGCCGGCGCGGTTGCCGCGACTCGGGTGGTGGATCGCCGCGTTGTTCGCGGTGTCGGTCGCCGGGGCGGCGGTCGCCCTGATCGCGCAGAACCGCGATCCGCTGCAGGCCGGGTTCAGCGTCAGCTCCGGGGTCGCCGGGGCCTGCCTGGCCACCGCCTACGTCTGCGGGCTGCTCCTGCTGCTGCGCACCCCGCTGCGCACCCCGCTCGGCGCGGTGCTGGAACCCCTCGGGCGGATGGCGCTGACGAACTACGTCACCGCGACGCTGCTGCTCATCCCGCTGGGGCGGCTGATCGGGCTGGAGGGCTCCAGCTCCTACGGGACGATGGCGCTGCTGGCGGTCGGCATCCTGCTGCTGCAGGTGCTCTGGAGCACGGCCTGGCTCGCGTTCTTCCGGCAGGGCCCGTTGGAGTACGTCTGGCGCATCGCCACCTGGTGGCGTCCGCTGCCCCTCCGGCGCTCCTGAGCCGCACCCGGCGTGCTCGGGCCCGCCGCTTCGCGCGGCGAGCTCCGGGGCCGCGCCGCCGAGAACGCCCGGCGGCGCTGGCCGCACGAGTGATCGCCGCTCGGGCGGGCCGTGCCGTCGGCGGGGACGCGGATCAGGGGGTTTCCGGGTAGGGGCCGGTGAGGATCTGCCGGACCACCGGGGTGATCCAGGTGGTGAGCTCGGCGTGGTCCATCTCCGCGACGGCCGGGTTGCCCAGGGCGTAGCGGGCCGTCGCGAGGCCGACGATGAACGCGCCGAGCAGGCCCGCGCGCTGCCGGGGTCGGTCCGGGGTGGCCGTGGCGAGCTTCGGCCCCACCTGGTCGGCGAACACCTCGCGCATCTTGTCCGCCGCGGCCGGGCTGGTCATCGCGGCCCGAAGCAGCGCGAGGAACTGGCCGTCGTCCTCCCACACCGCGAAGAAGCGGGGCAGCAGGGCCTCGGCCAGCCGGTCCGGCTCCACGTCGCCGAGGTCGGGCAGGTCCAGCGTGAACTCGGCGGCCGCGGCGAACAGCTCCTGCTTGTTGCCGAAGTACCGGATCACCAGGGCCGGGTCGATGCCGACGTCGGCGGCGACGGCGCGCAGCGTGGTGCGCTCGAAGCCGTCGGCGGCGAAGCGGGCCCGGGCGGCGGCGAGCAGCTCTGCCCGGGTCTCCTGGGCGTTGCGGGAACGTGCGGTCATCGCGCCAGGTTAAGTCACCATACGTTGACTTGCTGGTTCGGGGATCGCTACCGTTGAAGTCAACAAGTGTTGACCCCGCGGTCGAGGAGCCGATCATGACGCAGGCCGAACCAGCTCCACCGGTGCTCGTCGTCGGAGCCGGACCGACCGGGCTGACCGCGGCGATCGAGCTCGCCCGCCTCGACGTGCCCGTTCGCATCATCGACCGCGCCGCCGAACCCGCCACCACCTCGCGCGCCCTGGCCGTGCAGGCGCGCACCCTCGAACTGCTGCACCCGCGCGGCGTGGCCGCCGAGATGCTGCGGCTCGGCAACCGTGCCACCGCCACCACCCTCTACGGGCGCGGCAAGCGGCTCGCCTCCGTCGAACTGCACCGCATCCCCAGCCGCTACAACCACGTCCTGCTGCTGGAGCAGTCCGAGACCGAACGGCTGCTGCGCGAACGGCTGCTGCGCCACGGCGTGCGGGTCGAGCGCGGGGTCGAGCTCGTCAGCTGCGACGAGGACACCGCCGAGGACGTGCGGGTGGTGCTCGCCGGACCCGGCGGTGAGGTGGAACCGGTGCGCGCCGCCCAGCTCATCGCCGCCGACGGCGCGCACAGCTCCGTGCGGCGCGCGCTCGGGCTGTCCTTCGACGGCGCCTCGCTGCCGCAGCGCTACCTGCTCGCCGATCTGGAGATCGACGGCGAGGTGCCGCGGGACCAGCTCTCGGTGTTCCTCGCCGCCGACGGCTTCGTCGCCGCCTTCCCGCTCCCCGGCGGACGGTTCCGCTGCATGGCCGTCGACCCGCGTCCCGAGGGCGAGGGCCGCCCCGCGCCGGAGCTCGGCGACCTGCAGGCCATCTGCGACCACGTGCTGCCGATGCCCGTGCGGCTGCGCGGGATGCGCTGGAGCTCCCGGTTCCGCATCAACAGCAGGCACCTCGACGAGCTGCGGCACGGGCAGGTCTTCTTCGGCGGGGACGCGGCGCACGTGCACAGCCCGGCGGGCGGGCAGGGCATGAACACCGGCATCCAGGACATGATCAACCTGTGCTGGAAGCTGGCGCTGGTGCGCGGCGGGCAGGCCGGGCCCGAACTGCTCGACACCTACCAGACCGACCGGTTCCCGCTGATCGACGCACTGGTGCGCTCCACCGACACCGCCACCCGGGTGTTCAACTCCACCAACCCCGTGCTGCACCAGGTCTTCACCCGCATCGCGCCGATCGTGCTCGGTGTCGGAACCGCGCAGCGCACGGCCGCCGCCACCGTCGGCCAGGTCGCCTCCAGCTACCGGGGCAGCCCGCTCGCCGCGCGCGGCGGCGGAATCGGCAGGCTGCGGGCGGGGGACCGGGTGCCCGACCTCGACGTGCTCCCGCTCGGCGCGGACCCGCTGGGCGGGGGAGGGGAGCCGACGCGGTTGTCCGAGCTGCTCGACCTGGGCCGCTGCACCCTGGTCCTCACCGACCCCGCCGCCGAGCTCGCCGACCTCGCCGAGCAGGTGCGGCCGTGGCGGGACGTCTTGGTGCTCCGCCACCTCGCGATCCCGGCGGACCAGCCCGCGCTGCGCGGCACCGACGCGGCGATCGCCCGCGACCTCACCTCCCGCCCGGGCGCGCTGCTGATCCGCCCCGACGGATACCTCGCCGCCGCCGCGCGCACCGCCGACCCGGCCCCGCTCACCGGCTGGCTGTGGACCTGGTTGCGCGCCTCGACCGGCAGCCGCGCAGCGCGCTGAGCACCCTCCCGGAACCGGTGGTCGCGCGCCGCGCCCGCCGAACCCGGGCCGAACGCGGCGGGCGCCGTACCGGATCTCCGGGGTCCCGCCGACGCCGTCGCGCGATATCGCCCGGCGCACCGGTCCCGCCGAGTGCGCCCGGTCCCGGGCCCGGCCGCGTGCGCGACCGGTGGCGCGCTGCTCCGATCACGTGGTTTTCGCAGTGCTGCCAATCGAAAACGCGCCATGACGTGCATCATCGCCGGGGCGGCCGCCGAGTGCGGGGCCGAACGCCGGGGCACTGATCATCCTCCGATAAAGTGCCTCGTGCAGGGGGGATAACGCACTTCCGCTCATGCTCGGCAGGGGCGGAGGACGACGGTGTGCGGAAGGAGCCGTGTCCCCGGGAGAACGCCTGTTCAGGCCATCCATCGGCGAGACCTCCTGCCCATTTCCAGCCGGCCGGACGACTCGGCCCGGGCTGTGCCCGCGCGGACACGCACCTCTCCGCATCACCACGTCACATGACCGACAACGTGGAGCGCTGTGAGCACAACAGAACCCGACACCATCACCAAGCCACCTGGTGAACCCGAGAACACCTCGGAAAGATCCATCCGGTCCAGCCTCACGCTGGCCGTCACGATCCCCTGGATCGTCGTGCTGGTGCTGTGGCTCGTCTGGTGCGCGACGTTCGTTACCGACGGTGTCTACACCCGGGTGATCGGTTCCGGCGTCCGGCAGGTCTCCCTGCCCGCCGTGACCGCGCTCGACGCGCTGCAGACCGAGCGCCGCATCAGCCAGGAAGTCGCCTCCGGCGGCAACGGCGACCAGACCGAGCTGCGCGAGCAGCAGGCCCGGACCGACGTCGTGCTGGACCAGATGACCGAGGCGATCCAGGCCGCGATGAGCTCGGCCCCGGCGGAGATCGCCGTGCCGGTCGACCGGCTGACCGCCGAGCTGGGCAAGCTCGACCAGGTCCGGGGGCGGCTGGCGAACGGCCAGATCTCGGCCGCCGAGGTCACCGACTACTACGACGGCGTCTTCGACATCGCCACCGAGCTGTTCGACACCCAGTCCCGGCTGGTGCCGGACTCCGGCACGGCGCAGGGGGGCATCGCGGGTACCGCGCTGTTCCGCTCCACCGACCAGATGTCCCGGGAGGCCGCGCTGGTCTCCGCGGGGTTGACGACCGGTCAGCTCACCCCGGAGCAGCACCTCGAAATGCTGCGCCTCAACGGCTCGTACCACACCGAGCTGGAGAAGAACGCCGCGTACCTGAAGCCCTCGGTGCGGGAGCGCTACGAGCAGCTGATCACCGAGAACCCCGACTGGGCCCGGCTCACCGCGGTCGAGAACGCGCTGATGCAGCGCGGCGCCTGGACCGACGCGGCCGACGCCGGCGTGTCGCTGGAGGAGTGGCAGCGACTCACCGAGTCCGTCAACCGCGAGCTGTTCTCGCTCACCCGCGAGCAGGTCGACCTGCTGTCCGCGCAGACGGTCGAGGACGGCGACAGCGCGATCACCATCGCCGTCGCCGGCGCGATCGCCGCCGGTCTGTTCTCCCTCGGCTTCTTCTTCTGGACCCGCCGCCGGTACCGCTCGGTCATCGACGGCTCGCTGCTGCCACGTCTGCAGCGGCTCAGCACCGAGGCCCGCGACCTCGCGGAGAAGACGCTGCCCTCGATGATGTCCCGGGTCCGCTCCGGCGAGCGGGTCGAGGTCGAGACCACCTCGCTGCAGGGCTACGGCAACGACGAGATCGGCCAGGTGGCCGACGCCTTCCGCGCGTTCCAGCAGGAAGCGCTGCAGGCGGCGGTCAACGAGGCTGACACCCAGCAGGGCGCCCTCACGTTCTACATCGGGCAGACGCGGCGCGTGCAGTCCGCGCTCGGCCCGCTGCCGCAGCGCCTCGACGCGCTGCTGCAGAACGAGGAAGATCCCGACCGGCTCGGTGCCCTGTTCGCCCTCGACGAATCGGTCACCCAGGCCCGGCACGTCGTGGAGAACCAGCTCGTGCTCTGCGGCGCCGCCCCCGGCCGCCGCTGGAGCCGGCCGCGGGACCTCACCGAGATCCTGCGCGCCTCCGCCGCCGAGACCAAGCACCACGACCGGCTGCGGCTGGGCCACGTGCCCAACGTCAGCGTCACCCCCGGCGTCATCGGCGACATGCTGCGCATGTTCGCGGAGCTGTTCGCCAACGCGGCCTCCTTCTCGCCGCCCGGCACCGACGTGCACGTCGAGGCGGTCTCCGTCGGCAGCGGTCTCGTCGTGCAGATCTCCGACCGCGGCGTCGGCATGACCCCGGAGGCGCGCAGCAACGCCAACGACACCATGAAGAACCCGCCCGGGTTCGCTTCGCTGGTGCGGCTCGGTGACCGCGGTGAGCAGCTCGGCCTGTTCACGGTCGCCCAGCTCGCCGAGCGCAACGAGTGGGTCGTCGAGTTCGGCACCTCGATCTACCAGGGCGTGCGGGCCGAGATCTTCATCCCGCAGGCCCACATCGTCACCGAGGACGACGAGGAGCGCCGCGACTCGTGGAGCGGCGACGTGCCGGTGGCCAAGGCGGGTGCCGCCTCGGCGCAGCCGTTGCCCACCCGGGTGCCGTCGGCCGCGTCGACCACCGCCGTAGCCGAGCCGGTCGTGCACGAGGAACCGAAGCCCGACACGACGCCGAGCGCGAGCACGGAAGGCAGGGACATGGACCGACCGCCGCTGCCGCAGCGGGTTCCCTACGCCGACCTGCCCGCAGGTTTCGGCGAGGACGAGCCGACCGATCGGCAGAGCGCCCCGCAGTTCGCCCCGGGATTGATGACTTTCTTCAACGCCGACCGGCGCTCGCGCGGTGCCTCCGGCGACAAGCCCGATTCCGACGACGACATGCAGTGAGGAAAGCGTGAACGACGTGATGAACTCCCGGAAGCCGGACCTGGACCTGGCCTGGCTTCTCGACCAGATGCTGGACAACGTGCCCGACACGTTGCACGCTCTGGTGCTCACCCATGACGGCCTGCCCGCTGCGTTCTCCAAGAACCTCGACCAGGACAAGGCGGACAAGATCTCGGCCGCCTGCGGCACCCTGCGCGCCACCAGCAAGGCGCTCAGCTACGAGCTGGAGGGCGGGGACATCGACATGAACCTGCTCGCCACCGAGACGACCTCCATGTACGTGCTGGCCGTGGACCCGCGCAACTCCGTGCTGGTCGTCGCGGGCCGCAGCGTGGACGCCGAGCAGCTGCAATACGAGATGCGGCGGCTGATCAAGAACGTGGGTGAGCGCATCGGCAAGGGCGCTCGTCCGGTCGGCGCGGAGAAGCATTGACCGTGCCCGATCCCGACGCGTGGTACGACGACGACGCTGGCCGGATGGTGCGCTCGTACGCACTGACCGGCGGCCGAACGCCTGACGCGGCCCTCGACCTGGACCGGGCGACGCAGGTCGTCGCGACGCTGGCCGACTCGGGCCGCAGTGCTGCGGAGACCCCCGAGCACGAGGAGATCCTGCAGCGTTGCGGCGCACCCCAGTCCATCGCGGAACTGTCCGCCTCGTTGCGCCTTCCCCTGGGCGTGATCCGGGTGCTCTGTTCCGACCTGCTCGAACACGGATCACTTGCGCGTTCCCGCATGGTGCAGCCGCGCGATCGAGATATCTTGGAGGCAGTGCTTGCCGGACTCAACAGGCTCTGACGGCGCCCCGCCCGTGATGCCCGATTCGGTGAAGCTGGTCGTCGCGGGCGGTTTCGCCGTCGGCAAGACGACCTTCATCGGGTCGGTCAGCGAGATCACGCCGCTGAGCACAGAAGAGGAAATGACCGAGGCGAGCGTCGGCGTTGACGACCTCACCGGTACCGAGACGAAGCGCACCACCACCGTGGCGCTGGACTTCGGGCGCATCACGATCTCGCAGGAGATCGTGCTGTACCTGTTCGGCACCCCGGGGCAGGCGCGGTTCGGTTCGCTGTGGACGGAGCTGTCCACCGGCGCCATCGGCGCGGTGGTGCTGCTGGACACCCGTCGGCTGGCGATGGGCTTCCCGTCGATCGACTTCTTCGAGCGGCGCGGCATCCCCTTCGTGGTCGCGGTGAACTGCTTCGACAACGCGCAGTTCACCTACACCGAGGAGGAGGTCCGCACCGCCGCCGCGATGGGAGCGGACACCCCGATCATGTTCTGCGACGCGCGGGACCGGGACTCCAGCAAGAAGGTGCTCGTCACCCTCGTCAAGCACGCCCTGCGGCAGCGTGACCTGGCCGCCGCGGCTGGTTGATGCGGTGAGCGGGAGGGAGGGGGCCCGGCGCGGGCCCCCTCCCTCCCGCGCTCTTTCCGGGGCCCTCCCGCCCGCGGGGCGGCGATCCGCCGCGGCGCCGGGCCGTCGGCCCGGCTCGAACGGCGGTGCGGCGCGCGGGGCGCGCCCCGCCGAGACCCGGCCGCTCCGGTCGCCACATGATCAACGGGGTTGCTCCGTTCGGATCAGGCCTGGGGCGGGATCGGATCAAGCAATCCTGTTCCGCGTTACTGCGAGTTCTCTCACTCTTGCTCCGAATGGTGCATGAATGCCTGTCCGTGGTCTCGGAACCCGAACCCGGAAAAGGTGCTTCGTATCACAGGCGGAATCGTTGCCTGCTACCCGTATGGAGGTTGCCTCCGCGGGGAGGTGACGGCCGGTGCGCAAGAACTGGGCAGATAATTTCATGCTTGACAAATGGGGTAGTCCGATCGAATGATTAGTTGGTGTTCGCGGTTCGTCAGGCCCCTGAACGGGGGGCGCCTGGTCGGACCTGCGGACGGGTGCGTCCGCGCGGTTGCGGGTCAATTCGGGTGCGTGCGCTCGCGGTGCGCTCGCCGTTCTCGGCGGCGGAAGGTTGTGACATGTGTGAGAGGGGCTCGCCGAGCCCGGGCGGCGGTGGTTCGGGCACCGTCGGCGGGTGGCGCGGCTCGGCCGGACGTCGCCGCACCGGGACGGGTGCGCGGTGGCGCCCGTCGGGTGAGCCCCCCTGGGCTCGCCGTGCCGGAACCGCCGTGCTGGTCGTGGCGCCTGACCGGACCGCCTCGGCCGGGTGGGGACCGACCGGGCGCGTGGGGCGGCCGATCCCGGCACCCGCACGACCCGACCACCCGGGCGCGGAGGTGCTCCGGGCGGGCGGGGACCGTCGCCGCGCCGCCGCGGGCGGGACAGCTCCGCGCGGGCGTCCGGGCCGCCGAGGCCGGGAATCGCGCTCGTCGTCCCCCGAATTATCCGCCATTCCCGATTCTCCGGTCGCGGCCGTGTTCCGCAGGTGGTGGAGCCGCTCCGCGACCGGCCGGGGAACAGCAGGATCGGTGAATTCGCCGATCCATTCTCGCGGTTTGAGCGGAAATGAATTCGATACCGGCGCATCGCGCTTCGCGTGGTTCCGGAAAAGTCCAGGCGCGGTCCCGACCAGCGATCTTGCCCTCGGGAAGGTGATCGGTGCGGCGCCTTTCCCGGTGCACCGGTGCTCCGGTGTCGGCCACGCGCGCGGCCGCGCCCCCTCCGCGCGATTCGACGCGGTGCTCCGCCATCCGACCCGCTACCACCACGTGAATTCGCGCCCGCGGTCGTCGCCCGCCGCGGGATGAGCGCGCCGTGGCGTGGCGCCACGCCCGGCTCGACCGGGCCGCGGCACGCCGTCGTCCGCCGCGTTGCGACCGAGCCCCAGACCTCCCTCCTCCTACTCGACAGGGGAACGACCGACGTTGGACCAGACAATCGCGACTCCGCTGCTCTTTGCCGGTGCTGACCTGGATGCCCTCCGCGACCAAGCCGACCGCGTCAGCGCCTGCCTGCGGGATCCAGCGCTGGAGCCGGGCCACGTCGCGGCGGCCCTGACCCCCGTCGCGGCAGGCCTGCCCGCGCGCGCCGCGCTCGTGGCGGCCACCCGCACCGAGGCGGAGCGCGGGCTGGCCGCGCTCCGCGACGGCCGCCCCTTCCCCGGCCTGTTCACCGGCACCGTGCCGCCGTCCCCGGTCGCCTTCCTGTTCACCGGGATCGGCGCCGAGTGGGCGGGCATGGCCGGTCCGCTGCTCGCCCACCCCGAGTTCGCCGCGGTCGTGGACCGGGTGGACGAGTTCGCGGCCCCCCTGCTCGGGCGATCCCTGCGCGCGGTCCTGGAACCCGGAGCGGGCGAAGCGGAGGCCGAGCTGCTGCGGCGGATCGACTGGGCGCAGGTCGCGCTGTTCACCGTCCAGGTCGGACTGTGCGCGGTGTTGCGCGCGCGCGGGCTCCGGCCAGCGCACGTCCTCGGGCACTCCGCGGGCGAACTCGCCGCCGCGCACGTCGCGGGCGTGCTCGACCTCGACGACGCCGCCCGGCTGCTGGTCACCCGCGCTCGGCTGATGCACACCCTGCGGGGCAGCGGGGCGATGGTGTCCCTGCAGGCCGGGGCGGAGGAAGTCGCCGACGCCCTCGCCGACCACCCCGAGGCGTCCATCGCCGTCGTCAACGGCCCCCGGTCCACCGTGATCTCCGGCGCGGAAGAAGCGGTGCTGGCCGTGGCAGCGCGGTTCGAGGCGCTGGGACGCGGGGTCAAACGGCTCAACGTGGACATCGCCGTGCACTCGCCGCAGGTCGAACCGATCCTGGCCGAGCTCCACGACGGCATCCGCGACCTGACCTACACCACTCCCGGCGTCCCCGTCGTCTCCGCCGTGGCCGGAGCCGCCGACGCCACCGTCGCGAGCCCCGACTACTGGGTGCGCAGCCTCCGCGAACCCGTCCGCTTCGCGGAAGGGATCGGATGGCTGCACGAGCAGGGCGTGCGCACCTTCGTGGAGGTGGGCCCGGACGCGGTGCTCGGCTCCATGCTCGCCGACTGCGTGCCCGGCCACGACGATCCCGCACGCGACGCGGAGTCCGTCCCGCTGCTGCGCAAGCGGCGACCGGTCGCGGACTCGCTGGCCACCGCCATCGCCCAGCTGCACGTGCGCGGCATCGACCTCGGCCCGCTCGACACTCCTCCCGAACCCGCCGAACACGCGGTGCGGTGCGCCCGGTTCTGGCGCGAGGGCGGCCCGTGGCCCGCGGGCCACGCCGAGACCACCACGACCGGGAACGGCCCCGCCGGTACCGCCGACCTCGCCGAGCTCGTGCACGCGCACGCCGCCGGAGTCCTCGGCAAGGCCACCCCGGAGGAGGTCGACGCCACCCTCAGCTTCAGCGAGCAGGGCTTCGACTCCGCCGCCGCCGTCGAGTTCTGCGCCCTGGTGCACCGCGACGCCGGTCTCGACCTGCCGGTGGCGGCGCTGTTCGACCACAGCACCCCGGCCGCACTCGTCGACCACCTGGCCCGGCTGCGCGACGGCTCCCCGGCCGCGCTGGCCCAGCACGCCACCGACCGGGCGCGCGCCGACGACGAGCCGATCGCCATCGTCGGGATGGGCTGCCGGCTCCCCGGCGGCATCTCCTCGCCCGAACAGTTCTGGGACGCGCTGCTGGCGGAGCGGGACGCCGTGTCGTCCTTCCCCACCGACCGGGGCTGGGCCCAGGACCTCTACGACCCGGACCCCGACCGAGGCGGCAGGACCTACGCGACCGGCGGCGGTTTCCTGCACGACGCGGCCCTGTTCGACGCCGAGTTCTTCGGCATCTCCGAATACGAGGCGCAGGCCATGGACCCGCAGCAGCGGCTGCTGCTGGAGGTCTGCTGGGAAGCGGTGGAACGCGCCGGGATCGCCCCGGACTCCCTGCGGGGCAGCCGGACCGGCGTCTACCTCGGTGCCACCGCCCAGCCCTACGGGCCCGCGCTGGACGAGTCCGCCGGAGCCCTCGACGGGTTCGTGCTCACCGGCACCACGCCGAGCGTGATCTCCGGTCGGGTCGCCTACCAGTTCGGCCTCAACGGCCCGGCGCTGACCGTGGACACCGCCTGCTCGGCCTCGCTGGTCGCGCTGCACCTCGCGGTGCAGGCGCTGCGGCAGGGCGAGTGCTCGCTCGCGATGGCGGGCGGCGCCGCCGTCCTCGCCACCCCCGGGATGCTGGTGACCTTCGCCCGGCAGCGCGGCCTCGCCCCCGACGGCCGGTGCAAGTCGTTCGCCGCGGACGCGGACGGGACCGGCTGGGGCGAAGGCGCCGGGGTCCTGCTGCTGGAGCGGCTCTCGGACGCGCGCCGCAACGGGCACCCGGTGCTCGCGCTGGTGCGCGGCAGCGCCGTCAACTCCGACGGCACCTCCAACGGCCTGACCGCGCCGAACGGGCTCGCCCAGCAGGACGTGATCCGCTCCGCCCTGGCGGGCGCCGGGCTCTCGGCGTCCGACGTGGACGCCGTCGAAGCGCACGGCACCGGAACCCGGCTCGGCGACCCGGTGGAGGCGCGGGCGCTGCTGGCCACCTACGGCGCCGAGCGCGCCCCGGACAGCCCGCTGCGGATCGGTTCGGTCAAGTCCAACCTCGGCCACACCCAGACCGCGGCCGGGGTCACCGGGTTGATCAAGATGGTGCTGGCGCTGCGGCACGAGACGCTGCCCCGGACGCTGCACGCCGACGACCCGTCGCCGCACGTCGACTGGGACGCCGACCGCATCGCGCTGCTCACCGAGCGCACCCCGTGGCCGCGCGGCTCGTCGCCGCGCCGCGCGGGCCTGTCCGCGTTCGGCATCAGCGGCACCAACGCGCACGTGATCATCGAGGAGGCGCCGCCGGCCGAGGCCGCGCCCGCCGACGACGCCGACGGGGTGGTGGCCCTGCCGCTGTCGGCCAAGACCGCCCCCGCCCTGGCCGAGCAGGCGCGCCGGTTCGCCGCGCACCTCGCCGCCACCGACCGCCCCCCGCTGCGGCAGTGGACCCGGGCGCTGGCCCGCCGGTCCTCCTTCCCGTGGCGCGCGGTCGCGGTCGGTGGCTCTCCCGAGGAGCTCGCGGCCGGGCTCACCGCGCTCGCCGAGCAGCGGCCCGCGCCCGGCACCTGGTCCGGGCGAGCCGTCGACGGCCGCACCGCCGTGCTGTTCTCCGGGCAGGGCAGCCAGCGCGTCGGCATGGGGCGACGACTGCACGCCGAGTTCCCCGCGTTCGCGGACGCCTTCGACGAGGTGTGCGGGCTGTTCGACGCCGAGACCGGTGCCGACCTGCGCGCCGTCATCGCCGAGGACGAGCGCGGCCTCACCCGCACCGCCTGGGCCCAGCCCGCCCTGTTCGCCGTCGAGGTGGCGCTGTTCCGGCTGCTGAGCTCATGGGGCCTGCGGCCCGACGTGGTGCTCGGGCACTCGCTGGGTGAACTCGTCGCCGCGCACGTCGCCGGGATCCTCGACCTGCCCGACGCGGTCCGCGTCGTCGCCGCGCGCGCCCGACTGATGGAGGCCGTCGACACCGACGGGACGATGACCGCGCTGGAGGCCACCGAGGACGAGGTCCGCGCGGCGCTCGACGAGCACGGGGGCCGGGTCGGCATCGCCGCCGTCAACTCCCCGAACAGCACCGTCGTCTCCGGCCACCGCGACGCCGTCGACGCCGTGGCGTCGCGGTTCTCCACCCAGGGCCGCCAGGTGTGGCCGCTGCGGGTCAGCCACGCCTTCCACACGCCGCTGATGGCGGGGATGCTCGACGAGTTCGCCGCCGTGCTGCGGACGGTGACCTTCCGGCAGCCGGAGCTGCCGGTGATCTCCAACGTCACCGGTGAGCTCGCGGACGAGCGGATGCGCTCGGTCGACTACTGGCTGGAACACGTGCTCGGGACCGTGCGCTTCGCCGACGGGGTCCGCGCCGCGCACGAGCTCGGGGCCCGCACCTTCGTCGAGGTCGGCCCCGGAGCGGCGCTCACCGTGCAGGCCCGCGCCTGCCTCACCGAGCTCGACCCGGGCGCGGTCGTCGCCGCGACCCTGCGGCAAGGGCGGGACGAGACCACGGCCCTGCTGCACGGCGTGGCCCAGCTGCACGTCGCGGGGCACCCCGTCGACTGGGACGCGGTGGCCCGCACCGCCGCCGACGTCCCCGGTGCCGCACTGCCCTCGCTGCCCACCTACGCCTTCCAGCGCAAGCACTTCTGGCTCACCTCCTCGGGGGAGCGCGCGGCGGTCCGCGGCGCCGCGGTCCCCGCGGCGCCGCCACACCCGGCGCTCGACGGGCTCAGCGGCGAGCAGCGCCGCGAGCGGCTGCTGGACCTGGTGCGCGAGCACACCGCCGCGAGCCTCGGCACCAGCGAACGGGACCAGGTGGACCCGGGGCTCACGTTCTTCGAGACCGGGCTCGGCTCGGTCGGGCTCCTGGAGCTGCGCAACCGGCTCGTGGAGGCCACCGGGCTCGCGCTGCCCGCCGCCGCCGCCTACGACCACCCCACTCCCCGGGCGCTGGCCGACCACCTGCACCGGCAGGCGGAAGCGGGCCAGCCGGAACCGGCACCCGTCGCCCGGACCGAGGTCGTCGAGGCCCGGGCCGCCGACGCCGCGCCGCGGTCCGCCGGGCAGGACCCGGAACCCATCGCGATCGTCGGCATGGGCTGCCGCTTCCCCGGCGGGGTCACCACCCCCGGCGAGCTGTGGGACCTGGTCGCCGAGGGCCGCGACGTCATCTCGGAGTTCCCCACCGACCGGGGCTGGCCCACCGGCCTGCACTCGCCCGACCCCGAACAGCCCGGGAAGACCTACTGCACGCACGGCGGCTTCCTGCGCGACCCGGCCATGTTCGACTCCGACTTCTTCGGCATCGCGCCGAAGGAAGCCCTGGTGACCGACGCGCAGCAGCGGCTGCTGCTGGAGACCTCCTGGGAAGCGATCGAACGAGCCGGGATCGACCCGATCTCGCTGCGCGGCAGCGACACCGGCGTCTTCGTCGGGATCACCTACCAGGACTACACCCCGCGCTGGGTCGACCGGCCCCGCGCCGTCCGCAACCACGAGGGCTACCTGCAGAGCGGGACGGCCAGCAGCATCGCCACCGGGCGGCTGTCCTACTTCTTCGGCTTCGAAGGGCCGTCGATCGGCATCGACACCGCCTGCTCGTCGTCCCTGGTGTCGCTGCACCTCGGAGTCGAAGCGCTGCGCGGCGGGCAGTGCGCGTTCGCCCTCGCCGGGGGCGCCACGGTGATGCCGACCCCGCAGCCGTTCGTCGAGTTCTCCCGGCTGCGCGCGCTGTCCCCCGACGGCCGGTGCAAGTCCTTCTCCGCCGACGCCGACGGCACCGGATGGGGCGAGGGCGCGGGCGTGCTGCTGCTGGAGCGGCTCTCCGACGCGCAGCGCAACGGCCACCCGATTCACGCCGTGGTGCTCGGCACGGCCGTCAACGCCGACGGCGCCTCCAACGGGCTCACCGCCCCCAACGGGCTCGCCCAGCAGCGGACCATCCGCAACGCGCTGCGCACCGCGGGGATCTCCGCCCAGGACGTCGACGTCGTCGAAGCGCACGGCACCGGCACCAAGCTCGGCGACCCGATCGAGGCGCAGGCGCTGGTCGAGACCTACGGCCGCGACCGGGCACCGGAACGGCCGCTGTGGATCGGCTCGGTGAAGTCGAACATCGGGCACCCGCAAACCGCCGCCGGGGTCGCCGGGGTGATCAAGATGGTGGAGTCGTTCCGCCACGGCGTGCTCCCGAAGACCCTGCACGCCGAGGAACCCACGCCGCTGATCGACTGGCCCTCCAGCGGGCTGGCGCTGCTCGCCGAGCAGCGCGCCTGGCCCGCTACCGACGGACCCCGCCGGGGCGCCATCTCCGGATTCGGCATCGGCGGCACCCTCGGCCACGCGATCCTGCAGGAACCACCCACCCCCGACCGGCCCCGCGCGGAGCAACCGATCCGCGCCGGACGGCCCGTGGCGTGGGTGCTGTCCGGGCAGACCGCCGCCGCCCTGCAGGACCAGGCGCGACACCTGCTCGCCCACCCCGAGCTGGACGCGCACCGGATCGTCGACGTCGCCCACACCCTCGCCCGGCGGACCGCGTTCCGCTGGCGCGGAGTCGTCGTCGGCTCCTCAGTCGAGCAGTTGCGGGACGGGCTGGAACTGCTCGCCCGCGGCCGCACCGGCCCGGGCGCGTGGTCCGGGCAAGGCCGCGACGCGCCCGCCGTCGCCGCATCCGGTCCGCTCGACGACCTCGCCCGGCAGCACGTCGACGGCGCACCGGTGGACTGGACGGCGGTGTTCCCGGCGGGCGCGCTGCTCGACACCCTGCCCACCTACGCCTTCCAGCGGCAGCGGTACTGGCTGGAGCTCGACTCCGGCGGGGAACCGAGCACCGAGCACCCGTTCCTGGAGGAACCGGTCGACCTGGCGGACGGGTCCGGGGCCATCGTCAACGGCCGCGTCTCGGTCGCCGCGGAACCCTGGCTGGGCGATCACGTGCTGCGCGGGGACACCATCTTCCCCGGCACCGGGCACGTGGAACTCGCCCTGCGCGCCGGACGCCAGCTCGGCTGCCCCCGCCTCGTCGAGCTCACCCACCACACGCCGCTGCTGCTGCCCGACGAGCAGCACCGCCGGATCCAGATCTCGGTGGGCGCACCCGGGGCGGGGCAGCGGCGCAGGCTGCAGATCCACTCCGCGCCCGCTGCCGGCTCGGAGTGGACGCTGCACGCCTCCGGCGAGCTCGGCCCGGACGCCGAACCCGCCCCCGTCCCGGCCGTGCAGTGGCCCCCGCCCGGCGGGGAAGCCGTGGACGTCGCCGCGATGTACGAGGGCTTCATCGAGCGCGAGTACGAGTACGGGCCGGCCTTCCGGGGCGTGCGCGCCGCGTGGCGGACCGGTGAGGAGGTCTGCGCCGAAGTGGCGCTGCCCGCCGACGTGGCCCGGGACGCGGGTGAACTCGTCCTGCACCCGGCGCTGCTGGACGCCTGCCTGCACGCCATGGGCGTGCTCGACGGCGGCGACGACGTGCGGGTCCCGTTCTCCTGGAGCGGCGTCACCGCCACCGAAGGCGTCACCGCCTCGGAGGTCCGGGTGCGGCTCAGCCGGGTGCGACCCGACACCGCCTCGCTGGTAGTCGAAGACCTCACCGGCCGGCGCCTGCTGGTGGTGGAGGCGCTGATGTTCCGCTCGCTGCAAGCAGGGGCGGGGGTGAACCTGCGCGACGTGCTCTTCGCCCACGAGTGGGCGCAGGTCGACCCGACCGCGTGGCCGAACCCCTCCGGGAGCCCCGCGGCGGTCGTCGACCCGGGCGACGACCCGGAAGCGGCGTTCGCCGCGCTCGGCTCCGACGGCGTGCTGCCCGAACTGGTGGTGGCGCCGCTGCCCCGCTTCGGCGCCGCCCGCCTCGGCGACCGCGGGCTCGCCGCCGCGACCCGCACCGCGATCGGCTTCGCGCTCGACCTGGTGCGGGGCTGGCTGGCCACCCCGGGCGCGGCCGCCTCGCGGCTGGTCGTGGTGACGCGGGGCGCGGTTGCCGCTGGCGACGGCGAAACGGTCGTCGACGCCGCGCAGGCCGCCGCCACCGGCATGATCCGCAGCGCCCAGTCCGAGAACCCCGACCGGTTCGTGCTGGTCGACGTCGACCAGCACGCGGACGGGGCGGAGCTGGCGGACGCCCTCGCCGGGCTCCCCGACGACGAGCCGCAGCTCGCCATCCGGGAGGGCCGCTTCCTCGCCGCACGGCTCGGCCGCACCAGCGGCGGCACCGGCGACGTCCGGCTCGACGACGGCACGGTGCTGCTCACCGGCGGTACCGGCGGACTCGCCGCCGAGATCGCCGCGCACCTGGTCACCGCCTGCGGGGCGAAGCGGCTGCTCCTGGCGAGCCGGAGCGGCCCGCGCGCGGCCGGGGCCGAAGCGGTGCGCGCGCGGCTGCTGGAACTCGGCGCCGAACGGGTGGAGCTCGTCTCCTGCGACGTCACCCAACGCGCGGCGGTCGCCGAACTGCTCCGATCGATCGAACCGGAACACCCGCTGATCGGCGTCGTGCACCTGGCCGGGGTGCTGGCCGACGCCACCATCGGCGGGATGACCGCCGAACAGATCGACCGGGTCGCCGCGCCGAAGGTGGACGCGCTGGTGCACCTGCACGAGCTCACCGAAGACGCCGCGCTGCGGCTGTTCGCGACCTTCTCGTCCGCGGCCGCCGCGGTCGGCTCCGCGGGACAGGGGAACTACGCCGCGGCCAACGCCTTCCTGGAGGCGGTCACCGCCCAGCGCCGCGCGGCGGGGCTCGCGGGCACCGCGCTCGCGTGGGGCATGTGGGCGACCGAGGACGGGATGCGCGGGAAGGTCGGCGACTCCGACATCGCCCGGCTGCACCGCTCCGGGTTCCGGCCGATCACGACCACCGAGGCCGTGACCGCGTTCAGCGCCGGGATCTCCTCGGACCTGCCCGTCGTGCTGCCGGTGCCGGTCGAACGGGCGCAGCTGCGCCGGCTGGCGGGCACCGGTGGGCTGCCCGCGCTGATGCGGGGCCTCGTCCCCGCCGGGGCCGGGACCGGTGGCGGAGCCGGAGCGCTCGCGGACCGGGTGCGCGGGCTGTCCGGGCAGGCGCGGCTGGCCGCGGTCGTGGAACTCGTCCGCAAGCACGTCGCGAGCATCCTCGGCTACGGCTCGGGTGACGCCGTGGACGTGGACACCGCGTTCTTCGACATGGGCTTCGACTCGTTGTCCGCCGTCGAACTGCGCAACGAGCTCGCCACCGCCACCGGCACGTCGCTGCCGCCGACGCTGCTGTTCGACCACCCCGACATCACCTCGCTGGCCGAGCACGTGCTCGACCAGCTCGACCCGGCACCGGCCGCACCCATCGGGCCCCCCGACACCGGTCCCGAGGACCCGGAACCGGCGTCGGCCATCGCGGACATGACCGTTGACCAACTCGTCGCCATGGCGCTGAAACAAGGTGATCGCTGATGACCGAGCAGCTCGTCGAAGCCCTCCGGGCCGCGTTGCTGGAGAACGAACGGCTGCGCGCGGAGCACGCGGCCCCGGCCGAGGACCCGATCGCCGTGATCGGCGTCGCCTGCCGCTACCCCGGCGAGGTGGGCACCCCCGAGCAGTTGTGGGACCTCGTGTCCGGGGAGCGGTGCGCCACCGGTGACTTCCCCGAGGACCGGGGCTGGCCCGACGACCTCTACGACCCCACCCCCGGTCGCCCCGGCAAGTCCAACAGCAAGCGCGGCGGCTTCATCGACATCAAGGGGTTCGACCCGGAGTTCTTCGGCATCGAACCCGACGAGGCCCGCATGATGGACCCGCAGCAGCGGCTCATGCTGGAGACGTCCTGGCACGCCTTCGAGCACGCCGGGGTGGATCCGACGTCGCTGCGCCGCAGCTCGACGGGCGCCTACGTCGGAGTGATGTACAACGACTACACCTCCCGCATCGACGCGGCCGGGCTCAACCACGACGAGAACTACCTGACCAGCGTCACCAGCAGCGTCACCTCGGGGCGGGTCGCCTACGCGTTCGGGCTGGAGGGCCCCGCCGTCACGGTGGACACCGCGTGCTCCTCATCGCTGGTGACCGTGCACCTGGCGAGCAACGCGCTGCGCACCGGCGAATGCTCCCTCGCGCTGGCCGCCGGGGTCACCTCCATGGCCACCCCGTCCATGTTCATCGAGTTCAGCAAGCACGGCATCGCCGTCGACGGGACGTGCAAGGCGTTCTCCGCCGACGCGGACGGCATCGGCTGGGGCGAGGGAGTCGGGGTGCTGATCCTGGAGCGGCTCTCCGACGCCCGCCGCCACGGCCGCCGCGTGCTCGCCGTCCTGCGGGGCAGCGCGGTCAGCCAGGACGGCGCGTCCAACGGGCTCACCGCCCCGAACGGGCGGGCCCAGCAGCGGGTCATCCGGGACGCGCTGGACCGCGCCGGGCTCACCGCCGCCGACGTGGACGCCGTGGACGCCCACGGCACCGGCACCCCCCTCGGCGACACCATCGAAGCGCACGCGCTGCAGGCCGTCTACGGACGGGAGCGCTCGGCGGAGAACCCGCTGTGGCTCGGTTCCGTGAAGTCCAACATCGGCCACACCCAGGCCGCCGGCGGGGTGGCCAGCCTGATCAAGATGATCTGGGCGATGCGGGAGGGCGTGCTCCCGAAGACCCTGCACGCCGAGCGCCCCTCACCCGACGTGGACTGGGCGAACGGGGGAGTGGCGCTGCTCGCCGAATCCCGGGCCTGGCCGGAGCTCGACAGGCCGCGCCGCGCGGCCGTCTCCGCGTTCGGCATCAGCGGCACCCTCGCGCACGTCGTCGTGGAACAGGCCGAGGAGCAGGACGTCCCGGCCCCGACCGGCCCGACGGGCAGCACGCCGTGGCTGCTGCACGCGCGCACCGAGCGGGCGCTTCGCGAGCAGGCCGCCTCGCTGGCCGAGGCCATCGACGCGGCGAACCGGCCGGGGACCGGGGACGTCGCCGCCTCGCTGCCGCCCCGCCGCGGCTTCCCGTGGCGGGCGGTGGTCCTGCCCCGCGACACACCGGACGGGGTGAGCGCCCTGCGGGCGCTGGCAGCGGGCGAGCGTCCCGCGGGCGTCCCGCTGGGCGACCGGACCGCGCGGGACGTCGCGCTGGTGCTGCCGAGTGCCCTGCCCGGGAAGGCGCAAGCCGAACTGGCCGGGGAACTGGCCGATTGGGGCGTCCGCCCGGGCCGCGTGATCGCGCGCAGCGGGGCGGCGGAAGCGGTGGCGGCCGACGTCGCGGCGACCGCCGGGATCGGGCCGGAAGCCGTCACCGCCACCGGCGACTGCGCCGAGGCCGTCCGGGAACTGACCCGCTCCGGCACCTGCTCGGCGATCGTCCTCGGCAGCGACGAGGAACTCGCCGGGCTCGCCGACGTGGTCGAACTCCCGCACCGGGAGGGCGGTGAGGCCGAAGCCGTGGAACGGGTGCTGGCTTGGCTGCACGTGCGGGGCGTGGCCGTCACCTGGCGGCGCACCGGTGCGGGCCGGCCGATCGCGGCGCCCGGCCACGCCTTCGAGCACCAGGAGTACTGGGTCTGACGAAGCGACGGGGCTCGTGGCGGATCATCCGCCACGAGCCCCGCGCACGCCGGTCAACCCCGGGATCAACCCCTGCCGAGCAGCGACCGGGCGAAGAACGCCAGGTTCGCGGGCCGCTCGGCGAGACGGCGCATGAAGTAGCCGTACCACTCGTCGCCGTAGGCCACGTACACCCGAAGCCGGTGGCCCTCCGCGGCCAGCCGCTCCTGCTCCAGCGGGCGAATCCCGTAGAGCATCTGGTACTCCCAGGCGGCCGGATCCCGCCGGGCCCGGGACGCCAGGTCCGCGGCGATCCGCACCATTCGCGGGTCGTGCGTGGCCACCATCGGATAGCCCTCGCCCTGCAGCAGGATCCGCAGGCAGCGCACGTAGGAGCGATCCACCTCCCCGCGGCCCTGGAACGCCACCGACTCCGGTTCCGCGTACGCGCCCTTGCACAACCGCACCCGCGAGCCGGCCGAGGCCAGATCACGGCAGTCCTGCTCGGTGCGGCGCAGGTACGCCTGCAGCACCGCACCCGTCGACGGGAAGTCCACCCGCAGATCCCGCAGGATCCCCAGGGTGGAGTCCGTGGTGGTGTGGTCCTCCATGTCCAGGGTCACCGTGGTGCCGGCCGCCGCGGCCGCCTCGCAGATCAGCTGCGCGTTCTCCAGCGCGATCTTCTCGCCGTCCTTCGGCAGGAACTGGCCCACCGCCGACAGCTTCACCGAGACTTCCGCGCGGTCCGCCAGTCCGGCGTCCGCGAGCGAACCGAGCACCGCCCGGTACGCCGTCACGGTGGCCGCTGCCTGCTCCGGCTCCCGCGTGTCCTCGCCCAGGTGGTCCAGGGTCGTGCGCATCCCGCGCGCCGCGAGGACGCGCGTCGCCTCGACCGCGTCCCGGGTGGTCGTGCCCGGGACGTAGCGGGCCACCACCGAGCCCGTCAGCGGATTGGCTTCCACGACCCGGCGGACGGTCGCCGAACGCGCCGCCGCCAGCAATGCCGAGCGCAGCATCGGATCTCCTCGGATGCGTTGGGAAAGGATCAGTCCATGTGCGGGTAGCCGAGGCGCGTCGGAGCCACGAACGTCTCCTTGATCGCGCGAGGACTGGTCCACCGCTGGATGTTGAACATGGAACCCGCCTTGTCGTTCGTGCCGGAGGCGCGGCCGCCGCCGAAGGGCTGCCGGGACACGATCGACCCGGTGGGCTTGTCGTTGACGTAGAAGTTCCCAGCCGCCTGCCGGAGCTTGCGGTGCGCCAGCTCGATCGCGTCGCGATCGGTCGAGAACACCGCGCCGGTCAGCGCGTACGGGCTGGAGGCGTCGACGAGGTCCAGGATCTCGCTGTAGCGCGAGTCCTCGTAGACGTGCACGGCGATGATCGGCCCGAAGTACTCGGTGGTGAACACCTCGTCCGACGGGTCGTCGCAGACCAGCACCGTCGGCTCCACGAAGTAGCCGACCGAGTCGTCGCAGCCGCCACCGGCCAGCACCTCGATCGATGCCGAGCTGCGCGCGCGGCTCAGCGCCGCCTCGTGCTTGGCGAACGCGCGGGCGTCGATCACCGCGCCACCGAAGTGCGAGAAGTCGGTGACGTCGCCGAAGCTGATCGACCGGGTGAGCTCTGCCAGCTCCTCGCGGAGGCCGCCCTCCCACAGCGAGCGCGGGACGTAGGCGCGGGAGGCAGCCGAGCACTTCTGGCCCTGGTACTCGAACGCGCCCCGGGCGAACGCGGTCGCCAGCGGCGCCGGGTCCGCGGACGGGTGCACGACGATGAAGTCCTTGCCGCCGGTCTCCCCGACGATCCGCGGGTAGCTCCGGTAGGTGTCCAGGTTCTCGCCCACCGTGCGCCACAGCTTCTTGAACGTCCCGGTGGAGCCCGTGAAGTGCAGGCCCGCGAAGTCCGGGTCGGTCAGCGCGACCTCGCTCACCGCCTGCCCGTCACCGGTGACCAGGTTGATCACCCCGGGCGGCAGGCCCGCCGCCTCCAGCATCCGCATCGTGAAGTGCGCTGCGAACTGCTGCGACGGCGTCGGCTTCCACACCACGGTGTTGCCCATCAGCGCGGGCGCGGTCGGCAGGTTGCCCGCGATCGCCGTGAAGTTGAACGGCGTGATCGCGGTGACGAAGCCGTCCAGCGGCCGGTACTCCATGCGGTTCCACTCACCCGCGACCGAGGTGGGCTGCTCCGCCAGGATGCGCCGCGCGTAGTGCACGTTGAAGCGCAGGAAGTCGATGAACTCGCAGGCCGCGTCGATCTCGGCCTGCTGCACCGACTTGGACTGCCCGAGGACCGTCGCGCCGTTGATCGTGTCGCGCCAGGGGCCGGAGAGCAGGTCAGCGGCCCGCAGCAGCACCGCGGCGCGCTCGTCGAACGAGGTCGCCGCCCACCCCGGGGCGGCGTCCTTCGCGGCGCGCACCGCGTCCGCCACGTCCTGCGTGGTCGCCTGCGCGGAGGTGCCCAGCACGTGCGCGTGCTCGTGCGGCTGGACCACGTCGAAGCGGTCGCCCCCGGCCATCCGCTCGACCCCGCCGATGGTCGAGGTGAGGTCGATGCTCTCGGACTCCAGCTCGGCGATGCGCTTGTGCAGCGACTCCCGCTCCGGCGAGCCCGGGGCGTAGGACTTGACCGGTTCGTTGCCCGGGACCGGGACGGTGGTGATGGCATCCATTGCCTCGTCGCCTCCTTGCGCTTCGATGACGGCTTCTGGTTACCCAGAACACTAAGAGCGGCCGGGATCCCTGCGGATGTACGATCAGCCACCGTTGAGGGGAGCGTGTTGTTCGGATGGACAAGGATCCTCGCGGGCAGCCGGCGCCGGGCGCCCCGCTGCGGCAGCTGCTCGTCGCCGTCGGCGAACCGCTGATCGACCTGCTCGCAGCGCCCGCCGGGCTCGACGCCGACGTGCGCGACGTCGTCATCGTCGAGCCCGAGGAGGATGCCGCCGGAAGGCCCGGTGACCTGGTGCTCGTCATCGGGGCGCGTGGCCGCTCCGCGCTGCGGCAGGTGCGGTCGGCGGGTCGCGCCGGAGCATCGGCGGTCGCCGTCAAGATCCACGACGACCAGGACGCCCGCGCGTTGCGCGACGCCGCGCTCGACGCCGGGATCGCGCTGTTCGGCGTCGGCCGGGACGTGCGCTGGGAGCAGCTGGAATCCCTGGTGCGCTCCGTCGTGGACAACGCGCGGCTCACCGACGACGCCGACGCTGGGGAGGCGGTCGGCGACCTGTTCAGCCTGGCGCAGACCGTGGCCGCGATGACGGGCGGTGCGGTGAGCATCGAGGACGTCGCCAGCCGGGTGCTCGCCTACTCGCGCTCCGACGACGACGTCGACGAGCTGCGCAGGCTGTCGATCCTCGGCCGCCGCGGACCGGAGCCCTACCTGGTGATGCTGCGTGAGTGGGGCGTCTACGAGCGGCTGCGCTCCGGTGAAGACGTGGTGCGGGTCGAGGAGCGCCCCGACCTCGGCATCCGGCGGCGGATGGCGGTCGGCATCCACGCGGGTTCGCAACCGCTCGGCACCATCTGGGTCCAGGAGGGGGCGACGCCGCTGCAGGAGCGGTCGCCGCGGGCGCTGCTCGGCGCCGCGCGCGTCGCCGCGGTGCAGCTGGTCCGCCAACGCGCCGAGGCCAGCGCGGCGCCCCGCCTGCGGGAGAACCTGCTGCTCGGCCTGCTCGACGGCAAGGTCGATGCCGAGGGCGTGGCGGGCACCATCGGCGCCGCCGCGAACCGGCCCGCGGTCGTCCTCGTGTTCACCGTGCGCGGCGTGGCGGGGGTGGCGGACCGCCCGGAGCTGGAGCTGGAGCGTTCGGAGATGACCGGGCTGATCTCGGTGCACGCGGCCGCCTACCGGCGCAGCGCCCTGGTGACGACCGCGGGGACGCGGGTGTACGTGCTGCTGCCGGATCTGCCGTCGCACGCGCTGCCCGGGGTGCTCGGGATGACGAGGGAGATCGTCGCCGCGGCGGGCCGGCAGCTGCGGGCCGCGGTGCAGGCCGGGGTGGGGTCGGTGGTCCCGGGCCTGGACGCGGTGCCGCAGTCGCGGGCCGAGGCCGACCGGGTGCTGGACGCGATGGGACGCGACCTCGACGCCCAGATCGCCACCATCGCCGACGTGAGGTCCCGCGTGCTGGTCAGCGAACTGCTCACCGTGCTCGGTGGCGCCGAGCGGTACCGGGACCCGCGGCTGGAGGCGCTGTTCGCGCACGACGCCGAGCACGCCGGTTCGCTGGCGCGCTCGGTGCTGGCGTACCTGGAGCGGTTCGGCGACGTCCGGTCGGCGAGCGCGGCGCTGCACGTGCACCCGAACACGCTGCGCCACCGCCTGCGGCGGGCGGCGGAGATCGCGGGTATCGACCTGTCCGACCCGGACGAGCGCCTCGCCGTCCACCTGCACCTGCTGTTGCGCAGGCGCCACGAGCGGAATCGCTGACGCGCGGGAGCTGCCCCGGTCCCTTCAGGAGACCGGGTCAGGTGAGGTGTGGGGCGCCCGGTTGCCGGGCCGGGGTGTTCGCCGCGGGTCCAGCCACGCGGGCGGGATGAACTCGGGCCGTCCCTCGACGAACTTGATCTCCCACGATTGGGCGTGGGTGGTGGTGTGGTGGTGCGCGCAGAGCATCACCAGGTTGTCCAGCGCGGTGGGGCCGCCGTCGGCCCAGCTCAGCACGTGGTGCGCCTCCGAGGTTCCCGGCGGGTGGTCGCAGCCGGGGAAGGCGCAGCGTCCGTCCCGGGCGAGCAGCGCGGCCCGCAGGTGCGGGGGCGCGGTGCGCCGGGAGCGGCCCACGTCGAGCGGTCTGCTCTCGCCGTCCAGCAGCACCGGGAGCACCTCCGCGTCGCAGGCGAGCTGGCGTGCGTTTCCGGCGGTGATCGGCTGGCCGGTGGTGGTGATGGTGCCGCCGAAGCGCACCGCGTCCTGCTGGAGCCGTTCCCGGAGCTGGTCGATCCCGATGGTCACCGCGAGATGCGGCCGCTGGCCGCCGCTGCCGGGCAGTTCGCCGGAGCTGAGCGCGATGTCGAGCAGGTCGGCGAAGGCATCCGCGTTGCGCCTGGCCCACGGCCGGGGGTCGCGCCCTCCCGCGTCGGCCGCGCGAGGTCGGGTGAGCGGTTCCAGCGCGGCGCGCAGCTTGGCTCCGGTCTCCCGGTCGAGGCGCCCGTTGAGGACGGTCATCCCGTCCCTGCCGTCGCTCAGGTGCAGGGTTCGGCGCTCGATCTGCTGCTGTTCGTCCCGGAGCGCTCCGTCCTGGTCGAGCGCGTAGCGGAGGCTCTGCGCGAGCAGATCGAGTTCGCGAGGCGAGAGCACCTCGGCCTGTCGGGCGAGGAGTTGTTCGAGCCCGGCGCGCTTCTCGGCACCGGCCCAGGGTGGGAGCGCGGCGAGCCCGTCGGTGATCGCGCGAGCGTGGGCGAAGGTCATCCTGCCTTCGCGGAGCCCGTCCGCGGTGGTCGGCTGCGCGGGCGGCTGCACGGTGCCGTCCGGTTCGGTCCGCTCGGACACGGCCTGGGCGACGACGACGCGCGTCTTCGCGTCGCCGTGCGCGAGGTTGAGCGATTCCCGCAGCCAGGTCTGGGTGGTGCGGGCGCCGTCACGTCCGGGCAGGCCGCGCCGCTCCGCCTCGGTGATGAGCTCGGCCTGCCAGGCGAGCGCGGCGCGCAGCACCGCTTCGGTGTCCTTGATCCCGGCGGTGAGCTCGGTGTCGGAGCGTTCCGCGGGAGGCCGGGCGCGCCCGAGCAGTTCCTCCACGGCGGACCGGAGTGCGGTCGTTCCCCCGCGCGGCGCGGGGATCTCGGCGGTGCCCGCGGGGCGAGCGCGCGTTCCGGCGCACCGCTCGCGGGCCGCGGAGGGCGGCGCTGTCGGCGGGGAACGGTCCATGCGATCGAGTATTCGCGCTGGAACGCCCGAGAACATCGCTTGAAG
>NZ_JBJZOI010000032.1:0-59301 GCF_047200635.1 Saccharopolyspora antibiotica | reverse complement strand
CCGGTGGGGCCGTCGCCGTCCTGCTTGCGCGGATCGCCGGGCCGCGCCTGGCCGTCGCCGTTCGAGCTGCCGCCGTGGGAGCTCGGCCCCTCGGCGGAGCCGCCGGAGGACTTCTCGTCCCGCTTGAGCACGCCCTCGACCTTGCTGCTGACGTTCTCGATCTGGTCGTGATACTTGCCGCCGGTGGCCTTGTCGAGCTTCGACTTGGCGGCGTCGAGCCCCTTCGTGGCGTTCGGGCCCGCCTTCTCGGCGAGCTCGCCCGCCTTGTCCTTGGCCTGGTTGGCCAGGTCCTTCGCCTTGTCCAGGAAACTCATCCGTTGCCTCCAGGGGCCGTGCCGCTGCCGGCGGCCGGGATGGCGGCGCTGCGCGGTACCGGCGGCCCTCGACGCGTCCCGACCGTCACCGGGAAGTCCCCGGGTGCTCACCCATGGTGGCACCAGGCTCCCGGTGGAGGAAGCGCGTTCGGCGTCCGCCCGCTCTCGGTCCCCGGGATGGGGGACGATGGTGCGGTGACGGATTCCGAACGACAGCGCAGGCGCCGCCTCGCCGAGATCTTCGGCGAGGTGCTCCCGCAGACCACCTCCGACGAGCGCTCCGAGGGGCCGGACCGCCGGGAAGGGGATCAGCGGGAAGCAGACCGCTGGTACCGCGAGAACCGCCCCCCGCACCACGGCGGCTGAGCGGCTGCTGACGCCGGGTCAGTTCTTGCTGGCCTCGCCGTTCGAGGGCGCGGAGGCACCGGCGGTGACCTGAGTGGTCTCGTCCTCCTCGGCCAGGCCCTTCAGCTTGGGCAGGCCCTGCTCGCGGCGCAGCAGGTCGCGGATCTCCAGCAGCAGCTCCACGTCGCTCGGCTCGGCCGGGCCCTCTTCCTGGCCCTTCTTGCGACGCTCCTGGATCTTCTGCATCGGCATGACGAACAGGAAGTAGACCACCGCCGCGGTGATCAGGAACGTGATGATCGCGTTGATCACCACGGCGAAGTCGATGATCGAGGCCTCGTTGCCCGCGCGGATCTGGAAGGACAGCCCCGTCACGTTCGCCCCGCCGGCGGAGGCGATCACGGGCTTGATGACGCTGGTCGTCACCGCGGTGACGAGCGCGGTGAACGCGCTGCCGACCACGACCGCGACGGCGAGGTCGATGACGTTGCCTCGCATCAAGAAGTCCTTGAAGCCCTTGAGCACGGAACTACTCCTTCATTGGCTCTGCGGAGCCCGGGACCCTCCCGGGCGGGAACCGCGGGTGCGTCCCCGCGACTGCTCAGCGGAGCGTAACGGTCACCGAATGGATCAATGTTGCTCCGGCCACCGCCGCAGCCCGCTGCTCCGGAACGCCGATCAGGAGCAGTCGTCCCTGCTCGGAGTCGGCTCCCGCGGCGCGCACCGCGAGCACCGGTACGTCCGCCTCCAGCACCGAGCCGTCGCCCGTTCCGCCCGGAGGTGTGATCAGATCCACTCGAAATCCTGGCCGCAGCAGCTCGGCGACCGCTGGATCGGCGAGCCGGACCGGCACCGCCACCCGGCCCGCCCCCGGCGCCACCGTCGTCGGCCGCCCGGCCTCGGGTGGCGCCACCGGTGCCGGATCCGAGGAGCGCGCTGCCGGTGCTGCCGCCGCCCGCACCCGGTGCTCCGGCGGAGCCGCGGGCAGCACCGAGAGCACCGCGGCGAGCAGCAGCAGGGCGCCGGCGGCGAGGCGGCGGGCGAGCAGTGCCCGGGCTCCGCGCGGCCGTCGCCGTCCGCGCAGCAGTGCGCCGAGCCGATTCGCCGGCCCGGGGGACAGTGGGTCCCCGGTCGTGGATCCGTGCCGTCCGCTCATGGTTCCTCCTCGTCGTCGACCAGCTGAGATCGACGCTAGGGGTCTCCGGGAACCGCGGGCAGGGTCGAGTTCGGAATCTGTGGACGGATCGACGACCTGTGGATGGTTTCTTCCGCCGCTAATGAGAATTCGCGTTCAACGGCGCGCCGTTCAGGCGGGCACCTCGGCTTCGCGCCGGGTGAGCACCAGCGGGCCGTCCTCGGTGATGGCCACCGTGTGCTCGGAGTGGGCCGTGCGCGAGCCATCGGCCGACCGGATGGTCCAGCCGTCGGGGTCGTAGACGATCTGGTCGGTCGTCCGGGCGAACCAGGGCTCCAGCGCGAGGGTCAGGCCCGGCCGCAGCTTCAGGCCGCGCCCGGCCCGGCCGCGGTTGGGCACGTGCAGGTCCTCGTGCATGGTGCGGCCGATGCCGTGCCCGCCGAACTCGGTGTTGACCGGATAGCCGTAGTCGCAGGCCACCGCCCAGATCGCCGCGGAGATGTCGCCCAGTCGGTTACCGGGGCGCGCCGCCTCGATCGCCGCCTCCAACGCCTCCTCGGTGGCGCGGATGAGCCGCTGGTCCTCCGCGGCGGGTGTCCCGACGATGACCGTGCGCGCCGAGTCGGCGGCCCAGCCGTCGATCATCACCGCGAAGTCGGCGGTGAGCACGTCGCCGTCGCGCAGCGCGTAATCGTGGGGGAGGCCGTGCAGCACGGCGTCGTTGACGGCCAGGCACAGCACGTTGCGGAACGGGCCCCGGCCGAAGGACGGCGCGTAGTCCCAGTAGCAGGACTCCGCGCCCCGGCGCTCGACCATGCCGCGCGCGTGGTGCTCCAGGTCCATCAGGTTGACGCCCACGTCGGCGAGCCCGCCGACCTCGGAGAGCACCTCGGCCACGAAGCGGCCCGTCGTGCCCATGCGCTCGATCTCCGCAGCCGCCTTCAACTCGATCACGACAACCTCACGTCCCAAGAGTGGTATTAGTATACCGACACCTTAGCCGTGGACGGTACAGAAATACCACCGTATCCTGGCCGCATGGTCCGCCAACCGCTGACGCCCGAGCAGATCGAAGCAGGCAGGCGACTCGGGGCGCTGCTGCGCCGAGCGCGCGCGGGGCGGGAGCTCGGAGACGTGGCGCGCGCGGCGGGGATCTCCCCGGAGACGCTGCGCAAGATCGAGACCGGTCGGCTGCCCTCGCCCGGCTTCGGCACGATCATCTGCCTCGGCGAGGCCCTCGCTCTTCCGGTGGAGGAGCTGGCGGCCACCTGGCGCGGCGGCGTGCCGCTGGAAGCCGTCTCGTAGCGTCGGCGCGAACTGAGCCGCGAAGCACGATCGCCGACCGCTGAGGCGCGATCGGCGATCAGGTGTGCGAGGGGGTCGGGTCAGGACGCGGCCGCGGTCGTCGAGGACGACGAGCTCGACGAGGAGCTGGACGACGACGAACTGGACGACGAGGAGCTGGACGACGACGAGTCCGAGCCGGAGGACCCTCCCGAGGAGCTCGAGTCCCCGGAGGTGGAGCTCGACGAGGAAGACCCGCTCGACGAGGAAGAGGAGTTCGACCGGCTGTCGGTCCGGTAGAAGCCGCTGCCCTTGAACACGATGCCCACCGCGTTGAACAGCTTCCGGAGCCTGCCGGTGCACTTCGGGCACTCGGTCAGCGAGTCCTCGCTGAAGGACTGCACCGCCTCGAAGCGGTGGTCGCATTCGGTGCAGGCGTACTGGTAGGTGGGCACGGCCGTCAACCTCCGGGCGTCATGGTGTTGGCACTCGAATGAACAGAGTGCCAGCACGATGATGCGCCACTCCGGGTGCCCAGCGCAAACACGCCTCGGTCACATCGGCGGGCCGTCGGCGGTCGCACCGAGCGGAATCAGCCCGCGACCAGGTGTGATCACCGCGTGCAGCAGCACGTCGTGCTCCTCGCCCGGGAGTTCTGCCACGAACTCCTCGTCGCGGACCACCCCGATCAGCCGCGCCGCCGGGTCCGCCAGCGGCAGCGAGCGGTCGTAGTGCCCGGCGCCCCGGCCCAGCCGGACGCCCCGCAGGTCCACCCCGAGCGCGGGCACCAGGATCGCCTCCGCCCGGCGGATCGCGGCGGCACCGAGCCGGGGGCCGTTCGGCTCCAGCAGTCCGTAGCGCGCTTCGTCCAGCGACTCCGCGCCGGTGTACCGCGCCCAGTCCAGCGGCGCCGCGCCGACCACGACCGGCAGCAGCACCCGGCAGCCGAGTTCGCGCAGCGCGTCGAGGATCGCCGTCGAACCCGGCTCGCCCCGGACCGGCACGTAGGCCGCGACCACGCGCGGGCACGACCGGGCGGCCCAGTCGAGCACCGCCGAACGAAGCGCGTCCGCCTCCGCTGTTCGAGTGGTTTCGCCGGTGCTCCGTCTGCGTTCGGCCAGCGCGCGGCGCCAGCGGGCCTTGGATTCCCGTAGATCTCCGACCGAGGTCACAGCTCCACCTTAGGCGCGACCGATAGGCTCCCGGGTCATGAACAGCGCTGCCAGCAATCCCGCTCCCGCTGCGTTCCGCACCGCCATCGTGCCCGCCGCGGGCCTGGGAACCCGGTTCCTCCCGACCACGAAGGCCGTGCCCAAGGAACTGCTCCCCGTCGTCGACACGCCCGGGATCGAACTGGTGGCGACCGAAGCCGCCGAGGCGGGTGCCGAGCGCCTCGTGATCGTGACCTCGCCCGACAAGAAGGCGGTGACCGACTACTTCCAGTCCGCTCCCGAACTGGAGGCGACTCTGCGGGAGCGGGGCAAGGACGACCAGCTCGCGAAGATCCGCCGCGCTCCCGAGCTCATCCGCGCCGAGACCGCCGAGCAGCACGAGGCCCTCGGCCTCGGGCACGCGGTGAGCTGCGCGGAACCGAACCTCGACGAGCACGACGATGCCGTGGCGGTCCTGCTGCCCGACGACCTCGTGCTGCCCGGCGGCGCGCTGACCAAGATGGCCGAGGCCCGGGCCCGCTACGGCGGGAGCGTGCTGTGCGCCTTCGACGTCCCACTCGATCAGGTGTCCTCCTACGGGGTGTTCGACGTCGCCGACACCGATGAGCCCGACGTCAAGCAGGTGCGCGGCATGGTGGAGAAGCCCGCCCCCGAGGACGCGCCGTCCAGCCTCGCCGCCGCCGGGCGCTACCTGCTCGACCGGGCGGTCTTCGACGCGCTGAAGCGGATCGAACCCGGTGCCGGAGGTGAGCTGCAACTCACCGATGCCGTAGCGTTGCTGATCTCGGAAGGTCATCCGGTGCACGTCGTCGTGCACCGAGGGGCGCGACACGACTTGGGAAATCCTGGCGGTTTCCTCAAAGCTGCGGTGGACTTCGCCCTGGACGATCCCGAGTACGGGCCGGGTCTGCGGGACTGGCTCGGTGAGAGGCTGAACAGGAGCTGACGCCGCGGGGGCCTCGGCTCCACCCGGAAGAGGTCGAGTGCCATGAGGTCAGTGGACGAACAGCTCGCGCGTGTCCTCACCGCCGCGGTGCGGCCGGCGCCGGTGCGAGTGGCGATCTCCGAGGCGCAGGGTCTGCTCTGCGCCGAGGAGATCGTGGCCGGTCAGGCACTTCCCGGCTTCGATCAGGCCGCGGTGGACGGCTACGCGGTCCGCAGCGTGGACGTGCACCGCGAGGACGACGAGACCTCGGTGCTGCCGGTGGTCGGCGAGATCCTCTCCGGCTCCCGGCAGCCGCGCCGGTTGCAGCCCGGGCAGGCCGTGCGGGTCGCGGCCGGGGCACCGCTGCCGACGCTGGCCGACGCCGTGGTCCCGGCGGACTACACCGACGAGCACCCCGCGAAGGTCACCGTCCGCCGGGGCGTGCCCTCGGCCGCGTTCGTCCGCCGGGCCGGGGAGGACGTGCAGACCGGGGACGTGGCGGTGCGCCGCGGCGCCGCGATCGGCTCCGCCCAGGTCGGCCTGCTCGCCGCGGTGGGCAGGGACAAGGTGCTGGTGCACCCGAGGCCGCGGGTCTCGGTCCTCTCGCTCGGCGACGAGCTGGTCGACGTGGACCGGACACCCGGGCAGGGCCAGGTCTACGACGTGAACTCCTACGCGCTGGCCGCCGCCGCCCGGGACGCGGGCGCCGAGGTGGCCCGGGTGGGCATCGTCAGCACCGAGCCGACCCGGTTGCGCGAGGTCATCGAGGGGCGGCTGCTGCTCTCGGAGATCGTGGTGATCGCGGGCGGTGTCGGCGGGGCGCTCGGCGGCGAGGTCCGCGCCGCGCTGGAGGACCTCGGCGACCTGGACGACACCCGGGTGGCGATGCACCCGGGCTCGATGCAGGCCTTCGGCAGGCTCGGTCCGGACGAGGTGCCGACGTTCCTGCTGCCGGGCAACGCGGTGAGCGCGCTGGTGGTCTTCGAGGTGCTGGTGCGGCCCCTGATCCGCGCCGCGCTCGGGCGCGAGAACCCGCATCGCCGCACCGTCACCGCGAACCTGCTCTCGCCGGTCAGCTCCACCCCCGGGCGGCGCGGGTTCCTGCGCGGCCAGCTGCTGCGCGATCCCGAGACCGACTCCTACCTGGTGCAGCCGCTGGGCACGTCCGGCTCGCACCTGCTGGCGTCCCTGGCCGAGGCGAACTGCCTGATCCTGGTCGACGAGGACGTGACCGAGGTCGGCACGGGGGAGGACGTCCAGGTCCGGTTCCTGTCCCAGCGCGCCTGACCATGTCCGAGGCCGCCGAGGAGCTCTTCCCCTCCCGCCACCCGGGCTGGCCGGCCAGCCCGGGACCGCTGCGGGTGGCCGCGGGCACCGTCGCGCTGCGGCCGACGCGGTTGCGGGACGCCTCGGCGTGGAGCGCGCTGCGGCTTCGGGACCGCGCCTACCTGCAGCGCTGGGAGCCCACGACCACCGGGGACTGGCGGGATCGCAACGCGGTGCTGGCCTGGCCCGCGCAGTGGAGCGCGCTGCGCGGCCTCGCCCGGCGCGGGAGCGCGCTGCCGTTCGCGATCACGGTGGACGGCCGGTTCGCCGGGCAGCTCACCATCGGCAACGTGGTGCGCGGGGCGCTGCGCTCGGCGTGGGTCGGGTACTGGGTCGCCGAGAGCCGTTCCGGCGGCGGGGTCGCCACGGCGGCGGTGGCGCTGGCGGTGGACCACTGCTTCACCCGGGCGGCGCTGCACCGGCTGGAGGCGACGGTGCGGCCGGAGAACGCGCCGAGCCTGCGGGTGCTGGAGAAGACCGGGTTCCGGCGCGAGGGGCTCTTCGAGCGCTACCTCGACGTGGAGGGCGACTGGCGGGACCACTACGTCTTCGGGCTCACCGCTGAAGATCACCCGGAAGGCGCGGTCGCGGCTCTGGTCCGGGAGCGTCGCGCCGACTACGCCTGAGGCGCGTTCGCGCAGGGAGAACACGACGCTGACGCGGGCGAGATCTCCATCACCGAAGCGCCGAACGCCATCCCCCGTACGGGTGTATTTCCGCAGTTCGCAGGCGTGCGGGCGCCGACACGCGGGCCGGTGCGTCCCCTCCCGCCCCCCGCACGTGCGGTTTTCTGCCCGCACGGCGGAACGGAACGGTTGCGGCGTGGCTCAGAGACAGATGTGACGGAAGTGGCTAGCGTTGCGTCCGCAGCAGTGTGCGGCAGGCAGCCAGGGGGAGGTGGCGAGGCGTGCCCAGTTCTTTGATCTTCGCGGCGCTTGCGGCGGCGTGGTTGGTCGTGCTGGTGCCGATGTTCGCCCGTCGCCGGCAGGAAGTGTCCAAGACGACGGACTCAGCGCTGGCGGCGCGAGTGGTCCGCCGGGGCAGCGACCGTTCCGCGGCCGGCGCGGGAACGACGAGGGCGGAGGCGCACGGCATGGCCGACACCGACCGGCACGAGGACATCGATCCGGAGGAGCTCGACGACCACGTCGACGAGGAGCCGGAGGACGACGACCAGCGCCGCCGGGTGCACAGCGACGACGTGCGCGCCGGGCGCCGCTACCGCCCCGGCCGGGGTGGCTTCGACCCGGAGGCCGCCGCGCTCGCGGCCCGCACCAAGTACGCCCGCCGGCAGCGGATCACCATCGCGATGGTGCTGTTGTCGATCACCACCGCGCTGCTCGCCGCCCTGGTGTCGAGCGCGCTGTGGTGGGTGCACGGGATCGTGGACGTGGCGATCGTGGGCTACCTCGCCTATCTCCGGCACCAGGTCCGCATCGAGCAGACCGTCCGGGAGCGCAGGCTCGCCCGGCTGTCGGGTGCGCGCGAGGAGGACGAGGACGACGAGCTCGACCACGCCGAGCCCCTCGACGAGTACGACGAGCGGGACGAGGTCGACGACCTCCGCGGCCCGGCGCCGCGGAGCACCGGGGCCGTCGTCGTCGAGATCGACGACGAGGACCCGATGTTCGACGAGCTCGACGAGCGGACCTGGCAGCCGTACCGCCGTGCGGTGGGCGAATAGGTCTCGCACCCCTCTCGGGAGGGGGGTGTGCGGAGTGCTGTTCGGGCCCTGCTAAGCTACAACAGCACTCAGGCAAGGGGCTGTAGCGCAGTTGGTAGCGCGTCTCGTTCGCATCGAGAAGGTCAGGGGTTCGATTCCCCTCAGCTCCACCAAGGGTTCGTAGTGAACGAATCCCGGCCACGCCGGTTCCCCGGAAAACCCGGAGTCGGCGATCAGGGAAGACCATCCGCTCAGCGGGTGGTCTTTTCGCTTTTCGGGACGGCGGCGATGCTCCCGGTAGATGCGCGCGCCGTTCGAGGTCGACGTCTTCGGCGTGGTCCTCGCGACCTCGACGTGCCTGCCCCTGCCGACCGCTCGGCGAACGGCCGGATCGTCGCGCGCGTTCAGCCGGCTCGGGGCCACGGCCGCGCTGAGCCCCCCCCCGGGGGCAGCAGGCAGCCCGAGCCGGCTCGCTTCGGGACCCGCGGCTCCGGTCGAAACCCGGTGACGACGCCACCGGTCGGGTCCCCGTGCCGCAGGAGCGGCGCCCCGTCGCGGCCTGAGCACCACCGCCTCGCGGGGTGCCCGGGGCCGATGCGGCCGGAACACCCGAGCGGGTGCCGCGCGCATTCGCGAATCGCCGTTCTCCTTTCCCCGCGAGCGAACCTCGACCGCGGTCCCGGTAACACCGGAGGTGTGGGAAGAACGGCAACGCCACCGTTCGGGGAAGAGTCGAAATCGCTGGTGAAAGCGGGGGCGGCCGGTATCCGGACCGGATGTCGGGAAGTCGCCAGTGCCGGGTGGCCCGCGCGGTCCGTGACCGGCCGCGTCCAGCGGGTATATCGCGGCCGGAGGGGCCCGCGCGGAGATGAGGTATTTCCAGGCATTCCGGCCGCTGCGGCAGTATCCGGTCAGCGATCTGTACTGTGAACTGTTGTCTGCACGGGGTTCCCGGTCGCTTTGTTCCTGGGGAGTACCGGAGAATTCGCGTGCATGCGCTGGGGGATAGGTGCATGGAGATCCGTTTGCTCGGTTCGGTGGCATTGGGTTCCGGCGGTGAGGACTCGCTCTTCGGGGTTCCGTCGGGAAAAGTTCGCACGGTCCTGGCCGTGCTGGCGCTGTCACCGGCCAAGGCGATTCCTTCCGAACAATTCGTCGACGAGCTCTGGTTGGACAAGCCGATCGGCAACGCGCGCAACGCGCTGCAGGCCAACATCGTGCGGCTGCGCCGCTTCCTGGAGCGGCGCACCGGGCGCGCCGGGGACGAGCTGGTGCGCACGGTGCAGGGCGGTTATCGGCTGGACGTGGATCCGCAGACCGTGGACGCCGAGCGGTTCGTGGCGCTGGCCGAACGGGGCGGCGAGCTCGTCGACTCGCACCCGGAGCAGGCCGTCGTGCTGCTGGAGCGCGCGCTGCGGTTGTGGCGCGGGCCCGCGCTGCTGGACACCGACACCCTGCGCTGCAGGCTGGAGGCGGTGCGGCTCGACGAACGCAGGCTGAGCGCCCAGGAGGACCTGATCACCGCCAAGCTGGCCACCGGCCAGGAGCGCGCCGTCGTCTCGGAGCTGCGCAGGCTCACCACCGAGTACCCGGAGCGCGAGCGCTTCAGCGGGCAGCTGATGGTCGCGCTCTACCGCAACGGCAGGCAGACCGAGGCGATCAACGTCTTCCACCGCACGCGGCAGCGGCTGGTGCGCGACCTGGGGCTGGAGCCCGGCCGCGAGCTGCGCAAGCTCTACGAATCGATCCTCGTTCAAGACCAGGTGCTCGGCTGAGTCCCGGGGCCCGGCAGGACCCGGCGCGCACGCCGGCATCGGACGATTCGTGGAGGGGGTGACACGTGGAGTACCGGATTCTGGGCCCCGCGGAGGTGCTGCGGGACGACGGCGAGCGGGTCGTGCTGGACGGGACGAAGCAGCGGACGGTGCTGGCCGCGCTGCTGATCTCCGGTCCGAACCTGCTCTCGGACGGGCGGCTCAGCGAGTTCCTGTGGGGGCAGCGCCCGCCCGCGACGAGCACCGCGCAGATCTACACCTACGTCTCGCGGCTGCGGAAGCTGCTCGGCGACGAGGTGACCATCGGGCGCCGCTCGCCCGGGTACGTGCTGGACATCGGGGACGGCAGGCTGGACCTGGCCGAGTTCGAGCAGCACGTCCGGGTGGGGCAGGACGCGCTGGCGGCGGCCCGCTGCGAGGAGGCGGCGCGGCACCTGCGGCGGGCGCTGGCGCTGTGGCGCGGTCCCGCGCTGGCCGACGTCGCGGAGTCGCTGGCCGACGAGGAGGGCGGCCGGTTGCAGGAGCTGCGGCTGGTCGCGCTGGAGGGGCTCGCGGAGGCCGACCTGGTGCTGGGCAGGCACGCGCGGCTCACCGCGGAGCTGTTCGCGCTGGTGCGGCTGCACCCGTTGCGGGAGCGGTTCCGCGCGCAGCTGATGATCGCCCTGCACCGCTGCGACCGGCAGGCCGAGGCGCTGGCCCTCTACGACGAGGGGCGACGGCTGCTGGCCGAGGAGCTGGGCGTGGACCCGGGCGTGCGGCTGCGCCGCGCCCACCACGCGGTGCTGACCGACGCGGCGGACCTCATCGCGCCGGAACTGCCGCGCGAGGCGGTCTCAGCCGGGGCGTCCACGCTGCGGATATAGAAATCCCATAACCCCGGGTCGCAGTGTTGGACTCGGCAGAACGGTCCGGGTGCGCTGGGGGCGCCCCATTCCGCTGGTGCGGTGCCGCGTCACCCGGGTCGAATTCCGCTATTCCACGAGAACGGGAGTTGACATGACCACCACGAATGCTCGGGTCGACGAGGCCGGTCGCGAGAAGATCAAGGAAATCGTTTGCGACATTCTTGAGATCGAGCCCGGCGACATGACCGACACCAGTCTGTTCAAGGACGACCACGGCGCCGATTCGATGGGGGCCATCGAGATCCTCTCCGCCCTGGAGAGCACCTTCGACGTCACCATCGAGCAGTCCGAGCTCACCCGCATGGTCAACCTGGACAGCGTGGTCGCGGTCGTCAACGACGCGCCGGCCAACTGAACCGTCCACCGGGGAACGGGGCGAGCAGTGAGCGAGCAGCAGCAGACCCGCCGCCGGGTCGTGATCACCGGCCTGGGCGTGGTGACCTGCCTGGGGGTCGGCGTCGAGGAGTTCCGCGACGGACTGCGTTCCGGGCGCAGCGGGGTGACACCGCTCACCAGCTTCGACACCACCGGGTTCGCGCACGCGAACAGTTGTGAGATCACCGGGTTCGACCCGGCCGAGCACATGCGGCGGGTCGCCCCCGAGGAGCTGGGGCGGGCCAGCCAGTTCTCGGTGGCCGCGGCGCGGATGGCCGCCGAGGACGCGGGGATGCCGCTGGAGCGGTTGCGGCGGCAGCGGGCGCTGGTCTCGGTGGGCACCACCGACGCCGAGTCCCGCGACCTCGACGGCCTGGTGGCCGATCAGCTCGCGACCGGGCCGGAGCACTGGGACCCGGTGCGGGCGCGGCGGGCCACCGCGGGCCGGTTGTCCACCAGCATCGTTCGCGAGCTGGAGCTGACCGACGTCGAGGCCGTCACCATCCCCACCGCCTGCGCGGCGGGCAACTACGCCATCGGCTACGGCTTCGACGCGATCCGCGAAGGGGACGTGGAGGTCGCGCTGTGCGGCGGTGCCGACGCGGTGTGCCGCAAGACCTTCACCGGCTTCTACCGGCTCGGCACCATCGCGCCCGAGGTGTGCCAGCCGTTCGACCTGGACCGCAAGGGCATCCTCACCGGTGAGGGGGCCGGGATCCTGCTGATGGAGAGCCTGGAGTCGGCGCGGGCGCGCGGCGCGCGGATCTACGCCGAGGTGCTGGGCTACGGGCTCAACTGCGACGCCCACCACCCGGTCGCGCCGGACCAGGGCAGCATCGCGCGGTGCCAGGAGCTGGCCCACCGCAACGCCGGGGTCACCCCGGAGGAGGTGGACTTCATCTCCGCGCACGGCACGGGGACGAAGGCCAACGACGTCACCGAGGCCGGGGCGATCCGGCAGGTGTTCGGCACCCCGCCGCCCACGGTCTCCATCAAGTCGATGATCGGTCACACGATGGGCGCGGCCAGCGCGCTGGCGTCGGCGGCGTGCGCGCTGGCGCTCACCGAGGGCTTCATCCCACCGACGATCAACCACCGGGAGACGGACCCGGACTGCGGCGTGGACTGCGTGCCGAACGAGGCGCGGCCCGCGCGGCTGTCGGTGGTGCAGAACAACGCGCTGGCGTTCGCGGGGAACAACGCGGTGCTGCTGCTGGGCAGGCACGACCGGGAGGTGGCGGCCAGTGCCTCGTGACGGGTCGCCGCGGCTGCGCCGTCCCGCCGGGGCGGCGGGCGCGCCGAAGGCGATCCTGCTGCACGGGCTGGCGGGCCGGGCGGACGTGTGGCGCCCGTTCCTGGACCGCGCTCCCGGCGGCTGGGAGTGGTGGGACGTCGAGCTGCCCTGGGCGGGCATGACCGACACCGCCTGGGCGCAGCGGAGCGATCCGGTGGACCTGCTGGCCGAGGTCCTGGACGGGCAGCGCTTCGACCTGGTCGTCGCGCACTCCTTCACCGCGAACCTGCTCACCGAGGCCGGATCCCGCGGTCGGTTCCGCGAGCTGCCCGCCGTGCTGGTCAGCCCGTTCTACCGGTCCCGCGCCGACGAGTTCGACTGGACCTCGATCAGCTACTACCTCAACGAGTTCCACCGCACGTTCCTGGAGGCGATGACCCTCGGCGAGACCGCGCGGTTCCCGCAGAGCTACCGGACCTGGATGGCGCACCGGCTGCGCGACTGGGTCGGGCCCTACGGCTGGATGCGCTTCTTCGACACCTACCTGCGCAGCCCGCTGCTGGAGCTGTCCACGACGACCGCCCCCCGGCTGGTCGTGGTGGGCGAGCAGGACATCGCCGCGCGCCCGGAGGACGGGCGGGCGCTGGCCGCGGCGCTGCCGGACGGGCGGCTCGCGCGGCTGCCCGGGTGCGGGCACTTCCCGATGGCGCAGGACGCCGACGGGTTCGCCCGCGCCGTCGCGGACTTCCTGACCACGCTGCCGAGCGAAGGCCGGCGGCACGAACCCGAACCGAGCATGGAGTTGACGTGACTGCCAACAGCACCGCCGCCGCGACCATCGAGCGCGGCACCGCGCCGGACGCCACCCGGACCGAGCTGCGGCCCCGCTACGAGGGCTCGAACATCTGCACCTGGATCGGCTTCAAGCACGTCAACTACATGGTCGAGGAGGCCGTGCTGGACCACCTGCGCCAGCGCGGGTTCCCGGCGGGCGGGCTCTACGAGCGGTTCGGGTTGTGCACCGACATCGCCGCGATCGACACCAAGATCCTCACCGCCTTCCACATCGACGACCTCGCCGTCGCCGAGGTCCGCCAGGTCGACGGGTCGGGCCCGGGCATGTCCTTCGAGGTGGAGATGACGGTGCGGCGGGCCGAGCTGATCAAGGCGGTGACCGCGAAGGTCTCCGTCGCCTTCCGCTCCGACGACCGCGGGCTGCCGGTGGAACCGGTCCCGGCGGAGCTGGCCGCGCACGTCGTCGCCGAGCTGGGTCGCCCCGCCGAGGCCGTCGAGGTCGGTGACCGGGACCCGGTCGAGCTGCTCACCGAGGGGGCGAACGCCTTCGGCTGGGTCTGGCGGATGCCGTACTTCTACTGCCACTTCACCGAGCGGGTGCAGATGTCCGGTTACCTGCGGCAGATGGAGGAGGTCGTGGACCTGTTCCTCGCCGACCGCGGGGTGTCCATCAAGAAGCTGCTGGACGAGCAGGACTGGATCCCGGTCGTCCCGCACTCCCGGATCGAGCTGCTCGGCGAGGCGCGGATGGAGGAGGAGCTCTACACGATCTTCACCGTGGAGCGGGTGTTCAAGCGCCTCACCTACACCGCGCGGATGGACTGCTACGTGCTGCGCGACGGCGTGCTGGTGCCGACGGCGACCGGGCGGATCACGCACGGCTACGCGGTGATCGACAACCGCCGCGACTGGTCCCTGGTGGACTTCGACGACCAGATGCTCGCGGCCCTGGGCGGCGGGCGGGGCGCGGCGGCGGGGCGCGGGCGATGACCGCGGTCGCCGCGAACGACCACCGGGCCGGGGGCGGTGAGCTGGTGCTCTCGGCGTGGTCGGCGGTGTCCCCGTTCGGCGTCGGCCGCGAGGCGTTCGCGGCGGGCGTCACGGGCGGCCGGCCCTGCGTGGCGGAGTTGGACGAGCGGGCCGGGCCGTTCCGCCGGGGCGGGGTGATCCCGGACTTCGTCGCCGCCGAGCAGCTGGGGCGCAAGGGAACCCGCTCGATGGACCGGGTCACCGCGATCACCGTGAAGACCGTCGGTGCGCTGCTGTCGGAGTGCGGCCCGGAGCTCACCGCCGAGCCCGACCGGCTGGCGCTGACCTGGGGGACCGGGTCGGGCAGCGCGCAGAGCATCATGGACTTCACCCGGGACTCGCTGACCGGTGCGAAGCCGTTCCACGTGGACCCGGCCCGGTTCCCGAACACCGTGATGAACCGGGCCGCCGGGCAGAGCGCCATCTGGCACTCGATCAAGGGCCCGAACACCACCATCGCCGGGGGTGCGCTGACCGGATCGCTGGCGCTGCGCAACGGGGTCCGGCTGGTGCGCGGCGGGCACTGCGACCGGGTCGTGTTCGGCGCCTCCGAGGAGCACACGCCGCAGCGCTCCTGGCTGGAGTGGCGGGCGGCGGGCGGCGGCGCGGACGGCTGGGTGCTCGGGGAGGGCGGCGCGGCCTTCCTGCTGGAGCGCGCGGAAGCCGCCGCCGGGGCGGGCCGGGCAGCGCTGGCGCGGGTGCTCGGCAGCCGGTTCCGGGCGTTCGGCGAGCCGGACCAGGCCGGCCGGGCGCTGGCCGAGTGCGTGCGGGGGAACCTGGCCGACACCGGTGCGCGGGCCGGTTCGGTGCGGGTGGTGGCCCCGCTGGACGACGCGGGCGAGTGGGGCGAGCGGGAGCGCGGGGCGCTCGACGAGCTCGTCCCGGACGCCGAGCGGGTGCGGCCGCGCCAGCTCATCGGGGACACCTCGGCCGCTGCTGGGGCGATGCAGCTGGCCGCCGTGCTGGCCTGGGCGCAGGCGCGAGACCCGGAACCGGGCGATCTCGCGCTGATCACCGGCGTCGAGCGGGACGGCACCGTCGGGTCCGTGCTGCTGGCGCTCGGGGGCGGATCGTGATCCGGGTCGTGGCGCGGGACGCCGTGCGCTCCGGCGGCGGGGTGTCCGCGACGGTGCGGGTCGATCCGGCGGAGCCGGTGTTCGCCGGGCACTACCCGGGTTTCCCGCTGCTGCCGGGCCTCGCGCTGCTGGACGTGGTGCAGGCGGTGGTGCGCACCTGTCCCGGCCGGGAGGCGGCGCGGTTGTCGGGCGTGGACCGGGTGCGCTTCTTCCACGAGGTCCGGCCGGGCGACGAGCTCGCCGTCGAGGTGGAGTTCGGCGCCGACGGCGGCTGCTCGGTCGCGATCACCGGCGAGCGGGGACGGGTCGCGCAGCTGCGCTGCGCGCTGGCGATGCCGGAGGTGGTCGCGTGAACGGGCTGGCGCGGATCCGGGCGACGATCCCGCACCGGTATCCGGTCCTGCTGGTGGACCGGGTCGTCTCGGTCGAGCAGGGGGTCCGGATCCGCACTCGCAAGGCGATCAGCGCGACGGAGTCCTGCTACGCGGGCCTGCCGGAGGACGCGCCCGAGGAGGAGTACGCCTACCCGCTGAGCAGGCTGCTGGAGTCCTGGGCGCAGTCCGCGGTGCTGCTGGCGAGCTGGGAGCGGCCGAACGCGGACGTGCTCAGCGGCCAGGTGGAGCTGCTGACGGGGTTGCGGGGGGTCGAGCTGCTGGAGCCGGTCCGCCCCGGGGACGTGGTGGAGCACGAGGTGATCGCGGTGCGGGAGCTGCCCGACGCGGCGATCTTCCGCGGTGAGTGCGCGGTGGACGGCCGCACCGCGGTCCGGATCGGGCAGCTGACCGTGGCGCGGCGCGGGGCCGAGGTCCTGCGCCCGGCGGTGCCGGGGCCGACGGGGACGGGGTCCCGGGCATGACGACGAAAGAGGTGGGGATGTCCGCGAGCACGCGGCCCGTGGCGCTGGTGACCGGCGGCTCGCGGGGGATCGGGCGGCACGTGGTGACCAGGCTCGCCGCCGCCGGGCACGACGTGGCGCTGTGCTACCAGTCGGATGCGGCCGCCGCGGAGGAGGTGGCGGAGCTGGCCGCCGGAGCGGGCGCGTCGGTGCTGGTCCGGCAGGTCGACGTGGCCGAGCGCGCCGAGGTGGACCGGTTCGTCAAGGAGACCGAGAAGGAGCTCGGCCCCGTGGCGTCCGCGGTGGCCTGCGCCGGGATCGTCAAGGACAACCCGATGGCGCTGCTCAAGGACGAGGACTGGTCCCGGGTGCTGCGGGTGAACCTGGACGGCACCTACAACCTGTGCAAGTCCGTGCTGTTCCCGATGATCAAGCGCAAGCGCGGATCCGTGGTGACGCTGTCCTCGGTGGCCGGGGTGCACGGCAACGCGACGCAGGCGAACTACTCGGCCTCCAAGGCCGGGATCATCGGGCTCAGCAAGGCGCTGGCCAAGGAGGTGGGGCGCTACGGGATCCGGGTCAACGCGGTCGCGCCCGGGTTCATCGGGACCGACATGCTCGCCGGCCTCTCCGAGCAGACCCTGGCGGCGCAGACGGCGGCGATCCCGCTGGGCAGGCTGGGGCGCCCGGAGGAGGTCGCCGACCTGGTGGAGTTCGTGGTCTCGGACCGCGCGTCCTACCTGACCGGCCAGGTGCTGCAGCTCGACGGCGGGCTGGTCCTGTGAGCCCCGCCGGACGCGCGCCCCGGTTCTACTTCTCGTTGCGCAGCCCGTACTCCTGGTTGGCCTACCGGGAGATCCGCGAGCGGCACCCGGAGCTGCTGGCGCGGCTGGAGTGGATCCCGTTCTGGGAACCCGACGAGCGCTTCGCCGCGCTGCTGGCCGAGCGGGGCGCCCGGTTCCCGTACGCGGCGATGTCCCGGGCCAAGCACCTCTACGTGCTGCAGGACGTGGCCCGGCTGGCGAAGGCGCGCGGGCTGGCGGTGGCCTGGCCGGTGGACCGGGAGCCGGTGTGGGAGGTCGCGCACCTGCCGTACCCGCTGGCGGTGCGGGCCGGGCGCGGGCACGACTACCTCGCGGCGGTGTACCGGGCGCGCTGGGAGCAGGGCCGCGACATCAGCGACCCGGCGGTGATCGCCGGTATCGGGGCGGAGCTCGGCCTGGACCCCGCGCGGGTCGCCGGGGCCGCGGACGACGACGCGCTGCGCGCGGAGGGGCTGGCGAGCCTGCTGCGCGTCTGCCGGGAGGGTGTGTTCGGGGTGCCGTTCCTCATCGCCGGGCGCGAGAGGTTCTGGGGCTTGGACCGGCTGGAGCCGTTCCTCGCGGCGCTGCGCGGCGCCCCCGAGCCCGTCGCGACGCCCGCGGCGGGGCCCGAATCGGGTTGGGGGGCGGTCGAAAGCGGCCATGCGGGGGGTTGCGGCTGAAACCGGTCCTCCCAGCAGCTCTCGGAACCGCATCAAAACGCCTTCGAGCTGTGTGAACGCTCCCCGCCGGGTATGATCTTCGGTGAGCAACATGTTCTGGGGGTTCATGGTGTTCCTGCGCAACGCGCCGTCGTGCTGACGGTGCGTTCAGCTCGCCTGCGCGCTGGAGGCAGGCGCACCACCGGAACTCGCAGACCGCCGCCGTTGAGGCCCGGAGGATGCGAGGTCGGCCGAAGATGCAGATCGAGGTACGCCATGCACGGGTGGTCGCGGCGCTCGCGGAAGCGGGCAGCATCTCGCGCGCCGCGCAACGCCTCACCCTCCCGCAGCCGAGCCTGACCATGCAGCTCCGGCGCATCGAGTCGGCGCTGGGCGGCCCGCTGTTCGTGCGCTCCAACTCCGGCATCAGTCCCACGGTGCTCGGGGAGCGGATCATCCCGCTGATGGTGGAGCTGGCCGAGCGGGCCGACGAGATCGTGTCGGAGTCGAGTTCGATGTCCTCCGGCGTGATCCGGGTGGCCACCGCCGAGTGGACCCCGGTCGGGCTGCGCTCCGAGCTGGCCGAGCGGTTGCCGGACGTCGAGCTGCAGACGGTCACCCTGGACGCGGCGCGGTGCGTGCAGGCGGTCAGCGACGACGCGCACACCGCCTGCGTGGTGCCCTGCGCGGAGACCGAGGACCCGCTGCGCGGCGTGGACGCCGACCTGCTGTCCGAGGTGATCTTCCGGGAACCGATGTGGCTCGCGCTGCCCTCCGGGCACCCGCTGGCCGGGGCCGAGCTGGCGGACCGGGCGCGGCTGGACTCGCTGACCTGGGTGCGCCACCAGCGCGGGCACTGGTTCCACGTCCTGGAGCGGGAGTTCTTCGGCCGGCTGGAGCTCGCGGAGCCCGAGGTGGTGCACCACGCCGCGGGCCAGGCGGAGGCGATGGCCTGGGTGACCGGCGCCGGAGCGGCCGCGCTGGTGAGCCCGACCGGACCGCTGGTGCCCGGGGTGGCGCTGGTGGCCCCGGAGGAGGCGGTCTGGCGCAAGGTGCTGCTGGTGTCCCGTCGCGGCGCGGTCTCCCCGGACCGGCTGCGCGGCATCGCCGAGGCGGTGCGCGAGAACTACTGCGCGCTCGCCCGCAGGGTCCCCGCCTACTGGAGCTGGCTGCGGGCGCACCGGTCCGAGTTCCGCGAGCTGGACGCCCACCTCGACGCGGTCACCTCCCCCTTCTGAGCCCGACCGCTGACCGGCCCGCCGCCGAATCCGCGGCGGGTGACAGCGGCGGAGCCCGCCGGCCCGGCCGGTGCCCGACCCCGCGCGGGACGGGGTGGTCAGCGGGCGTCAGCGGTGCGTCAGCCCTTCGTCAGCGTCGGGTTGGAGGGTGGGAGTCGATCCGTTCGCTCGTGTTCGCGCGGCGCTCGACGAGGAGGAAACCCATGAACTCCAGCAGGTGCGGTCACGGCCGCGTTCCGGCGGTGCGGCGATGACGTCGTTGGTCGAGGTGGCCCGGCACCTGCCCTCGACCGAACCGGTCGCCGCGCTGCAGGAGCCCCTGGGGCTCAACGACCTCCAGCTGCGGCGGTTCACCCGGCTCTACGGGCTGGACCAGATCTGCAAGGCGCCGCGGGAGTCCGAGACCGACCTGCTGCTGGCGGCGGCGCGCGGGTTGAACTCGCTGCGCGGCAACGAGCACCGGGTCCGCTACGTGGTGCGGGGCAAGGGACTGCGCACCACCGCGCCCTACCCGCACAGCCCGTTGCAGCGGGTGCGGGAGGAACTGGGGCTGGGCCACGCCCACGGGTTCGGGGTCGCCGACCACGGCTGCGCCACCGGGCTGCTCGCCATCGACGTGTGCGACACGCTGCTGTCCGCCGACGGCGATCCCGACGCGCTGGCGCTCATCCTCACCGGGGAGAAGACCTTCACCCCGTTCACCCAGTGGGTCACGGACGTCTCGATCATGGGTGAGGGCACGGCCGCGGTGCTGGTGCGCGCGGGCGGCGAGCGGGACCGGATGCTCGGCTACGCCAGCCGGATCTACGGCCGCGCGGACGGCGTCATCGACATGAACGCCGAGGTCGCCGCGGACGCCCGCAAGATCTACCAGGACGTGCTCGCGGAGGTCGTGCTCGCGGCCGTCGCCGAGGCGGGCCTGGAGCTCGACGACATCGACCTGTTGCTGCCGCACAACGTGAACCGGGTTTCCTGGACCGTCGCGGCGGACAACCTCGGCGTCCCGAAGCGGAAGCTGTTCATGGACAACCTGCCGCGCACGGGGCACTGCTTCTGCGCCGACCCCTTCATCAACTACCGGTCCGTGGTGGACGGCGGCGTGCTGCGCCCCGGAGACCGCTACCTGATGACGTCGGTCGGGCTCGGGCAGACGTTCGCGGCGATGGTCTTCCAGCACTGAGAGCGCCTGTCGTTCTCGGTCCGCGCAGGAGGTCGGGCGGTGGGTCTCGACGGCTTCGCCGCTGACGAGGAGCAGGCGCGAGGCACACCATGCGTGATCAACGGTAGGTAGTGAGCGGGGGCGAGATGGGGCAGGACTTCAACCGGCGGCTCAAGGAGGCCCTGACCGGTGATCCGGGGACGCCGCTGGTGTTCCTGGGCAACTTCGAGGTCGAGCAGCTGTGGGCGCGCGGCGAGCTGGGGCTGCCCCGGTTCTCGGCGCCCGGCGGGACCGCGGTGGTCAACCGCATGGACCAGTTCGCGCTGCTGCCCGCGAGCTCCGACGACCACGTGCTCGTCAAGGCACCGCCGGATCCGGACCACCTGGCGCACCTGCGCGAGCTCGGGCTGCCGGTGCCGACCGTGCACGCGGTCGCGCACCAGGACGCGCAGCGGATCGTGACCGAGGACGTGCTCGGCGACCCGGCGCTGCTGGAGGTGCTGCGGGGGCTCGCGGAGCGGGGCGCCCGGCTGGCGCCGCACGGCGTCTCCGAGCTGGAGGAGCGGCTCGCCGCCGAGGCGGGGATCCCGCTGGCCACCCCGGGCGCCGCGTTGTGCAAGGCGGTCAACAGCAAGGTCTACAGCCGGCTCGCCGCCGACGAGCTCGGCTTGCGGCAACCGCGCGGCTGGACCTGCGAGACCACCGCTGAGCTGGACGCGGCCATCGCGGGAGCCCGCGAGCTGGTGGCGGCGGGCACGACGGTCGTGGTGAAGGAAGCGTTCGGGGTCTCCGGCAAGGGAATCGCGGTGGTGGACTCGGTCCGCCGCCTGGACCGGCTGCACCGGATGCTCGCCCGGAAGGCGGAGGAGACCGGGGGCCGGCTGGCCTTCGTGATCGAGCAGTGGGTGGCCAAGCGCGCCGACCTGAACTACCAGTTCACCGTGCACGGCGACGGATCGGTGCGGTTCGACTTCGTCAAGGAGGCGCTCACCGAGGGCGGCGTCCACAAGGGACATCGCTTCCCGGCGGAGCTGGACGTCGAGCAGCTGGCGGTGGTGGAGAAGGCCGCCGCGCTGATCGGCGCCCGGCTCGCCGCCGACGGCTACCGGGGCGTGGTGGGCGTGGACGCGCTGGTCGAGCCGGACGGCGGGTTGTTCCCGCTGCTGGAGATCAACGCCCGGAACAACATGTCCACGTACCAGCTGCCCCTGCAGGAGCGGCTCACGTCCGAGGGCCAGGTCGCGCTCGCCCGGCACCACGCGCTGCGGCTCACCGCGCCGCTGCCGTTCGCCGAGGTCCGGGCCGCGCTCGACGGGCTGCTCTGGAAGGACGGCATCGGCCTGGTGGTGGACAACTTCGCCACCGTGAACGCCGCCGCGGGGGCCGGCGAGCCCTTCGACGGCAGGCTCTACGGCTTCCTGGTGGCCGACTCGACCGATCAGCTCGGCGCGCTCGACGCCGAGATCAGCTCCCGCCTGGCGGGGATGGAGGCAACCGGATGAGCGCGGAGTTCACCGTGCAGGGCAACGGGATTTCCGACCTGGCAGCCGAGTTCGGCACCCCGATGTACCTCTACGACGGCGACGAGCTGGCGGGCGGGATGACCGCGCTGCGCGAGCGGCTGCACCCGGCGCTGGAGGTGTTCTTCTCGCTCAAGGCCAACCCGAACGTCGCGATCTGCCGCCTGCTGCACGAGAGCGGGGCGCGAGCCGAGGTCTCCTCGATGGCGGAGCTGATCACCGCCCGCCGCGCCGGGGTCGAACCCCGCGACATCCTGTTCCTCGGACCGGGCAAGAGCCGCGCGGAGATCGAGGCCTGCCTGGACGAGGACATCTGCGCGATCATCTGCGAGTCCTTCCCCGAGCTGGCGGTGATCGACGAGCTGGCGGCGCGGCGCGGCCGGACCGCGCGGGTCGTGCTGCGGGTGAACCCGAACTTCTCGGTGAAGGGCTCGGGCCTGACGATGGGCGGCAAGCCCCGTCAGTTCGGATTCGACGAGGACCAGCTGCTCGCCGACCCCGAGCTGGCGACCCGCCACCCGCACGTGCGGCTGATGGGCGTCCAGGTCTACATGGGGACCCGGATCCTGACCGAGGACAGCGTCGCCGAGAACACCCGGCAGATCCTGGAGCTCGCCGACCGGCTCTCGGCGCACCTGGGCTTCCCGCCCGAGCTGGTGGACGTCGGCGGCGGGCTCGGCGTGGCCTACTTCGACGGCGAGTCCGACCTGGACGTGGACGTGCTCACCGCGCTGGTGAACCCGCTGATCGACGACTTCGCCGCGCGGCACCCGGGGACCCGGCTGGTGATGGAGCTGGGCCGGTTCCTCACCGCCAAGGCCGGGACCTACGTCACCCGCGTGCAGTACGTGAAGACCTCGCACGGGGAGCGGTTCGCCGTCGCCGACGGCGGCACCAATCACCACATGGCCGCGGTCGGCATCGGGTCCTTCGTGAAGCGGAACTTCCCGATCCGGGTGCTGAGCCGCTGGGACGAGCCCGCGAGCGAGACCTGGAACATCACCGGCCCGCTGTGCACCCCGAACGACGTGATCGGCAAGAAGGTCGAGCTGCCGCCGCTGCGCGCGGGCGACCTGATCGGGGTGCTGCGCTCCGGAGCCTACGGGCCCAGCGCCTCCCCGGTGCTGTTCCTCAGCCACGGCCACCCGGCCGAGGTGCTGGTCCGCGACGGCCGCGCCCGGCTGGTGCGCCGCCGGGACGAGCCCGCGGACCTGCTGCGGGCGCAGGAACCGGAGGGCGCGCCCGCGGAGCCGGCGCGCTCCTGATCGACGACAACCCACCTGGAGAGGGCGAACCCATGCCGCAGAACCCCACCACCACGCCCGATCGCGCGGCCACCGTCGCGAGCGTGATCACCGAGCTCAAGGCGGTGCTGGACTACGAGCTGCCCGAGCTCACCGAGCAGTCGAAGATCTTCGAGGAGCTGGGGCTGGACTCCACCGGTGTCTTCGAGCTGATGATGCGCCTGGAGGAGGCGCTGGACATCGAGTTCGACACCGACAGCCTGGAGATGGGCCACTTCGAGACGGTGGGCACGCTGACCGACTTCGTCCTCGGCGAGTCGGGGAGCTGAGCATGTACCGGACCTCGGCGGCCCTCGCGCCGCACGGGCTCAGCTCCTCGGCGCTGGGCCTCCGCCGCATCGTGCACCGCCGCTTCCCGGCGGGCCAGCACCGGATCGACGACGAGTTCTCGCTGCGGCACTTCCAGGACCTCACCGGTGCCTACGGCGTGGCGCACCGGCCGGAGCTGGCCGAGCGCGGCAACCCGTTCGCGGCGATGGCGGCGGCGCTGATCACCGAGCACGACCTGGTGGCCGAGCCGGTGCGGCTGGGCGTCGTCGCGCACGCGACGCCGGACCTGGACTGCAGGCTGGCGGCGCCGACCTACCTGTCCGAGGTGCTGGTGCCGGACGGGCTCTCGTTCACGCTCACCGACAACGGGGTGTGCGCCCCGTTCGCCGCGCTGCGGCTGGCGAGCTGCTACGCCCAGCGGCACGGCTGGGAACGCGCGCTGGTGGTGCTGGCGGACCAGGCGGCGCTGCCCTACGAACCGGACTGCGCCCCGGCGGCGGTGGCCAGCGGCGACGCCGCGGTGGTGCTGCTGCTGGAGCGCGACCGGGGGCATCCGCCGGTCGCGGTGCGCGAGCGGCCGGGCGTGGCTCGCCCGGAGGTGCCCGCCGCGATCGAGGCCGTGCTCGACGAGCTGTCCGGGGACGAGCGGCCGGTGGTCGTGGCCGGTCCCGCGCTCGATCCCGAGCGCGACCTGCCCGGCCGCGAGGTGCGTTCGGTGGTCCCGGGCCAGCCGTGCACCGGGGTGTGGGCGGAGCTGGCCGAGCGCCCCGGCCCGCTGGCGCTGGTGGACTACGACGAGACCACCCGCGACCTCGGCGTCTGCGTGGTTGCGGGGCCCCGGTGACGGGCGCCGGCGGGGAGCTCGGTCCGCTGCTGCGCGGGCGGGCGCGGCAGGAGGGCCTGGCCCCGGCGCTGGCCGGGTTGCACGCGGAGCTGAGCCCGCGCGCACCGCACCACGGACCCACCGGGTTCGCGGTGGTCCCCGCCGAGCTCGCCGGCGGCGGCGCGGAGCGCACCGAGCGGTTGCCCGGTGGTGCTGTCGCGGTGCTGCGGGGCCGTCCCGGCGCCGAGCCGGAGGGCTGGGGCGAGGCGGTGGTGTGGCTGCGGCTCGGGTGCTCCGAGGCGCTGCGGGAGGCCGCCGTCCGGTACCTCGGCGAGCGCACTTCCGGGGACTCCGCGCTGCTGCACCGGCAGCTCGTGCGCGCGCAGCTCGCCGAGGCGCTCACCGGGCAACTGGAGGTGCGGGCCGTGCTGGGCCGGGACGAGCCGCGCACCGCCGGGGACCTGACCCACGCGCACGACCGGCTCGGCGCGGCCGATCGCGGGCTGGCGCGGCTGCTCGGCGCGAGCGGTTACCTCCTCGGCGGACCCGGGCACGTCGCGGACGTCTCCGCGCTGCTGGCCGCCGCCTACGCCCACCCGGAGGGGCCATGACCGACCGCTGGTACCGACAGCTGCGGCAGCACTTCCGCGAGCTGGGCGCGGACCTGCTCCCGCACGCGCTGGAGCTGGACCGCGACCCGGAGGCGATCCGGGAGCACTTCGACCTGCCCGCCGTGCGCTACCTGGCCGCGATGGGCGTCCCGCCGGAGCACGGCCACGATCCGGACCCGGTCGCCGGCCGGCCCTGTCACGGCGCGCTGGCCCGGGAGCGGGTAGTGATCATGGAGGAGCTGGCCGCGGCGGACGCCGGGATGCTCGTGGCCGCACCGGGACCGCTGCTGGCCGGGGTGCTGGTCGGCCTGGTCGCCGACGAGCGGCAGCGGGAGCTGTTCTACGGCCGGATGCTGGAACGTCCGCTGTGGACCTTCTTCGCGCTCACCGAACCGGACCGCGGCTCCGACGCCGCCGGGCTCGGCACCGAGCTGCGGCCCGCCGACGACGGGGGCTACCTGCTGACCGGGGCGAAGCGCTACGTCGGCAACGCCTGCCGCGCGCAGCTCGGCGTGGTGTTCGCCCGCACGGGACCCGGCCCGCTCGGGATCGTGCCGGTGCTGCTGGAGACCCCGGCCGCTGGTTTCACCGCGGCACCGCTGCCCAGCATCGGGTTGCGCGGGGCGCGGATCAGCTCCATCGAGCTGGACGAGGTGCGGGTGCCGGAGGAGAACGTGCTCGGCCGGCACCTGTCGCCGACCCGGCGCGGGATGTGGGCGTTCGTGCAGACCTTCAACCTGCTGCGGCCCGGGGTCGCGGCGATCGGCGTCGGGATGGCCCGCGCCGCGCACGAGTACGTGCTCGCGCACCGCGGCGCGCTGTCCAAGGACGAGCGGCACCGGATCGACGCGCTGGGCAGGCGCGTCGACGGCGCCCGGGCGCTGACCGAGCGGGCCGCCGAAGCGGTGGACGCGCGCACCTCGGACGGGCACCTCGCCTCGGCGGCGAAGTTGCGCGCCGGGCACCTCGCCGAGGAGGCCGCGCTGCTGGCCTGCGAGTTCTTCGGTCCCGCGGCCAGGCTGGAGCACCCCCTGCTGGACAAGCTGGTGCGGGATTCGAAGTCGCTGGAGTTCATCGAGGGCACCACGCACGTGCAGCAGCTCAACCTGGCCCAGGGGCTCGTCTCCGGCAAGGTCTCCACGACCTAGCGGGACGGGGGGCGGCGCCCCAGCGGCCCTCTCAGAGGGGGAGCGACCCCCTCCGGTGCGTCCGCGCGACGGCATCGCCGCCCTGGCGGGCGAGCGCGGGGAACCCGCTCGGTCCCGGTCGCACCGGTGGGCCGAGCGGCCGCCCCGCCCCGGCGACCCCGCCCGAACCGGGACGTCAGCTCGAAGTCAGCTCGGTGTCAGCGGATGCGGGCAGCATCGGGAGAGCCGGTGCGAGAGGCGGTCGCGAGACCCGGATTCCGCGCCGCGACGGGGAGAACCCCGGCACCGGCCGAGCGCGCCGCGAGGCCGCCCGCAGCCACGCCGGCCCAGCCGGGCCGCCCGAGCAGCAACGGAGACCCCATGCCCGAGAAGCCGACGTTCGCGGTCGTGCCCGGTGCCCAGGTGCACGAGGTGCTCAGCGGCCGGGAGCGCGAGCTGGTGGACCTGGTCGCCGACACCTACCGGTTGCACGGCGCCGGTGACACGGTGAACCCGCCGTCGTACTTCCTGCGCTTCGCGGACCGGCCGGAGTCGCGGATCATCGCGCTGCCCGCCTCGGTGGGCGGAGCGGTCGCGGTGGACGGCATCAAGTGGATCTCCAGCTTCCCGCGCAACATCGACTCCGGGCTGCCGCGCGCCTCGGCGGTGCTGGTGCTCAACGACCCGGCCACCGGCTACCCGCTGGCGTGCCTGGAGAGCTCCATCATCAGCGCCGTGCGCACCGCCGCCTCGGCGGCGCTGGCCGCCGAGCGGCTCAGCGCGCAGGACCGCCGACCGCGCCGGGTCGGGTTCGTGGGCACGGGGCTCATCGCCCGCTACATCCACACCTACCTGCTGGGCTCCGGCTGGGACTTCGACGAGGTCGGGGTGCACGACCTGGACGCCGGGCACGCCGAGGGCTTCCGGTCCTACCTGGAGAACACCACCGCCGCGGGCCGGATCACGGTGCACGAGAGCTGCGAGGAGCTGGTGCGCGCCAGCGACCTCGTCGTGTTCGCCACCGTCGCCGGGGTCCCGCACGTGTCCGAACCCTCCTGGTTCGAGCACGCGCCGCTGGTGCTGAACATCTCGCTGCGCGACCTGTCGCCGGAGGTGGTGCTGTCCGCGCAGAACGTGGTGGACGACGTGGAGCACTGCCTCAAGGCGAACACCTCGGTGCACCTGGCCGAGCAGCGCACCGGGAACCGGGACTTCCTCGACGGCACCCTCGCCGAGGTGATGGACGGCCGGGTCCGGCTCGACACCGGGCGGCCGGTCGTGTTCTCGCCGTTCGGCCTCGGGGTGCTGGACCTGGCGGTGGGCAAGTACGTCCACGACGAGCTGGCCCGCGGCGGCGGGCTGCGGGTGGTCGAGGACTTCTTCTACGAGCTGGATCGCTACGGGAAGCGCTGAGCCTCGGCTCGGCGTGGGCGGGAGACGTCGCGTGCCTGTCATCACGAGACCGCACGAGTTCAACGTGGACGACCTCTACGTGGACCTGCTGCGGGTGACCGGTCACCGGTTGTTCCTCAAGTGCGAGGGGTTCAACTTCGCCGGTTCCATCAAGCTGAAGGCGGCCGCCGAGATGATCGCCGCCGCCGAACGAGCGGGGCAGCTGGTCCCCGGCACCATGCTGGTCGAGAGCTCCTCCGGGAACCTCGGCGTCGCGCTGAGCCTGGTCGCGGCCAGCCGAGGCTACCGCTTCGTCTGCGTCACCGACGCGCGCTGCAACCTGGGCGCCCGCCAGCTGATGCAGTCGCTGGGCGCCGAGGTCCAGGTGATCGGGGAACCGGACGCCGAGGGCGGCCTGCTCGGCGCGCGGCTGCGCCGGGTGAAGCGGATCTGCGCGGAGAACGACGGCAGCGTCTGGCTCAACCAGTACGCGAACCCGGCGAACTGGCTCGCGCACTACCGCGCGACCGGACCGGAGGTGCTGCGCGACTTCCCGGACCTGGACGTGCTGTTCGTCGGCGCGGGCACCACCGGGACGTTGATGGGCTGCGCCCGCTACCTGCGCGAGGTGCGGCCCGCGGTGCGGGTGGTGGCGATCGACTCGGAGGGGTCGGTCACCTTCGGCACCCCGCCCGGCCCCCGCATGATCCCCGGCCTGGGCACCGGGGTCCGCCCGCAGCTGCTCGACGAGTCCTTCGTGGACGACGTGGTGCACGTGGCGGAGGTGGACACGGTGCGCACGGTGCGGCGGCTGGTGGCCGGCGGGTTCGTGTTCGGCGGCTCCACCGGAACGGTGGTGTGCGGCGCGGCGCGCTGGCTGGAGCGCAACGGCGCCGGGCCGGAGACGACCGCCGTGGCGCTCGCCCCGGACCTGGGGGAGCGGTACCTGGACACGGTGCACAACGAGCAGTGGGTCAGCGACATCTACGGCGCGGACGCCATCGCCTCGGCCGATCTCGGCGGAGGGGTGACCGGGGCGTGAGGTCTTCGAGGGGAGTGCGATGACGGCAGTCGAGACGCCGAGCCTGCCGCTGTCCGCCGGGCAGCGCGACATCTGGTTCGACGAGGTGGCGGCGACGAGCGGCGGCACCGGCGGGAGCGCGGCCTACAACACCGCCGGCTACCTGGACATCTCCGGGCCGCTGGACGTGGAGCTGTTCACCCGCGCGGTGGCCGGTCTGGTGGCCGAGGCCGAGTGCGTGCGCTGCCGGTTCACCGAGGTCGACGGCGAGCCCCGGCAGTGCGTGGAGCCGCTGCCCGAGCCGCCGCTGCGGCTGCGGGACTTCAGCGGCGAGGCCGATCCGGTCGCCGCCGCCCGCGACTGGATCGGCGGGGAGCTGGACCGGCCGTTCGCGCTCACCGAGTTCCCGCTGTTCCGGCTGGCCCTGGTGCGGGTCGGGCCGGACCGGGTGTTCTTCTCGATGTGCATCCACCACCTGCTGTGCGACGGGTTCAGCCAGGTGGTGTTCTGGCGTCGGCTGGGCGAGCTCTACGACGCCCTGCTGACCGGGGAGTCCGCCGCCGACGGCGCGCTGCCGCCGCTGCGCGAGCTCATCGACGCCGAGGCCTCGTACGCGGTGTCCGGGCAGGCCGAGCGGGATCGTGAGTTCTGGGCGAAGCGCTTCCCCGCGACCCCCGAGCTCGTCACGCTCTCCCGCGCGGACGCCGCGCCCGCGCAGCGCTTCCACCGCGTCACCGAGGTGGTGGGGTGGCGGGTGCTGGAGCGGGTGCGGGCCGCCGCGCGCGAGGCGAAGGTGACCGTGCCGACCGTGCTGCTGGCCGCCTTCGGCGTCTACACGCAGCGGATGACCGGCGGGCCGGACGTGCTGCTGTCGATGCCGGTGACCGCGCGGGTGAACCGCCGGATGCGCGCGATCCCGGGCATGGTGAACAACTACGTGCCGCTGCGGTTGCGGGTGCACCCCGCGATGTCCCGCGCCGAACTGCTCAAGCAGCTCTCCGGCGAGCTCGCCGGAGCGATCAAGCATCAGCGGCACCGCGTCAGCCGCATCCGGCAGGGCATGGGCCTGGCCAGCGACGACAACCGGCCGTTCGGGCCGTTCGTGAACGTGCTGCCGCAGGAGACCCGCCCGAGCCTCGGGGGCTGCGAGGTCGTGGTGCACAACCTGTCCACCGGACTGGTCGACGACCTGGAGGTCACCGTCGTCGACGCCCCCGACGGCGGGGTCGAGGTGCACCTGAGCGCCAACCGCGCCCGGTACTCCGAACAGGAGGCCCGGGAGCACCTGGAGCGGTTCTGCGCGTTCCTGCGCCGGTTCGCCGAGCTGGATCCGGGCGGCAGGCTCGCGCAGCTGGAGCTGGTCGACGAGCGGGAGCGGGAGCGGCTGCTGGACGCCGGAACCGGTCCGGACGGGCCGGTGGAGCCGACGGACGTGGTGGCGCGGGTGCGCGAGTGCGCGGCGCGCACCCCCGACGCCGTCGCGGTCGCCGATGAGGCGGGCGAGCTGGGCTACGCGGAGCTGGTGGCCCGGGCGAGCGCCGTGTCCCGCCGCGTGCGGCCGGGCGTGGTGGGGGTGCTGGCCGCGCCGGGGACCGGGTTCGTCACGGCGGTGCTCGGCGTCCTCGGCGCGGGCGCGGCCTTCCTGCCGCTGGACGTGAACGCGCCCGCGGCCCGCACCGCCGGGCTGATCGCCGACGCCGGTTGCGCCCGCGTGATCACCGATGCCGGGCACCGCGAGCTCGCCGCCGAGGTGGCGGGCGATGCGGAGGTGCTGGAGCTGGACGGCGCCGTCGACGAGGTGTTGGCGCCGGTGCTGGGCTCCGGTCTCGACTTGGGCTACGTGATCTTCACGTCGGGTTCGACGGGTCGTCCGAAGGGGGCGATGGTGCACCGGCTGGGGATGGTGAACCACTTGCTCGCGAAGGTGGAGGACTTGGGGTTGGTCGAGGGTGATGTGCTGGTGCACAACGCTCCGGTGACCTTCGACATCGCGGTGTGGCAGATGTTGGCCGGGCTGCTGGCCGGCGCCCGCGTCCGGGTGGTGCGGCGGGACGTCGCCGCCGATCCGGACTCGCTGTTCCCGCTGGCCTCGGCGGAGTCCGTGACGGTGCTGGAGGTCGTGCCGTCGCTGCTGCGGGCCGCGCTGGACGGCTGGGACGCCGGGCTGGCGGTCCCCGAGCTGACCGCGCTGCGCTGGCTGGTCGTGACCGGCGAGCCGCTGCCGCCGGACCTGTGCGCCCGTTGGTTCGCCCGGTTCCCGGGGATCCCGCTGATGAACGCCTACGGGCCGACCGAGTGCTCCGACGACGTCACCCACGGCGTCTTCTCCGCCCGGGAGCAGGACTTCGGCGTGCGGGTGCCCATCGGGCGCCCGGTGCGCGGCACCCGGCTCCACGTGCTCGGCGACCAGCTCCGCCCGGTGCCCGCCGGGGTGCCGGGGGAGTTGTACGTCGCCGGGGTCGGGGTCGGTCGGGGTTACCTGGGTGATCCGGCGAAGACGGCGTTGGCCTTCCTGCCGGATCCGTTCGCCGCGGACGGTTCGCGGATGTACCGCACCGGTGACCGGGTGGTGCTGCGTCCGGACGGGCAGCTGGAGTTCCTGGAGCGACGGGACTTCCAGGTCAAGATCCGCGGTCACCGCATCGAGCTCGGCGAGATCGAGGTCGCCCTGCGCGAGATCGCGGGCGTGGCGGACGCCGCCGTCGCCGTGGTCCCGGACCCGGCAGGGCACAAGCGGCTCGTCGCCTACCTGGTGGCGACCGAGCCCGGAACGCCGCCGGACCCCGCGCGGGTGCGCGCGGAGCTCGGCACCGCACTGCCGTCGTACATGGTCCCGGCGGTGGCGCTGATCTTGGACCGGTTGCCGTTGACGGGGAATGGAAAAGTGGATCGCAGCGCACTGCCCAAGCCGGAACTCGCCGCCGCCTCGGCCACCCGCTCCCGGACGCCGCAGGAGGAGGTGCTGTGCACCGTGCTCGCCGAGGTGCTGGGGCTGCCCTCGGTCGACGTGGACGACAACTTCTTCGCCATCGGCGGCGACAGCATCAGCTCCATCCAGGTCGTCAGCCGCGCCCGCGGCGCCGGGCTGGCGCTCACCCCGCGCGAGATCTTCCGCCGCAAGACCGTCGCCGAACTGGCGAAGGTCGTGCAGCCGATCGGCGGCCGGGCGCTGCCGGACGCCTCGGACGGAGTGGGCGCGGTCGAGCTGACCCCGATCGCCGAGCAGCTCCGCGAGGACGTGGGCACCCGGACCGAGCAGGTCCGCGAGTTCAGCCAGCACGTCGTGCTCGCGCTGCCCGCCGGGGTGACCGCCGACTCGCTGGTCACCGCGCTGCGAGCCGTGCTCGACCACCACGACGCGCTGCGCCTGGTGCTGCACGTGCCCGCCGAGGGCTTCTGGGCGCTGGAGACGGCGCCCACCGGTTCGGTCGACGCGGCCGCGCTGCTGCGCACCGCCGACGCCTCCGCCGCCACCGACCTGGACGCCGAGTGCGCCCGGCTGATCCGCGAGGCCCGCGCCGAGCTCGCTCCGCAGGACGGGACGGTGCTGCGCGCGGTGCTGGTGCGCGCCGGGGAGGGGCGCCGGGACCGGCTGGTGCTGGTGGTGCACCACCTCGCCGTGGACGGGGTGTCCTGGCGGGTGCTCGTCCCCGACCTGGCCGCCGCCTGGCGGGCCGGCGAGGCGGGCGATCCCGTGGAGCTGGGCGCGGTGGGCACCTCGCTGCGGCGCTGGGCGCAGGCCCTCGGCGAGCAGGCCCGCTCCACCGAGCGGATGCGCGAGCTGCCGGTGTGGACCGAGCAGCTGCGCGACGCCGGACCGCTCGGGGACCGCCCGCTGGACCCGGCGCGCGACGTGCGCGGCACCGCCCGCTCGCTGCGGGCGGAGCTGTCCGCCGAGCTCACCTCCGCGCTGCTCACCGACGTGCCCGCCGCCTTCCACGCCGAGATCAACCCGGTGCTGCTGACCGGCCTCGCGGTCGCGCTGGCCGAGCGGCGCCACCGGCTCGGCCTGAGCGGCACCGCCTCCCGGATCGAGCTGGAGGGTCACGGCCGCACCGGCCTGTCCGAGGACCTGGATCCGAGCCGGACCGTGGGGTGGTTCACCTCCGCGTTCCCGGTTCGGCTGGACCCCGGCGAGTTCGACGCGGCCGAGGCCTTCGCGGGCGGACCGGCGATCGCCGAGGCGTTCAAGCTGGTCAAGGAGCAGTTGCGCGCGCTGCCGGACGACGGGCTGGGCTACGGGCTGCTGCGCTACGTCAACCCGCAGACCCGCGGCGCGCTCGCCGCCGCCGGGCACCCCGAGATCGGCTTCAACTACCTCGGCCGCTTCGGCGTCGACGAGGAGGCCGAGTGGTCGTTCACCGGTGGTGGCGAGGCCGTCGGCGTCGGCGAGCACCCGGACGTGCCGCTGCGCTACGTGGCGGAGTTCGCCTCGCTCACCGAGGACCGGGCCGACGGCCCGCACCTGGTGGTGGACTGCACGTGGGCCGGGGAACTGCTGTCCGAGCAGGACGCCCGCGAGCTCACCGAGGGCTGGCTGCGCGCGCTGGAAGCGCTGGCCCGGCACGCCGCCACCCCGGGCGCCGGGGGTCGCACCCCCTCGGACTTCCCGCTGATCCCGTTGCGGCAGCGGGAGATCACCGCCCTGGAGCGGGAGCTCGGCCCGATCGAGGACCTGCTGCCGCCGACGCCGCTGCAGCGGGGGCTGCTGCTGCAGGCCGAGCGGGACCAGGAGGGACTGGACGTCTACACGCTGCAGGTGACCGTGGACCTGGAAGGGCCGCTGGACACCGCCGCCGTGCGCGCCGCCGGGGAGGCACTGCTGCGCAGGCACCCCGCGCTGCGCTCCGGCTTCCACCGCCTCGGCTCCGGTGAACCTGTGCAAGTGGTGCTGCCGGAGGTCGAGCTGCCCTGGCAGGAGACCGACCTGTCGCACCTGCCGGAGGAGGAGCGCGCCGCCGAGCTGGAGCGGCTCACCGAGCGGGAGTGGGCCCGCCGCTTCGACCTCGCGCGTCCCCCGCTGGTGCGGCTCGGCGTGGTGCGCACCGGGGACGAGCTGTTCCGCCTGATGTGGACGGTGCACCACGTGGTGCTGGACGGCTGGTCGAACCCGATCTTCGGCCGGGAGCTGTTCGAACTCACCGCCAGCGGCGGCGACGCGCGGGCGCTGCCCGAGGTGGCCCGCTACTCCGGCTACCTGGAATGGCTGGCCCGCCAGGACGTCGAAGCCGCCGAGGAGGCCTGGCGCGCGGCGCTGGGCACCCTCGACGAACCGACGCTGCTGGCCCCCGGTGCCGCCGGACACACCCCGGAGCTGCCCGAGGCGCTCGTGGTGGACCTGCCGGACGGGCTCACCGGCCGGCTCGCCGAGTTCGCCCGGGACCGCGAGCTCACCCCGAACACCGTCGTGCAGGGCGTGTGGGCGATCCTGCTGGGCCAGCTCACCGGCCGCCGGGACGTCGTGTTCGGCGCGGTGCACTCCGGTCGTCCGGCCGAGCTGCCCGGGGTGGAGGCGGTGCTCGGCTCGTTCCTGACGACGCTGCCCGTCCGGGTCGACACCGCCCCGGACCGCACGGTCGGCGCGCTGCTCGCCGAGCTGCAGGAACAGCAGTTCGCGCTGGACCCGCACCGGCACCTGGGCCTGCCCGAGGTGCAGCGAACGGCGGGGACCGGCGCGGCGCTGTTCGACACCGTGCTGAGCTTCCACAACTACCCGATGTCCGACGCCCGCGAGCTCAGCGGCATCGTCCCCGGCGTCCGCGCCCTCGGCGGCCTGGCCAGGGTCGTCGCCGAGTACCCGCTGGCGCTGGGCGTCTACCCCGGCGAGCCGATGCGGCTGGAGGCGCAGTTCCAGCCCGCGCTGCTGGACGCCCCGGCCGCCGCCGCGATCGTCGACCGCTTCGTCCAGCTGCTGCGCACCGCGCTCGCCGAGCCGGAGACCCGGGTGGGCGCGCTGGAGTCGCTCACCCCGGAGCAGCGGCTGCGGGTGCTGCGCTTCGGCGGGACGATCACCGACGAGCCGCGCGCGGTCGCCCCGGACCTGCTGGCCGAGCAGGCCCGCGAGCGCCCGGAGCACGAGGCCGTGGTCTTCGGCGAGGACTCCCGCAGCTACGGCGAGCTCGCCGGGCGGGCGAACCGGCTGGCCCGTTGGCTCATCGCGCGCGGCGCCGAACCGGAGGGGCTGGTCGCGCTGGTGCTGCCGCGCTCGCACCTGATGGTGGAGGCGGTGGCCGGGGTGCTGGCCAGCGGCGCGGCCTACCTGCCGGTGGACCCGAAGCTGCCCGCCGAGCGAATCGAGCACATGCTCGCCGACGCCCGGCCCGCGCTGGTGCTCGGCACCGGTGCCACCCTCGCCGAGCTCTCCGGTGGGGACGTGCCCGCGGTGGCGCTGGACGAGGTCGAGGACGAGCTCGCCGGGTTCGACGACGGCCCGGTGACCGACGCGGAGCGGGCCCGCCCGCTGCTGCCCGGGCACCCGGCCTACGTCATCTACACCTCCGGCTCCACCGGGCGCCCGAAGGGCGTGCTGGTCCCGCACGGGTCGTTGTGCGCGATGATCGCCAGCCACGGGGAGCGCTTCGGGCTGGGTCGTGACAGCCGGATGCTGCTGTTCGCCTCGTTCAGCTTCGACGCCTCGGTGTGGGAGATCGGCCTCGCGCTGCTGCGCGGCGGCACCCTGGTGCTCACCGACGACGAGACCCGGATGCCGGGTCAGCCGCTGGTGGACCTGATCTCCGCCGCGCGCATCACGCACGTCGGCATCCCGCCCGTGGTCGCCGCGTCGCTGCCCCCGGGCAGCGAGCTGCCCGCCGGGCTCACCGTGGTGGTCGCGGGCGAGGCCTGCTCCGCCGAGGTGGTGGCCCGCTGGGCCGACCGGGTGCGGCTGTTCAACGGCTACGGGCCCACCGAGGCCGTGGTCGGCGCGACGATCAGCGGGCCGCTCGCCGGCGACCAGCGCCCGCCGATCGGCGAACCCACCACCGCCCACCGGGTGCACGTGCTCGACGCGGCGCTGCGCCCCGTCCCGGTCGGCACCGTCGGCGAGATCTACCTCAGCGGCGGGCTCGCCCGCGGCTACCTGGACCGCCCCGGTCTCACCGCCGAGCGGTTCGTGGCCGACCCGTTCCGGGAGGGCGGCGAGCGGATGTACCGCACCGGCGACCTCGGCCGGTGGCGCCCGGACGGCCAGCTGGACTACGCGGGCCGCTCCGACGACCAGGTGCAGCTGCGCGGGTTCCGCATCGAGCTCGGCGAGGTGGAGTCGGTGCTCGGCTCCCATCCCGAGGTCGAGCAGGCCGTGGTCGTGGTCCGCGAGGACGAGGCGGGCGACAAGCGGCTGGTCGGCTACGCGGTCACCGCCGGGGGTGAAGGCGTGCTGCCGCGCGGCCTGCGCGAGCACCTGGCCGACACGCTGCCGGACTACATGGTCCCGGCCGCGCTGGTGGCGCTCGGTTCCTTCCCGCTGACCTCGCAGGGCAAGGTGGACCGGGCCGCGCTGCCGGAACCGGAGACCGCGCCGCGGGCGGGCCGCGCCCCGCGCACCCCGGTGGAGGAGATCCTCTGCCACGTCTTCGCGGACGTGCTCGGGGTGCCGCAGGTGAGCATCGACGACGACTTCTTCGCCTCCGGTGGGCATTCGCTGCTGGCGACGCGCGTCGTGGGCCGGGCGCGCTCGGCCCTGAACGTGGAGCTGCCGATCAAGGACCTGTTCGAGGCGCGCACCGTCGCCGGGCTCGCGGAGCGGGTCGGCGGGGCCGAGCGGGCGCGGCGGCCGCTGGCACCGGCCGACAGGTCGGGGCAGCTGCCGCTGTCCTACGCGCAGCGCAGGCTCTGGTTCCTCAACCGGCTGGAGGCGGCGAGCACCGGCACCTACAACGTTCCGCTCGCGCTGCGGCTGACCGGGGAGCTGGACGTGACGGCGATGCGCGCGGCCCTGGGCGACGTGGTCGCCCGGCACGAGAGCCTGCGCACCGTCATCCCGGACCACGACGGCCTGCCGCACCAGCAGGTGCTCGCCGCGGCCGCCGCGCGCCCGGACCTCCCGGTGGTCGACCTCCCGGCCGACGAGCTGGGGCCGCGGCTGACCGCCGAGGCCGACCGCGGCTTCGACCTGAGCGCCGACGCGCCGCTGCGGGCCCAGGTGTTCCGGCTCGCGCCGGAGGAGCACGTGCTGCTGCTGGTGCTGCACCACACCGCCTTCGACGGCTGGTCGATCGCGCCGCTGACCCGCGACCTCACCGCGGCCTACCGGGCGCGGTGCGCCGGGAAGGCGCCGCGCTGGACGCCGCTGCCGGTGCAGTACGCCGACTACGCGATCTGGCAGCGGGAGGTGCTGGGCGCGCCGGACGACCCGGACAGCGCGCTCTCCCGCCAGCTGGAGCACTGGACGAGCACGCTGGCCGGGCTGCCCGAGGAACTGGCGCTGCCGACGGACTTCCCGCGCCCCGCCGTCGGCGGCAACCACGGCGACGAGGTCGAGTTCGTCGTGGAACCCGAGCTGTACCAGGGGCTGCTGGCGGTCGCCCGGGAGTCCGGGGTCACCGCGTTCATGGTCTTCCAGGCCGCGCTGGCGGTGCTGCTGACCAAGCTCGGCGCCGGGACCGACATCCCGGTGGGCAGCCCCATCGCGGGCCGCACCGACGAGGCCACCGACGACCTGGTGGGCTTCTTCGTCAACACCATCGTGCTGCGCACCGACACCTCCGGGGACCCGGAGTTCGGCGAGCTGCTGCACCGGGTTCGCGAGGCCGATCTCGGCGCCTACGCCCACCAGGAGGTGCCCTTCGAGCACGTCGTGGAGGCGTTGAACCCGCGTCGCTCGCTGTCCCGGCACCCGCTGTTCCAGGTGATGCTGGTGCTGCAGAACGACCAGGACGAGCCCGCGGCGCTGCCGGGCCTGGAGGCGCGGGTGCAGCCGGTGGTCTCGCCGCGGGCCAAGTTCGACCTCACGGTGCAGCTCGACGAGCTGCACGCGGGTGGCGCGCCGGACCGCGTGCGGGGCGCGCTGGAGTACAGCACCGACCTGTTCCGCCGCGAGACGGTGGCCGCGCTGGCCCAGCGGTTCCTGGGGGTGCTCGCCGCCGTCGCCGAGGACCCGTACCGGCGGCTCAGCGAACTGGACGCGCTGCTCCCCGGCGAGGAGGAGGAACTGCGCGCCACCGGCACCGGAGCGGTGGTCGAGGACGTTCCCGACGGCGTGGTGGAGCTGGTGCGCGAGCGCGCCACCCGCACTCCGGACGCGATCGCCGTCGCCGACGACACCGGTGAGGTGAGCTACGCGGCGCTGGTGGCGAGGGCCAGCGCGCTGTCCCGCCGGCTGGCGGGCGCGGGACCGATCGGCGTGCTGGCCTCCCCCGGCGCGGGCTTCGTCACCAGCGTGCTGGGCGTGCTCGGCGCCGGTGGCGCGTTCGTCCCGCTGGACGTGCACGCCCCGCGTTCCCGGCTCGCCGGGCTGCTCACCGACAGCGGAGCCCGGCACGTGGTGGCCGACGCCGCGCACGCGGAGCTCGCCGGGGAGGTCGTCGCGGACTCGGGCGCGGCGGTCGAGGTGGTGGTGCTCGACGGCGTGGAGGACGCGGAGCTCGCGCCACCGCTGGGCTCCGGTCTCGACTTGGGCTACGTGATCTTCACGTCGGGTTCGACGGGTCGTCCGAAGGGGGCGATGGTGCACCGGCTGGGGATGGTGAACCACTTGCTCGCGAAGGTGGAGGACTTGGGGTTGGTCGAGGGTGATGTGCTGGTGCACAACGCTCCGGTGACCTTCGACATCGCGGTGTGGCAGATGTTGGCCGGGCTGCTGGCCGGCGCCCGCGTCCGGGTCGTCCCCCGGGAGGTCGCCGCGAACCCGGACGCGCTGTTCGCGCTGGTCGGCTCGGACGGCGTGAGCGTGCTGGAGGTGGTGCCCACGCTGCTGCGGGCCGCCCTGGACTCCTGGGACGCGGGAACCGCACCGGACCTGACCGGGCTGCGCTGGCTGGTCGTGACCGGGGAGGCGTTGCCGCCGGACCTGTGCGCTCGCTGGTTCGCCCGGTTCCCGGGGATCCCGCTGATGAACGCCTACGGGCCGACCGAGTGCTCCGACGACGTCACGCACGCGGTGCTCACCGCCTCCGACGTGATCGGCCGCAGCCGCGCCCCGATCGGGCGCCCGGTGCGCGGCACCCGGTTGCACCTGCTCGACGACCACCTGCGGCCGGTGCCCGCCGGCGTGGTCGGTGAGCTCTACGTCGCCGGGGTCGGGGTCGGTCGGGGTTACCTGGGTGATCCGGCGAAGACGGCGCTGGCCTTCGTGCCCGATCCGTTCGCCGCGGACGGTTCGCGGATGTACCGCACCGGTGACCGGGTGGTGCTGCGTCCGGACGGGCAGCTGGAGTTCCTGGAGCGGCGCGACTTCCAGGTCAAGATCCGCGGTCACCGCATCGAGCTCGGCGAGATCGAGGTCGCCCTGCGGGGGCTGGAGCGCATCGGCGACGCCGTGGTGGACGTGGTCGCCGACTCCGGCGGGCACAAGCGGCTCGTCGGCTACCTGGTCGCCGCCGACGCGGACGGCGTCGAGGTGGAGCAGGTCCGCGACCGGCTCGCCCAGGTGCTGCCGGAGTACATGGTGCCCTCGGCCTGGGCGGTGCTGGCGGCGATGCCGGTCACCGCGCACGGCAAGGTCGACCGCGCCGCGCTGCCCGCCCCCGATCTCGCCGGCGAGGCGCGGGGCCGGGGACCGCGCGGTCCGGTGGAGGAGGCGCTGTGCGGCATCCTCGCCGAGGTGCTCGGGCTGCCCGGGGTCGGTGCGGAGGAGAACTTCTTCACCGTCGGCGGCGACAGCATCACCTCGATCCAGGTGGTCAGCAGGGCCCGCGCGGCGGGGATCCCGCTGGCGGTCGCCGACCTGTTCGCGCACCAGAACGTCGCCGCGCTCGCCCTCATCGCTCGGCAGCGCGAGCAGGAGGCGGGCGAGGACGCGGTCGAAGCGATGGAGCGGGTCTTCGACGAGGTCCGCGACACCGAGGGCACCGACCCGTTCGGCACCGTGCTCGCGCTGCGCCCGGACCGCCCGCTGGCCCCGGTGTTCTGCCTGCACAGCGGGGTCGGATTCAGCCTCCCGTACGTGGGGCTGACCGCGCACCTGGGCGATCGCCCGATCTACGGCCTCCAGGCGCCGGGGATCACCGAGCTCGCCGAGATCCCGGAGACGCTGCCCGAGCTGGCCGCCGACTACGCCCGCCGGATTCGGCAGATCCGCCCGGAGGGCCCGTACCACCTGCTCGGCTGGTCCTTCGGCGGAGTGCTCGCGCACGAGATCGCGGTGCGGTTGCAGGCCGAGGGCGCGGAGGTCGGCGTGGTCGCCGATCTCGACGCCTACCCGCCGGAACCGGACGAGGGCGATGACGACGAGCAGGCGATGCTCGGCTGGGTCTGGGAGCTGATCGGCCACGAGCGGGCCGAGCTCACCGGTGACCAGCTCACCGACGACCGCATCGCCGACACCCTGGAGCAGGACGGCAACCCGCTGGCCGAGATGGGCCGCGACCGGGTGCTGGCCATGCTTCGGGTGATGCGCGCCCACTCGCGGATGTCGGTGCGCCACCGGCCCGGGGTGCTGCGCGGCTCGATGCTGCTGTTCACCGCCACCGACGGGCTCTCGGAGCGGGAGATCGAGGCGAAGGCCCTGCGGTGGGCGCCGCACGTGGACGGTGCCGTGCTCGCCCACCCGATCGAGTGCGGGCACGACGACATGATGGAGGCGGAACCGCTGGCCCGGATCGGGGTCGCGGTGGCCGCCGAGCTCGACCGGGCGGACCGGTCGCAGGCGGGAGGAGAGCGATCGTGAGCGCAACAGCCGGCATCGCGGTGCCGGGCGGACCCGGTGCCGTGCTCACCGAGGTGGCCGCCGTGGCCGGGCGGAGGCTGCGCCACCTGCGCCGGGCTCCCGGCCGGTTCATCGGGATCACGCTGAACCCGCTGGTGTCGATCCTGGTGCTGGGCTACCTGTTCCAGAGCTCGATCACCATCCCCGGCGGGGGCGACTACCAGGAGTACCTGTTCGCGGGCGCCGCGCTCCAGGTCGGGCTGGCGGGGGTGGGACCGACCGCGATCGCGGTCGCCTCGGACCGGCAGGGCGGGCTGATCGACCGGTTCCGGTCGCTGCCGATCTCCCGCGCGTCCGTCCTCTTCGGACACACCTGCGCGGACTTCCTGGTCGGGCTGGTCGGGTTGATCGTGGTCACCGCGGTCGGCCTGCTGCTGGGCTGGCGCCCGCACACCGGGCCGGTGCAGGTGATCGCGGGCTTCGGGCTGCTGGCCGTGTTCCTCTACGTGATGCTCTGGGTCGGCGTGCTGCTGGGCATGGTGCTGCACAGCCTGGAGTCCATCGACTCGCTGGCGCCGCTGATCGCGGTGGTCTTCCCGTTCCTGTCCAACGCCTTCCTGTCCGAGCAGAACCTGCCGGGCTGGCTGGTGCCGCTGGCCGCGTGGAACCCGATCAGCGCCGTGGCCACCGCGTGCAGGCAGCTGTGGGGCAATCCGGTCACCACCGGCACCGGATTTCCCTCCGAGCACCCGGGAATCGTGGTGCTGGTGACGCTGGCCGCGCTGTTCGCGGTGACCACCTGGATCAGCCTGCGCCGCTACCGCGACGCTTCTCGATGAGCTGCGGACCTGTTGCACAGGTGGCCGGGTGGCGGAACCTCAGCTGTTTCCTCGCTGCGGGATCTTTTTCCCGAGTGGCTCCGCCACGGGGGAAAAGCTGTCCTCGCGAGGAAACAGCTGAGAACCCGCGGGTGGTCCGGCTGCGTGCTCGGTCGCTGCTGAGCGGCTTCGCCGCTGACAGGACAGGGACCATGAACGTGGAGACCCGCTGGTGACCGGACGAGGAATTGTGAGCACGAGTCGAGTTGAAGGACGGGTAGTGCGCCGATGAACGCGATCCCCGCGGATCTGACCGAGATCGACCTGACCGATCCGCAGACCTTCCTGGACCTGGACCCGATCGACATGTGGCGCCGGTTCCGCGCCGAGCGCCCGGTGCACCGGCACCGCGCGGTCGGCGGGGCGCCCGGGTTCTGGGCGGTCACCCGGCACGCCGACCTGATGTCGGTGTACCGGGACAACAAGCGGTTCACCTCCGAGCGCGGCAACGTGCTGGCCACGCTGCTGCAGGGACACGACTCCGCCGCGGGCAAGATGATGGCGGTCACCGACGGCCCGCGGCACAAGGCGATCCGCAAGCTGGTGCTGGAGTCCTTCTCCCCGCGGGTGCTCAAGCACGTCGTCGGCGGCATCCACGAGCGCACCCGCGCGCTGCTGGACCAGGCGCTCGAACTGGGCCGGTTCGACTTCGCCACCGACGTCGCCGACCACGTGCCGATCGGCACCATCGGGGACCTGATGGACATCCCGCCGGCCGACCGGCCACCGCTGGTGCGCTGGAACACCCTCACCCTCAGCAGGCACAGCTCGGACGAGGCGGCCCAGGACGAGCTGATGGCCCGCAACGAGATCCTGATGTACTTCTCCGACCTGGCGCGCCGCAGGCGGCGCCGACCGGGCGAGGACGTGATCAGCGCGCTGGCCACCGGTCTGGTGGACGGCGAACCGCTCACCGAGGACGAGATCGTCTTCAACTGCTACAGCCTCATCCTCGGCGGCGACGAGTCCAGCCGGATGTCGTCGATCGGGGCGGTGAAGGCGTTCTCGGAATTCCCCGAGCAGTGGGCCGCGCTGAAGGCGGGCGAGGCCGACGTGGACGGCGCGACCGAGGAGGTGCTGCGCTGGACCACCCCGGCGATGCACTTCGGCCGCCGCGCGCTGCAGGACGTGCCGGTCGGCGACCAGGTGGTCGAGGCCGGGGACGTCGTGACGCTGTGGAACTCCTCGGCGAACTTCGACGAGGACGTCTACACCGCTCCGGAGCGCTTCGACCTGTCGCGGCAGCCGAACAAGCACCTCGCCTTCGGCTTCGGCCCGCACTTCTGCGTCGGCGCCTTCCTCGGCCGCGCCCACGTCGGCGCGATGCTCGAAGGACTCCGGGACCGGGTCGCCGAGGTCCGCGTCACCGGTGAGCCGAAGCGCCTCTACTCCAACTTCGTCCACGGCTTCAGCAGCCTCCCGGTCGAGTTCACGGCCTGACCCCCGGCTCCGCTCTCCCCGGCTCCGGGCCGACGTGCGCGGGGCCGGCTTCGGTCGCCCGCGCGAGGGCGGGCACCGGGCGTCAGGGATTCGTCAGCGGAGCGTCAGCCCAGGTGGCGAGCATGGCAGAGCGGCCCGCGCGCGGAGGCCGATGGCGGGAGCGAACTGGAGGAGCGTTCGAGATGACGAATCCTTTCGACGACCAGGACGGCACCTTCGCGGTGCTGGTCAACGACGAGGAGCAGCACAGCCTGTGGCCGTCCTTCGCGGCGGTGCCCGCGGGCTGGCGGGTCGCGCTGGACGGGGTGAGCCGGCAGGCCGCGCTGGACCACGTCGCGGAGCACTGGACCGACCTGCGGCCCCGGAGCCTCCGCGAGCAGTCGGGTACCTCCGCCCGGTGACCCCGGGCGGTCCTTCGAGCAGCGGAACCGCGGTGGCGCGGCGACGCGTGGGAGTGCGCGTGGACATGGGGATCGAGGCCGAAGGCCTCCGCAAGCGCTACCGGGGGCACGAGGCGCTGCGCGGCGTCGACCTCTCGGTGCCGCCGGGCTCCGTGCTGGGGTTGCTCGGGCCGAACGGCGCGGGCAAGACGACGGCGGTGCGGACGCTGGCGACGCTGCTGGCGCCGGACGAGGGCCGGGCGCGCGTCGCGGGCCACGACGTCGTCCGGGAACCGAACGAGGTGCGCAGGCGAATCGGTCTCGCCGGGCAGCACGCGGCGGTGGACGAGCTGCTGACCGGCCGGGAGAACCTGGTCCTGATCGGCCGCCTGCTGCACCTGGGGCGCCGCCGCGCCCGCGAGCGGGCGGCTGAGCTGCTGGAGCGCTTCGAACTCACCGAAGCCGCCGACCGCCCGCTGGGCACCTACTCCGGCGGGATGCGCCGCCGCCTCGACCTGGCGAGCTGCCTGGTGGGCGATCCGGCGGTGCTGTTCCTGGACGAGCCGACCACCGGTCTGGACCCGGCCAGCCGGGCGACGCTGTGGGAGATGGTGCGGGAGCTGGTGCGCGACGGGGTGGCGGTGCTGCTGACCACGCAGTACCTGGAGGAGGCCGACCAGCTCGCGGACCGGATCGCGGTGATCTCCGCCGGGGAGGTCGTCGCCGACGGCACCCCCGACGAGCTCAAGCGCAAGGTCGGCGGCGAGTGGCTGGAGGTCGTGGTGGCCGCGCCGGAGCGCGCGGGCGCCGCGCTGGCGGCGCTGCACCCGGTGGCGGTGGAGCGTCCGGTGCGGGACGAGGTGGACGGCCGGATCCGGCTGCGGTTGCGCGACGGCGTCGGCGGCATCGAGCGGGCCGCGGGCGCGCTGCGGGAGGCGGGGGTGGAGGTCAGCGACTTCGCGCTGCGCCGGCCGACGCTGGACGACGTGTTCTTCGACCTGGTGGGGCGCTCGGCGAAGTGACCCCGGTGCCCGACGGCGCCCCGGCGATGCATCCGCCGGGGCGCCGTTTCGCGTTGTGCCGCGGGAAAAACCCTGATCAGTAGGGGTGCGGGGGAGTTCGGGGCACCCGCCGTTGACAGTCATCAGGTCACGTGTCAGTCTGTTCTTACAGATGAAGCACTGGGGATGAACGAATGTTCCCGGGACGAGCGCGACCGGCACGGAGCCCGGGGCGCGCCCCGTCCCGGGGAGCACCGCCGCGTCCCGCTCGGTGCGGCGCTCGCCGAACGGCCGGCGCCGGGCACGTCGACGACCGGGTGGAACGCGGTGGAAGAAGCCCCGGACAAGGAAGGGATCCCGGTATGGTCGGCGCCTTGATCGTGCTGGTGGTCGTGGGGGGAATCTCGGTGAGCCTCGTGTCGTACTTCCGGTTGCAAGCGCACCGGATCGACGCCGTGGCGAACGCCCACTACCGCACCTTCGTCGAACGATCCGTGGCGGAGCAGGCCGGGCTGCGGTTCCGGTTGGGTGAGCTCTCCGCCCGGGTGGAATCCGTGGAGCAGTTGTTGAGGAGCTACGAATGACCGCCGTCGGCAGTGCGCACCGAACGCACGGCAACCCCCTCCGGATGTTCTTCTCGCCCGCCCCCTGGGCGGCGACCGGATACCTCGCCACCTACCTGTTCACCGGAACCCTGCTGTTCTCCGTCGCCCTCACCGTCGTGCTCACCGCCGGGGTGCTGAGCATCGTCTGGATCGGGCTCCCGCTGCTCGTGGCGGCCGCGGTCGTGGTGCGCGGCAGCGCGAACGTGGAGCGCTTCCGCGCCGCCATGGTCATCGAGCCGATCCCGGCCGCGTACCGGGAGGTCGTGGGCAGCGGGCTGTTCGCCCAGCTCAAGACGCGCTGGGCGGACCCGGCCACGCTGCGGGACCTGGTGTACCTGGTGCTGCTCTACGTCCCGCTGCTGGTGCTGGACGCCGTGGTGCTCGCGGTGTGGCTCGCCTTCGTCGGCATGATCACCGTTCCGCTGTGGTTCTGGTCGATCCCGCAGGACTTCGCCGGCGGGATCACCACGCACGGCGTGATGATCGGCTACCTGGAGCAGCCGCGGAACGCCTTCGGCGGCGGGGAGTTCGGCATCTGGGTCGGCGACCTGCCGACCGCGCTCGGCGTCGCCGCGGTGTTCTTCGTGCTCGGCCTCGCGCTGTCCTACGTGGTCACCGGAGCGGCCCGGCTGCACGCCGGGATCGCCCGCGCCCTGCTCGCGCCGCACGCCGATCCGCTGGACGCGGCCAGGCGGACGCTCGACGAGGCCGGACCGCTGTCCCGCTCGGCCGCCGAGTGATCCGGCGCCGGGGCTGAGCCCCGGCGCACCTCCCCCCCCAGAACTGAACCGAGATCCGCCCCGCATGCGCCGAACCGCGACGCACGCGCGGGAAGACGTGTCCGCGAAACATCCCGACCGGAGTGATGACGCGACCGCTCCGGCAGCTCGCCGGATAGGAGTTGAGCAACGTGCAGAAGCGATCCGTGACAGTGCGGATGGCCCGATGGAGTGCCACCCATCCGTGGAAGGCGATCGTCGGCTGGGTGGTCTTCGTGGCCGCCTGCGTCGTCGCCAGCGGCATCGCGGGAACGGTCGACGCCACCAGCGCCGACTACCGCATCGGCGAGGCGGGCCGCGCCGAGACGCTGCTGGCCGAGGGCGGCATGACCGACCCGGTCGTGGAGAAGGTGCTGATCACCTCGCCGGGCGGCGGACTGACGCCGGAGGCCGACGCGGCGGCGCGCGAAGTCTCGGAGCGGATGCGCGCGCTGCCCGCGGTCGCCGAGGTCGGCGAGCCGGTCCGCGCTCCCAGCGGCAACGCGCTCCTGGTCCCGGTGCGGATGACCGGCGACGACAAGCAGGCCCTGCCCGAGGTCGGCGCGTTGCTGGAGCAGACCGCCTCGGTGCAGCAGGCCCACCCGGGCCTCCGGGTCGAGCAGACCGGCGCGGTCTCCATCGACCAGGGCATCGACGAGCAGCTCGGCGAGGACCTGGCGCTCGGGGAGAAGATCACCCTGCCGGTCACGGTGATCATCCTGCTGATGGTGTTCGGTTCGCTGCTCGGCGCCGGGGTGCCGGTGCTGCTGGCGCTGTCCTGCGTGGTCACGGCGATGTCGCTGTCCGCGCTGACCTCGCACCTCATCCCCGACGTGGGGACGGTCAAGAACATCATCCTGCTGCTGGGCATGGCCGTCGGCGTGGACTACTCGCTGTTCTACATCAAGCGGGAGCGGGAGGAGCGGGCCCGCTCCGGCGGCAGGCTCTCGCACTTCGCGGCCATCGAGCTGGCCGCCGCGACCTCCGGGCACACCGTGGTCGTCTCCGGCATCGCCGTGATGGTCTCGATGGCGAGCCTCTACCTGGCCGGGGACGTCGTGTTCGCCTCGCTGGCCACCGGATCGATCGCGGTGGTGCTGGTGGCGGTGATCAGCTCGCTGACCGTGCTGCCCGCCGTGCTGGCGAAGCTGGGGCCGCGCATCGACCGGCCCCGGGTTCCGTTCTTCGGGCGGCTCGCCGAGCGGCCGGGCCCCGGCCGGTTCTGGCCCGCGATGCTGCGGCCGTCGATGAAGCGCCCCGGGGTGACCCTCGCGGTCTCCGCGCTGGCGATGCTGCTGCTGGCCGCTCCCGCGCTGACGATGCGACTGGGACTGCCGGGCAACAACACGCTGCCCGAGGGCATCCCCGGGATCCAGGTGAACGAGCGCCTCGTCGAGGAGTTCCCGGCCGAGGGCGCCTCGAACTTCGTCGCCGTCCGCTCCGACTCCGCGCACGCGGCGGACGCCGAGGCGGCTCTGCGGCGGCTGGTGGAGCGCGCCCAGCAGGACCCGACGATCACCCGCGAGGACGACGCCGAGGTGCGCACCTCCGCCGACGGGTTGGTGCGCACCGCGCAGCTCGGCATCCCGTACGCGACGGACTCGCCGGAGGCCGCGGCCTCGCTGCACCAGCTGCGCGAGCTCACCCTCGCGGAGCTGGGCGGGGTGCCCAGCACCGAGTTCGCCGTCGGCGGCGGGGTCGCCCGCAACGTCGACACCGCCGGGCACCAGTCCGAGACGCTGCCCGGGGTGGTCGCCTTCGTGCTGCTGCTGACCTTCGTGATGATGCTGATCTCGTTCCGCTCGGCGGTGCTGGCGGGGATGTCGATCCTGCTGAACCTGCTGTCCGCGGGCGCCACCTTCGGCGTGCTGGTGCTGGTCTTCCAGAGCAGCTGGGCCGAGGGGCTGCTGGGCTTCGAGTCCGGCGGGTTCATCGTCTCGCGGGTGCCGCTGTTCCTGTTCGTGATCCTGTTCGGGCTGTCGATGGACTACCACGTCTTCGTGGTCAGCCGGATCAAGGAAGCGGTGGAGCGCGGCCTGCCCACCTCGAAGGCAGTGCACGAGGGCATCACGTCCTCGGCCGGGGTGGTCACCAGCGCGGCGATCGTCATGGTCTCGGTGTTCCTGAGCTTCGTGTTCACCGGCCTGCCGGAGATGAAGCAGCTCGGGCTGGGGCTGGCCGTGGCGGTGCTGCTGGACGCGTTCGTGATCCGCGTGCTGGTGCTGCCCTCGCTCATGGTGCTGCTCGGCGAGCGCAGCTGGTGGCCCGGCCGGATCCGGACGTCGCGCGGCGGCCGGGACCGGGACCGGGAGGCGGTCCCCGCCTCGGCGGGGTGATCGCGGGCGGTGCCCCGGCGAGCGGGTCGGGGCACCGCGTCCGCCGAGGAGGGCGGATGCCGGAATCACGTATCTTGGCGTCGCCGGGATCGACGTCCGAAATCGGGGAGGAGGGGTCGTGAACAGCGAAGAACTGCTGGCCCTGCTCTCCGCGATCGGGCACACCCAGCGGCTGCGGATCATCGCCGGTCTGTCCGAGGGCCGGGTGCACGTGAGCGAGCTCGCCCGCAGGCTCCGGCTTTCCCGCCCGCTGCTCTACATGCACCTGGAACGTCTGGAGGGTGCGGGCTTGGTCACCGGTAAGCTCGAGCTCTCCTCGGACGGCAAGGCGATGAAGTACTTCGAACTGGTGCCGTTCGAGTTGGACCTGACGGTGGACACGGTCCTCGCCGCGCTCCGCGCGGACGAGGAGGAGGACCACTGACCGCTCGTCGGCGACGCGCGCGGTCGACCCTGGGGAGGAAATCTCGACATGTCCGGAGCGTTCGTGGCCATCGTGATCGTGCTGATCGTCGTGGTCGGCATCACGGTCAGCGTCAGCGCTTACTTCCGCCTGCAACGGCATCGCGCCGACGCCGTGGCGATGGCCGCCTACCGGAAGCTCGCCGAGGAGGCCGTGGCCAAGCAGGACTCCCTGCGCGAGGAGCTGGCGCGGCTGAGCGAGCGGCTCGCGGAGGTCGAGCGGCTGCTCAAGAGCATCGACTGACCCGCCGCCCCGGTTCCCGGGGCGCGACACCTCGGCGACCGCCCGGTCGGCCCCGGAACCCCGGGACCGGCCGGGCGGTTCCGCGTTCAGGGGCCGACGATGCCGCGTTGACGCTGAGCGAAAGAAATATTTTCGCGATGCGGCGTTTTGGCTGAATATTATTGTGATCTTGATGGGTCGATGGTCATAATTTTTCGTGAGTAGGACGGCGTCACCGCGACCGCACCGCGCACGAGGAGGCTGACATGACCACCCAGCAGGAAGCCGCACTCGAGAAGACCACCGGCACCGACGACGACGTCCGGCACGTGGTGCCCGCGCTCCGCGCGCAGGTCACCGGAGACCTGCTGGACATCGTCGTGGACCTCGACTCCGGGGACGGCTGCCGCCTGCGCGACCTGCGCGACGGCACCGAGTACCTGGACATGACGATGTTCTTCAGCTCCGCGCCCCTCGGGCACGGCCACCCGGACCTGCGCGACCCGCGGTTCGAGGAGGCCCTGCTGCGCACCGCCCGCGTCAAGCCGGCCAACCCGGACTTCGCCACCGTCGAGCAGGCCCGCTTCGCCGAGACCTTCCGCCGCGTGGTCGGCGTGCCGGAGCTGCCGCTGCTGTTCTTCATCGACGGCGGGACGCTCGCCGTCGAGAACGCGCTCAAGGTCGCCTTCGACTGGAAGACCAAGCACAACGCCCGGCACGGCATCGGTGCCCGCGGCAGCCGGGTGCTGCACCTGGAGCGCGCGTTCCACGGGCGCAGCGGCTACACCCTCTCGCTGACCAACACGGACCCGGCGAAGGTCCGCGACTACCCGATGTTCGACTGGCCGCGCATCCCCAGCCCCGCCATCGCCCCCGGCCCCCGCTGGGACGAGCCGGAGCTGCTGGCGGAGGAGCGGGTCGCGCTGGACGCGGCCGAGGCCGCGCTGCGCCGCTACGGGCACGAGATCGCCTGCTTCGTCTACGAGCCCGTGCAGGGCGAGGGCGGCGACCGGCACCTGCGGCCGCTGTTCCTCGGCGCGGTGCAGGAGCTCTGCCGACGTCACGACGTGCTCACCGTCGCCGACGAGGTGCAGACCGGTGCGCTCACCGGCGGAGCCTGGGCGCACCAGGAGCTCGGGCTGGAGCCCGACCTGGTGGCCTTCGGCAAGAGGTTGCAGGTGTGCGGCGTGATGGGCGGGCGCCGGGTGCTGGAGATCGAGGACAACGCCTTCCGCGAGGCCAGCCGGATCAGCTCCACCTGGGGCGGCTCGCTGGTCGACATGGTGCGAGCGACCCGGATCCTGGAGGTCGTCGAGCGGGACGGGCTGTTCGAGCACAGCCGCCGGATGGGCGAGCTGCTGCTCGGCGAGCTCGGCGCGCTGGCCGTGGAGTTCGACGGGCTGATCAGCTCGCCGCGCGGGCGCGGGCTGATGTGCGCGGTGACCTTCCGCGACGCGCGGTCCCGGGACGCCGCGATCGGCCTGGCCCGCGACCGGCACCGCACGCTGTTCCTGCCCTCGGGCCCGGACTCGCTGCGCTTCCGCCCCGCGCTCACGGTCACCCCGGAGGAGATCACCGAGTCCGTGGCCGCCCTCCGGGCCGCGCTCGCCGAACTGTCCTGAGCGGAGCGCCCCCGCCCGGCCGGCACGACCGGGCGGGGGCCCGCGTCACCGCCAGGAGGGGAGCCAGAGCTCCGCTTGCCAGTGCTCCTGGGTGATCGGGAACCCGTTCAGGATCGGCCAGAGCCAGACGAAGTTCGCCACGACGAGGCCCACGTAGAGCGCGACCAGCAGCAGTCCCGTCCGGCGCCGCTCGGTGTGCTCGGGTGCGGCGCCCAGCACCTCGCCGAGCACCAGCACGATCCCCAGCACCAGGAACGGCGCCATCGGCGTCGCGTAGAAGTAGTACATCTGCCGGTCCAGGTTCACGAACCAGGGCAGGTACCCGGCGGCGTAGCCGACCAGGACCGCGGTGTAGCGCCAGTCCAACCGGCTCACCGCCCGCCAGATCGCCCAGGCCGCCACCGGCAGCGACAACCACCACAGCGCGGGCGTTCCCAGCAGCATCGTCGCCTGCACGCAGTTCGACTCACCGCAGCCCGGCAGGCCCGACTCGTAGTAGTAGAGCATCGGGCGCATGCCCATCGGCCACGCCCACGGCTTCGACTCCCACGGGTGCGGGTTGCTCCCGGTGGACAGGTGGGTGTGGAAGTCGAGCACGTTGAGCTGGTAGTACAGCAGCGACCGCAGCGGGGCGGGCAGGAAGCCGAACCCCACGTCGTCGGCGATGATCGCCGCGTGCCGGTCGGTGGCGGTCTCGCTGGCGAACCAGTTCGCCCAGGTCGCGAAGTACACCGCGAGCGGCAGCGCCAGCAGCGAGCCCAGCGCGGGCACCACGTCCCGCACCAGCGCGCCCGCCCACGGCCGCTCCACCCCGGCCGTCCGCCGCGCCAGCGCGTCCCAGAGCACGCTGAGCAGGCCGAACGCCATGATGTAGTAGATGCCGTTCCACTTCACCCCGCAGGTGAGACCGAGCGAGAGCCCGGCGGCGAAGCGCCACCACCGGAACCCCAGCCGAGGCCCCCACCGGCTGTCGCCGATCCGGCCCTCGGCGACCACGTCGGCCAGCCGCTGCCGCACCTGATCGCGGTCCACCAGCAGCAGCGCGAACGCCGCGAGCACGAACAGCGCCTGGAAGACGTCCAGCATCCCGACCCGGGACTGCACGTGGCTGAGGCCGTCGCAGATCAGCAGGATCCCGGCGAGCGCCCCGAGCAGCGTGGAGCGGGTGAGCCGCCGCGCGATGCGCACCAGCAGCACGACCATCACCGCGCCCGCCAGCGCGGCCGAGACCCGCCAGCCGAACGGGCCGTACCCGAACAACCACTCGCCGATCGCGATCAGCTGCTTGCCCACCGGTGGGTGCGCCACGACCTCGTAGCCGGGGTTGTCCTCGTAGCCGCCGTTGCGCAGCATCTGCCACGCCTGGATCGCGTAGTACTTCTCGTCGAAGACCGGCGTCCCCTTGTCGGTGGCGTGGCCCAGGTCCCAGAGCCGCACCACCCCGGCGATCAGACCGATCACCACCGTCACGATCCAGCCGCGCGTCCGGTCGGCCGGCAGCTTCGGGGCGAGCAGCGCCCGGGCGTCCCGGGATCCGGGTTCGCGCGCGGGCGGCACCTGCCCCGGGCCGGTCAGGTTCTCGGCTTGGCCGCCTGCGGAGTTCGGCACGAGCACGGTCACCCCTGAATCGTAGGGTTGTGCTCATGGACCTCGAATCCGGATCGGGCACGCTCGTGCTCGCCGCGACCCCGCTCGGTGACGCCCGCGACGCCTCGGCCCGGCTGGTCGACGCCCTGTCCTCGTCCGCGATCGTCGCCGCCGAGGACACCCGCCGGGTGCGCGCGCTCGCGAGCTCGCTCGGCGTGACCCCGGCCGGCAAGGTCATCAGCTACTACGAGGACGTGGAGGCGGCCCGCACCCCGCGCCTGCTCGAATCGCTGCGCGGCGGGCAGGACGTGCTGCTGGTGACCGACGCCGGGATGCCCAGCGTCTCCGACCCCGGGTACCGGCTGGTCGCGGCCTGCGTCGCCGCCGACCTGCCGGTGACCTGCCTGCCCGGGCCGTCCGCGGTGACCACGGCGCTCGCGCTGTCGGGCCTGCCCTCGGACCGGTTCTGCTTCGAGGGCTTCCCGCCGCGCAAGCAGGGGGAGCGGCGGCGCTGGTTCGGGCGGTTGCTGGCCGAGGAGCGGACCTGCGTGTTCTTCGAATCGCCCCGGCGGCTCGCCGACACCCTCGCCGACGCGGTGGCGGTGCTGGGCGCCGAGCGGGCGGCGGCGGTGTGCCGGGAGCTGACCAAGACCTACGAGGAGGTGCGCCGCGGCGACCTCGGCTCGCTCGCGGAGTGGGCCGCGGACGAGGTGCGCGGCGAGATCACGGTGGTGCTCGCCGGCGCCGCACCCGTCTCGCGGGACCCGGCCGACCTCGTTCCCCGCGTCGAGGAGCGCGCCGCCGGGGGGATGCGCCTGAAGGACGCGGTCGCCGAGGTCGCCGAGCTCTCGGGCGTCCGCAAGAACGACCTCTACCAGGCGGTCTTGGCCGCTCGCGGCTGACGGCCCGGCCGCGAGCTCGTCCCGGGCCGCGGACCGGGATCCCCGGGATCCGCCGGGGAACCGTAGGCTGCGCGCGGCCGGGACGAGCTCGCGAAGGGTGGACGGTGAGCAAGAAGGACAAGAAGGAGCGGCCGCCGGAGCCCGAGGCGCTGCCCGCGCCCGCGGTGGACGCGCACACCCACCTCGACGCCTGCGGCGCCGAGACCGCCGCCGACGTGCGGGTGCTCCTCGACCGGGCCGAGGCGGCCGGGATCACCCGCGTGATCACCGTCGCCGACGACGTCGCGGCCGCGCGCTGGGCGGCCGAAGCGTCCACTTGGGACGATCGGGTGTTCGCCGCCGTGGCGCTGCACCCCACCCGGGCGAAGGACTTCGGCGAGGCCGAGCGACAGGTGCTGGAGGAACTGGCCCTGCGGCCCCGGGTGGTCGCCATCGGCGAGACCGGCCTCGACTACTACTGGGACTTCTCCCCGCCGGAGCCGCAGCACGAGGCGTTCCGCTGGCACATCGACCTGGCCAAGCGCACCGGCAAGCCGCTGATGATCCACGACCGGGACGCGCACGAGGACGTGCTGCGCATCCTCGTCGAGGAAGGCGCACCGGAGCAGGTGGTCTTCCACTGCTTCTCCGGCGACGCCGAGTTCGCGAAGGCCTGCGTCGACCGCGGCTTCGTGCTGTCGTTCGCGGGCACCGCGACGTTCCGGGGCGCCAACGCGGCGGGCCTGCGCGAAGCGGCGCGGCTGGTGCCGGTGGAGCAGATGCTGGTCGAGACCGACGCCCCGTTCCTCACCCCGCACCCGTTCCGCGGACGACCGAACGAGCCGTACTGCGTCAATTACACCCTGAGGGATCTCGCGGAGCTGCGCGGCGCCGATCTCGCTGAACTCGCCGTGTCCACCACCGCCACGGCCGAGCGGGTGTTCGGTCTCGATCAGGTAGGGGGTTCCTGACCTGATCTGACTGAGCGTGCTGTGCTAAGTCGCCGTGGGAGCGCACGGACTTGCGACCCCCGTCCGGCGACCTAGCGTCCTCCCCGGAAGCCGGGAGGGGACCAGCTCGGCGATCGGCCACAGTGGACTCCGGCGAGCAGTGGGCGCCGGAGGGCCCGGCCCGCCGCGGCCCCGGTCCGGAAGCACGGCAGTCAGGACTCGCATGCACATCCGTGGCATCACCAGGATCGGTCTCGCCGCCACCATCGCGCTGGGCGCGGCGCCGGTGGCGAACGCCGCCGACCCGGCACGACCGGAATCCACCGCCGAGGACCGCTCCGGCTCGGTCTGGGACCGGCTCGCGCACTGCGAGTCCGGCGGCGACTGGTCGACCAACACCGGCAACGGCTACTACGGCGGGCTCCAGTTCGACCGCCGGACCTGGGTGGCCTACGGCGGCCAGTCCTTCTCCGCCTACCCGCACCGCGCCTCGCGCGAGCAGCAGATCTCGGTGGCCACCTCGCTGCGCGACGACCGGGACGGCTACGGCGCCTGGCCGTCCTGCGCCGAGAAGCTGGGCCTCCCCCGTTGACCGCCTGCCGTCGAACCTCCGGTGCGCGGACGGCGGGATCTCTCCCCTCCCGCGCCGCCGATCCGGGCTCGGACGAGCGCCCGGACCCCGGTGACCCGCGGTCTCCGGAGGACGGCGGACAGGCTTCGGGCCCCGAGATCGCTCGGCCGTGTGACGAGGTGATGTTCGTCATCACCGTGCGCAGCCGAGTGACCGGTGCCGCCCCTGCCGCGGGCGGCGGGAGATGACGCCGCTCTCCTGCCGCCCGCGCCCCACCCGCCGCCGCCCGAGACCCGGCCGGGTGGTCTCGTGATCCGCTCACCAGGAACGACCGCCGGAGGGGTCGCCGTGATCCGCGCGCTCGGCGGGACGGCGGAGAATCCGGGGCAGCGATGGGAAAACAGGGGTTCGCACGCGAACGATCAGCCCTCGCGATCACGGACGGTGCGCGGTTGCGCGGCATTTCGGCGTAACCCAGATCACAGTGCGAGGCGGGCTCTTGGCGGGTCCGGAGGATCACGCTAGAGTCTCGGCCTCGTAACCGATGACAACGCAGTCACGGGAACGCCCGCTAGTCGCCGCCGGGTACGTCGGGGAAGTCGGTGCCGCGGATCGAACTGGGAACGAGACCTGTTCGCATCTGGTATCGGCTAAGACGGCGCTTGGCTACGGGAGTCGGATACGGAAACGAAGCACGAAGTCGCGCAGCGGCAGGTGGAGGAGTTCGACGGCCCATGTTCGGCGAACTCCACGCGAACACCCTCGCGCTGCGGGCGGCTTCTCGCTTTCGAGAGGTAGCGACCCTGTGAACGGACGCGGCATCCCTGGTGCCCATGGCAACGCCCCCGCCGAGAACTCGGCGGACGGCTACTGGGGCGAATCCTTCAACGCTTCGACGGACTGGTTCAGCCCGGTGCAGCAGTCGGCCGCGGTCGGCCTGCTCGACCGGGAGAGCGACGCGGAGATCACCGCGGAGCAGCCCTTCGCCCCCCTGACCGGCCGGTACCCGGCCCAGGACCACCCGAGCTTCCCGCCCGGCGCGCTCGAGATCACGCCGGACGACGTGCTCGAGGCGCTCGGCCCGCAGGCCGACGAGATGCTGGCCACCGCGGACATCGACGTCGAAGAGCTGATCCGGCTCATCAACGCCGAGACCGTGGTCATGCCGCCGCTGGTGCTGCCCGAGGAGCTCGGCGAGGGCGACGGCGCGGCCGCTCCTTCCCCCGAGGTGGTCGAGGCGATCACGTCGTGGAAGCAGCGCTTCCTCAAGGGCGCGGTCGCGGCGGTCATCCTCACCCTGACCGGCACCGGCGGCGCCGCCGCCGCGATGGACAAGTCCGTGACCGTCGAGATCGACGGCAAGGAACGCCAGGTCAACACCTACGAGTCGACCGTGGGCGAGGTCCTCGAGGACGAGGGCATCAGCGTCGGCGAGCACGACGCGCTGAGCCCCTCGCCGCAGGCGAAGGTCGGCCACAACGACACCATCACCCTGGACCGCGGCCGTCTGCTCAAGATGACCGTCGACGGGGAGCAGCGCGAGGAGTGGGTCCGGTCGGTGACCGTGGGCCAGGCGCTGCGACAGCTCGGCGTCGCCGACGACGGCGCCTGGGTCTCCGCCTCCCGCAGCTCGGCCGTGCCCGAGCAGGGAATGGACCTGGTGGTCAAGACCGCCAAGGACATCACCATCACCGATGGCGCAGGCGAGCCCCGGCAGCTGACCACGACCGCGGTGACCGTGGACGAGCTGGTCCGGGAGCAGAAGCTCCAGCTCGGGCCGGAGGACCACATCACGCCCGGCGGCGATCAGAAGATCGTCAGCGGCGCCCAGGTCCAGATCGACCGCACCGGCAGCACCGTCGTGAACGTGACCGTGCCGATCGAGCCTCCGGTGAAGGAGATCGAGGACTCCTCGATGCTCAAGGGCGAGGAGAAGGTCGAGAGCCAGGGCACGCCCGGCGAGAAGATCGTCTTCACCCGGGTCACCACCCGCAACGGCGAGGAGACCGGCCGCGAGGCCGTGGGCGAGAAGGTCACCAAGGAGCCCACCGAGAAGGTCGTGCGCGTGGGCATCAAGCCCCCGCCGAACGGCGCGGTCTGGGACAAGCTGGTCCAGTGCGAGGCCGGCGGCAACTGGTCGATCAACACCGGCAACGGCTACTACGGCGGTCTCCAGTTCGACAAGAGCACCTGGGACGCCTACGGCGGCGACCAGTACGCCGCGTACCCGCACCAGGCCAGCCGGGAGCAGCAGATCTCGGTCGCCAGCAAGGTGCGCGACGCGCGCGGCGGCAGCTACGGCGCCTGGCCGGGCTGCTCGTCCAAGCTCGGCCTGGGCTGAGTCCGCAGAGCTGATCACGACCGGTCACCGGCCCCGAGCCGGTGGCCGGTCGTCGTCGTTGCCGGGGGCGATCGCGGCCGCGCGCGCCCGCGCGGGTAGCTTTGACCTCGTGGAACAGCACGCGGACAGGGCGCGGTTGCTCGGACCGGCCGATGTGCGGCGGCTGGCCGGCGAACTGGGGATCCGCCCGACGAAACGGCTCGGGCAGAACTTCGTGCACGACCCGAACACGGTGCGGCGCATCGTGGGCGCGGCCGGGCTCACCGCCGAGGACGTGGTGCTGGAGGTCGGCCCCGGTCTCGGCTCGCTGACCCTGGCGCTGCTGCCCGCCGCGGCGGCCGTGGTCGCGGTGGAGATCGATCCGGTGCTGGCCGAGCGGCTGCCGGGCACCGCCGCCGAGTTCGCCCCCGCGTTGCGGGACCGGTTGCGGGTGCTGCCCGCCGACGCGCTGCGGGTCACGGCGGCCGACTTCGCCGAGCGGCAGCCCACCGCGCTGGTCGCGAACCTGCCCTACAACGTCGCCGTGCCGGTGGTGCTGCACCTGCTGGCGGAGCTGCCGACCCTGCGCACCGGCCTGGTGATGGTGCAGTCCGAGGTGGCCGAGCGGCTCGCCGCCAAGCCGGGCGGGCGCACCTACGGGGTGCCGAGCGCGAAGGCGGCCTGGTTCGCCGACGTCCGCCGGGCCGGGCCGGTGCCGCGCTCCGTGTTCTGGCCGGTGCCGAACGTGGACTCCGGACTGGTGTCGTTCTCCCGCGTCGAGCCGCCCTCGGCGGCGCCGCGCGCCCAGGTGTTCGCCGCGATCGACGCCGCCTTCGCCCAGCGGCGCAAGACGCTGCGGGCCGCGCTGGCGGGATGGGCGGGAGGGGCCGCCCGCGCCGAGCAGCTGCTGCGCGCCGCCGGGGTGGAGCCGACGACGCGGGGCGAGCAGCTGGCCGTCGCGGACTTCGCCCGGGTGGCCGAGGCCGCCGCCGAGCTCGCGCGCTGAGTCGTCGAGAGCCCGCGTCCCGCGAACTCGCCATAGGCCGTCCGGGCGGAAAACCGTTGCCCTGATCACATAAGGTCACTGGAATACATCGAGCAACTTCACATCTCGCCTCGTGAGGGGGATGTGATGTGTCGAACGATTTCACATAGTGACGGCTTGCGGCTTGCGCTCGCCCTCGTCGCCGCGTTCTACTAATCGGGAAATCCATCCCGAGCGGCCGAGAGTCCTGGCTCCACGACGCCGCAGCAACCACTCCACCGCGGAGCAGGTGCTAACGCCAGGGTCGATGGAGTTGTGGTGGCTGAAACTCTGCTCGCAGGCGAACGCGCGTCCCGGACCGGTCGTCGGCAGGCCCGCGGTGGCCGCGCCCGCGCCGGATCCGGCCCGCAGGAGCTCGCGTTGACCCAGCGCCGGGTCATCGATCACGGACGCCGCACCACGACGGCCTGTCGCCGCATCGGCTGACGGGCGAGGCCCTCGTCGGCCACACCTCACCAGAGTCCTTCTGTTTCCTCCTTCCCCGGTTCGTCGCGGATGCGTCCGCGGATCCGGCGCGAGCTGATGCGGAGCGATCGTGATCACTGTCGAGAACCTCAGCAAGTCCTTCCGGCACGAGCAGTCCGGCCAGTCCGACGTCCTCGCCCTCGACGACGTCTCGCTGGAGGTCCCGGCCGGCGCGGTGTGCGGCGTCGTCGGCCCGAGCGGCGCGGGCAAGTCCACCCTGGCCCGGTGCATCGCGCTGCTGGAGAAGCCCGACCGGGGAGCCATCCGGGTGGACGGCACCGACCTGGTCGCGCTGGAGGGCGCCGCGCTCCGCGCGGCCCGTCGCCACATCGGTGTCGTGCCGCAGGGCGACTCGCTGCTGCGGCAGCGCACCGCGGCCGGGAACGTGGCGCTGCCGCTGGAGGCCGCGGGGATGTCCGCGCCGCAGCGCCGCAGCCGCGTCGCCGAGCTGCTCGACCTCGTCGGCCTCACCGACAAGGCGCCCGTCTACCCGGACCGGCTCTCCGGCGGGCAGCGGCAGCGGATCGCGGTCGCCCGCGCGCTGGCCGCGAAGCCGTCGGTGCTGCTCGCCGACGAGCCGACGTCGGCGCTGGACCCGGGCACCACCGACTCGGTGCTCACCGTGCTGGACCGGGCGCGCTCCGAACTCGGCGTCACCGTCCTCGTGGTCACGCACGACATGGCCGTGGTGCGCCGGATCGCCGACGACGTGGCGGTGCTGGAGGGCGGCCACGTCGTCGAGCACGGCAAGGTGCTCGACCTGGTCGCCGAGCCCGGCAGCCGGGTCAGCAGCAGCCTGCTGCCCGAGACCGATCAGGCCACCGGCCAGCCCGGGGTGCGGCACGACGTGGTCGCCGAGGTCGTCCTCGTCGGCTTCGCCGCCGTGGGCGCGCTGCTGCCGGAGGCGGCCAGCCGCTTCGGGGTGGAGCTGTCCATCCTCGGCGGCGGCCTGACCCGGCTCGGCGACACCCCGGTGGCGAAGTTCCGCATCGGTCTCACCGGCGAGCGCTCGGAGTCGGCGCTGAAGTGGATGGTCGACCGCGACGCGCACGTGCGGCGCGCCCCGGTCAGCGTTGATGGAGTCGCGGCGTGAGTGATCCGACCCCTTGGGCGGAAGTAGGTGAGCTGCTCGGCGTCGCCACCGCCGAGACGCTCTACATGGTGCTGGTGTCCACCGCGCTGGCGGTCCTCGGCGGACTGCCGCTCGGGGTGTTCCTGCACCTGAGCTCTCCGGTCGGGCTGAACCCGAGACCGGCGCTGCACCGCTCGCTCGGTGTGGTCGTCGACGTGGTGCGGTCCGTGCCGTTCGTGGTGCTGCTGGTGGTGCTGGCCTCGTTCACCCGGTTGCTGGTGGGCACGTCGATCGGCAGCACGGCGGTGATCGTGCCGCTGACGGTCGGGGCGATCCCGTTCTTCGCGCGCCTCACGCAGAACGCGCTGCGCGAGGTGAGCTTCACCGTGGTCGAGGCCGCGATCACCACCGGTTCGAGCCGGTGGCGGATCGTGTGGACGGTCCTGCTCGGGGAAGCCCGGGCGGCGCTGGTCGGCGCGGTCGGCGTCACGGCGGTGGCCCTGATCGGCTACGCGGCGATGGCGGGCGCGATCGGCGGCGGCGGGCTGGGGACCACCGCCATCCAGGACGGCTACCAGGGCTACGACCAGCGGGTCCTGTGGGGCTCGGTGGTCGTGCTGGCGGCGCTGGCCTTCGGGATGCAGCTGCTCACCGACGTCACGGCGAAGGCCGTGGACCGCCGTCGCTCCGCGGCGGCCTGACCCGGCCCCTCCCCTCATATCGGACCACGGCGGCGCCCGCGCGGGCGCCGCCGCCACCGGTGGGCGCGGAAAGGAGCTCCAGGAAA
>NZ_JBJZOI010000031.1:0-63373 GCF_047200635.1 Saccharopolyspora antibiotica | reverse complement strand
AGGGGGGGGGTTTGGGGGGGGGGGGGGGGGGTGGTCCTCTCCCCCCCCCCCCCCCCGCTGTCGTGCTGGCGCTCCCCGCTCGTCGCGGGCGGGCGATCAGCCCGCGTGCTGCTCGATCCAGGCGGCGTGCGCGGTCAGATCCGTCCAGATGCCGGTCCCGGTGCCGCACGCCGGGTCGGTGTCGCCGTCGCGGCTGGTCGCCCCGATCAGCTCCCAGCGGCCGCGCTCACCCGCGAGCTGCGGACCGCCGGAGTCGCCGTTGCACCCCTGCGCGCCCTCGGTCGGGCTGTCGGTGCACAGCTCGGTGCCCGCTTCGATGTCGGCGCAGCGGTCGTCCGGCACGAGCTCGGTGTCCAGTTCCTGCAACTGGACCGGCAGCGAGGAGCAGCTGGCGTCGTCGCAGGTGTAGCCCCAGCCGAGGATCCGGGTCGCGTCGCCGGGCGAGCCGGGCTCCGCCGCGATCGAGATCGGCGCTTCCGGCACCTTCTGGTCCAGGTGCAGCAGCGCCACGTCCCCGCCCGGCTCCTCGGGCCGGTAGTCGGGGTGCACGACGATCTCGGTGATCCCGGCCTCGGTGCCGCCGCTGGTGCGGTCGGCGCTGCCGACCCGGGCGGTCAGCAGGGCGGGGTCCGAGCCCTTCGCGCAGTGCGCCGCCGTCACCACCCAGTCCGGCTTGATCAGGGAGCCGCCGCAGAAGTGCTGGCCATCCTGCTGCAACGAGACCATGAACGGGTACTCCTCCGTCGCGTCGTGCCCGCCGACGACCGCCGGGGTCGCATCGGCCGGCTCGACGACCGGTCCGGCGGCCGCGGAGACCACCGGTGCCGCGGCGAGCACGAGGGCGCCCAGGGCGCCCAGCAGCAGCGCGCGGCCGTCGCGGGGGCGGCGGGCGGGGGATGCGTCGTTCATCAGAAGCTCCTCGGTGGGGCCGATCTCGGTACCCGAGCGAGGCTAGGGATCACCACCGGTCGCGCGGATCAGCCGAAGGGCCGAACCGGTCTCGTCCTCCGAGCCGGTCCCGGGATCACAGCGGCAGCGCGAGCTCACCGCCGGTCGCGGCCACCAGCGCGTCGCGCATCGCGGCGCGCGGGGCGGGTCGACCGGTGAACGCCTCCACCTGGCCGAACGCCTGGTGCAGCAGCATGTCCAGGCCGGTCGCCAGCCTGCCGCCCGCTGCCTCGACCGCGGCGGCCAGCGGGGTCGGCCACGGGTGGTAGATCACGTCCAGCGCGCAGGACGCCCGCGCCAGCGCGGGCGCGTGCACGTCGGCCGCTCCCCCGGGGAGCGTCGAGACCAGCACGTCCGCCGCCGCCGCCGAGGCAGCCAGGTCCACCGCTTCCAGCCTCCGCACCTCGACGCGCAAGCCGACCCGCTCCGCGGTGCGCACCACGTCCCGGGCCCGGGAGGGCTCCCGGACCACCAGCTCCACCTCGGTGAGCCCGAGCTCCGCGAACGCGGCCACCGCCGCGGCCGCGGTACCACCCGCCCCGAGCAGCAGCGCCCGGTCGCCGCCGGTGAACCCCCCCGCCGCGCGCAGGGCGCCGGTCACCCCGTCCACGTCGGTGCAGTCGGCGGCCCACTCCCCCGGGCCCCGGCGGATCAGCGTGTTCGCCACCCCGACCGCCGCGGCCCGCTCGCTGACCTCCGCGGCCAGCCGCAGCGCGGCTCGCTTGCCGGGCATGGTCACCGACAGGCCCACCCACTCCGGGCCGAGGGACCCGACGAGCTCGGCGAGCCCGTCGGCGTCCCGCTCGAAGCGCTCGTAGCTCCAGTCGACCAGGCCCAGCTCGCGGTAGGCGGCGCCGTGCAGCACCGGGGACAGCGAGTGCTCGATCGGCGACCCGACCACCGCCGCCCGGCGCGCGGACTCAGAAGGCGCCACGCTGCTGCGCCTCCGCGATGTAGCGGTCGTGCTCGGCCATCGTGGTCGCGAAGCAGGAGGTGCCGTCCGGGTAGCACTTCACGAAGTACACCCAGGTGCCCTCGGCGGGCTTCTCCGCGGCGACCACCGCCGCCTCGCTGACGGTGGAGATCGGCGTCGGCGGCAGGCCGTAGTTCTGGTAGCTGTTGTACGGCCCCGGCCGCTGCCGGTCCTCCGACTTGGTCAGCAGCGTCGGCTTGTCCAGCGGGTAGTTGATCGTGGAGTCGAACTGCAACCGCATCTGCGGATCGGTGGTGCGGTTGTAGATCACCCGGGAGACCTTGGCGAAGTCCCCCTTGATGCCCTCGCTCTGCACCAGCGAGGCGATGGTCAGCAGCTCGTACGGCGTGCGGCCGGTGCCGTCGGCTGCCTGCGGCAGGCCCGCCGCCTCCAGCAGCGCGGCGGACTTCGTCACCACCTGGCGCAGGACCTCCTCCGGCGGCTCCCCGGGCTTCACGTCGTAGATGCCCGGCATGATCAGACCTTCGAGCCGCCGCTCCGGCTCCGCCTTGGACGCGCCCTCGATCGCCCAGTCCGGCACGCCCAGCGAGGCCAGGTCGACGGTGCCCGCCGCCGCGTGCATCTGCTCCGGGGTGGTGCACAGGTTCTCGTCACCGGTGCAGGTCGCCTCGGCGAGCTTGGTGAGGATGCCCGGGGTCTTGCCGCCGTCCGGGCTGAGCTGGTCCTCCAGCCGCTGCCCGCCGCGCACCTCGATGCGGCCGGTCTTCGCCTCCGGGGACAGGATGTGGCTGACCGCGGACGCACCGGACATCTTCGACTTCATCAGGTAGAAGCCCGGCTGGATGCTGTTGATCTGCTTGTTGTCCTGCGCGGCCTTCGTGAACGCCGTCGAGGACGCCACCACGTCGGCCTTGGACAGCGACTGCGCGATGGCGCTGACGGTGTCGCCGGCGGAGACCTCGACGACCACCTCGCCGGTCCCCGCCCCCTCGTAGTCCTCGTAGGACCCGATCTGGAGCACCTGCATGGCGCCGTACACCACGCCGCCGCCGACCAGCAGCAGGGCCAGCAGACCCGCCAGGGCGGTCACCGAACCGCGTCGCTTCCGGCGGCGCAGCTGGGCCCGCTGCTCGCGGGCCTCCCTGCGCCCGCGCCGGGGCGGCTCCCCCGCGTCGTCCGCGAACAGGCCGAGATCGTCGCTCACGAAAGGTCCTCTCAGGTGGTCTGCGACCGGGCGTCAAGCCATGCCTGCAAGATCTCCACTGCGGCGGCCTGATCGACCACGGCGCGCTGGCGCTTGCCGCGAACCCCCCGTTGGGAGAGCATGCGGCTCGCCGTCACCGTGGTCAACCGTTCGTCGTGGAAGCGCACCGGGATCGACTCGATCCTGGTGGCCAGAGCTTCGGCGTAGGCGTGGGCGGAATCGGCGGCGCTGCCGTGCCTGCCCGCGAGCGTCTTCGGCAGGCCGATCACGACCTCGACCACCTCGTGCTCGGCGATCAGGCGCACCAGCTCCGCCAGATCGCTGTCCGCCTCCGCGTCCCGCCGGAGCGTCACCAGCGGGGTCGCCAGCATCGGCGCCGGATCGCTGAGCGCGACGCCGACGCGCACCGCGCCGACGTCCACCCCGATCCGGCGCCCCGCGCCGGGATCCGGGGCGTCGGCCGCCGGGCCGACACCCCGCTGCCCTGACGTCATCCCTGGACCGCCCGGTCCAGCTCGCGGCGCAGCGCGCCGATCGCGGCGGTGACCCCGGCCGGGTTCGTCCCCCCGCCCTGCGCCATGTCCGGCTTGCCGCCGCCGCGGCCGCCGACCTCGGCGGCGAACGACGGCACCAGCTTGCCCGCGGCGAGCCCGAGGTCCCGCGCGGCGTCGTTGAGACCCACCACGAAGGACACCTTGCCCTCGGCCGGGTCCGCGGCGAACAGCGCCACCACCGCCGGGCGACCGGCGAGCCTGCCCCGGATCTCGCCCGCGAGCGCGCGCAGCGCCCCGCCGTCCACTCCGTCCGGGACCTGCTCGGCGACGAGGCTCAGGCCGTGCACGTCGACGGCGCGGCCGGCGAGCTCGCCCGCCGAGGACAGCACCTGCTGCACCCGCAGCTGCTGGAGCTCCTTCTCCGCGCTGCGCAGCCGGGACACCACGCCCTCGATGCGCTCCGGAAGCTCCTCCGCAGGGACCTTGAACTGCTCGGCGAGCCTGCTGACCAGCAGGTGCTCCTTGCTGATGTGGCGCATGGCGTCCATGCCGACGAGCGCCTCCACCCGGTGCACGCCCGAGCCGACCGAGGAGTCCGCGACGAGCTTGACCACGCCCAGCTGGCCGATCCGGCCCACGTGGGTGCCACCGCACAGCTCGCGGGAGTAGTCGCCCATGTCGACCACCCGGACCTGGTCGCCGTACTTCTCGCCGAACAGCGCGACGGCACCGAGCTCCATCGCCTGATCCATCGTCGTGGTGTAGGAGGAGACCTCGACGTCGCTCTGCAGGTAGTCGTTGACCTCCTCCTCGACGCCGCCCAGCACCGAGGCCGAGACGGAGGCCGGAGCGGTGAAGTCGAAGCGCATCCGGCCCGGCGAGTTCAGCGACCCGGCCTGCGCGGCCCGCTTGCCGTAGGCGCTGCGCACGGCCGCGTGCACCAAGTGCGTGGCGGAGTGCGAGCGCTCGATGGCGCGGCGCCGGTCGCGGTCCACCGCGGCCTCCAGCGCCGTGTCCACGCCCAGCTCACCGGCGACGACCGTCGCGCGGTGCACGAACAGGCCGGGCACCGAACGCTGCACGTCGTGCACCCGCACCTCGACGCCCGGCCCGACCAGGGTTCCGGTGTCGGCGATCTGACCGCCACCCTCGGCGTAGAACGGGGTGCGGTCGAGCACCAGCTCCACCTCGGCGCCCGCGCTCGCGGACTTCGCCGGCGCACCGTCGACCAGCAGGCCCAGCACCCGGCTCTGCGACCGCAGGTCGGTGTAGCCGATGAACTCGGTGGTGCCGTGCTGATCGAGCAGGGTGCGGTAGGTGGACAGGTCGCCGTGGCCGGTCTTGCGGGCCTTGGCGTCCTCCTTCGCGCGGCGGCGCTGCTCGCCCATCAGCTCCCGGAAGCCGTGCTCGTCGACCGAGAGGCCCTGCTCCGCGGCCATCTCCAGGGTGAGGTCGATGGGGAAGCCGTAGGTGTCGTGCAGCTGGAACGCCTTCGCACCGGCCAGCTGCGCGCCGCCGGACTTCTTCGTGTCCGCCACCGCCACGTCGAAGATCTTCGACCCGGCGGTGAGCGTGGTCAGGAAGGCCTCCTCCTCGTTGCGGATCACCGAGTCGATGCGGTCGAACTCGGTGCGCAGCTCGGGGTAGGACGGCGACATCGCGTCCCGGACGACCTGGGTGAACTCGCCCAGCACCGGATCCTGCACGCCCAGCAGGCGGGTGGAGCGCACGATGCGGCGCAGCAGGCGGCGCAGCACGTAGCCGCGCGCCTCGTTGCCGGGGGTGACGCCGTCGCCGACGAGCATCACGCCGGAGCGCGCGTGGTCGGCGATCACGCGGAACCGCACGTCGTCCTCGTGGTTCGCGCCGTAGCGGCGGCCCGAGAGCTCCTCCGCCTTCGCGATCACCGGGCGGACGAGGTCGGTCTCGTAGACGTTCTCGACTCCCTGCAGCAGGCAGGCCACCCGCTCGACGCCCATGCCGGTGTCGATGTTCTTCGTCGGCAGCTCGCCGATCAGCGGAGCGCCCTTCTTCGGACTCTCCTCACCCCGGATGTCCTGCATGAACACCAGGTTCCAGATCTCGATGTAGCGGTCCTCGTCGACGTTCGGGCCGCCCTCACGACCGTAGTCCGGGCCGCGGTCGTAGTAGATCTCCGAGCAGGGACCGCCGGGACCGGGCACCCCCATGTCCCAGTAGTTGTCCTCCGCGCCGCGGACCTGGATCCGCTCGGCGGGGATGCCGGTCGCCGCGCGCCACAGGGCGGCCGACTCGGTGTCGTGCTCGTAGACGGTGACCCACAGCCGCTCCGGGTCGATGCCGTAGCCGCCGTCGGCCGCCGAGGAGGTCAGCAGCGTCCAGGCGTGCTCCATCGCGCCTTCTTTGAAGTAATCGCCGAAGGAGAAGTTGCCCGCCATCTGGAAGAAGGTGTTGTGCCGCGTCGTCTTGCCGACCTCGTCGATGTCCCCGGTGCGCACGCACTTCTGGATGCTCGTCGCGCGCGGGTACGGCGCGGGGGCGTCACCGAGGAAGTAGGGCTTGAACTGCACCATCCCCGCGTTCACGAACAGCAGGGTCGGGTCGTCGAGGATCAGCGAAGCACTCGGCACGACGGTGTGGCCGGTGCCGCGGAAGTGCTCCAGGAAGCGGTTGTTGATCTCGTGGGTCTGCACGGTAGGTCCTTAGGAGGGTGCTGCGGAGTCGTGGTCGGGGCTGCGGCGGGACGCTGCGGGCGGGCGTTCGGGGAACCGGGTCGGTGCACCGGCGCGGGGCCGGTGCGCGGACCGATCCCCCGGAACGCCCGCCGCTCAGCGCTCCGCCCGGCGAGCTCGCCGAGCCGGTGCGCGCACACCATCACCTGCCGGGCGAGCGTCGATCGCGCGGGCGTCGAACTGCCGACGCGGCACCGAGGCACCGTCGACGACGTCCTGCAGCTCCTGCTCCCGTTCGCTCATCCCGGCACGCACGTCCGCGCCGAACGAACCCACGGCGACCGCGAGCTCGCGCACGGCACCACCGATCTGCTCGGCCGCGCCGGTCGGGGTCGCCTTGCGGGCGGTCTCGTTGACCTTGCGGGTCAACGCGATCCCGGCCGCGACTCCGGCCCCGAACCAGAACATCCGCCTCACTTGCGACCTCCCTTGCGGCGGGAGTGCTTGCCCAACGGCTCCTGCTTGCGCTTGCGCCGAGCCCGGAGGGCCTTGCTCACCCCGTAAGAGAACGCCGCGGTCTTCACCAACGGGCCACCCAGTGTAGCCGTGAACAGCGACGACAACGCCGAGACGTTGCCGCTGACGGTCCTGGCGTTCGCCGTGATGCCGTCCACCCGCTCCAGCTGGGTGTTGACGTGCGTCAGCGTCGTGTTGGCCCCGGTGAACAGCGGGTCGGTGTTCTCGTGCGCCTTGCGGATCGCGACGGTCGCCTCGTCCAACGTGCGGCCGAGCTTGACCAGCGGGATCGCCAGCAGCACGACCAGCAGCACGAACGCGCCCGCGACGATCAGCGCGGCGATCTGCGTGGGCGTCACGTGCCCTCCCGGTTTCCACGTGGTTTTCCTGCCACCGGCGAGGATTCACCGGTGTCTTGATCGCGCGCCAGGTTACCGTGCCCCCGTCCGGCGGACGCTCCCGGTGCATCGGCGCGTCCGCCGGTCAAGCGCCCACGGGGGTGAGCGGCTCGTTCCCGGACAGCACCGCGGCCACGTTCCGCGCCGCCAGCACCGCCATCGCGGTGCGGGTCTCCACCGTCGCGGAGCCCAGGTGGGGGATCAGCACGGCGTTGTCCAGCTCCAGCAGTCCCGGGTGCACGGCGGGCTCCCGCTCGAAGACGTCCAGCCCCGCCGCGGCGATCCCCCCGGTGCGCAGCGCTTCGGCCAGCGCCGCCTCGTCCACCACCGGGCCGCGGCTGGTGTTGATCAGCACCGCGGAGGGCTTCATCACCGCCAGCGCGGCCGCGTCGATCAGGTGCCGGGTCCGCTCGGTCAGCGGGCAGTGCAGCGAGATCGCGTCGGCCTCCGCCAGCAGCTCCGCCTGCGGCAGGTACTCGGCGTCGAGCTCGGCCTCCACCTCCGCCGGAGCCCGGCGGCGCCCGGAGTAGGCGATCCGCATCCCGAACGCGCGGGCCCGCCGCGCCACCGCCCGCCCGATCCCGCCGAGCCCGATGATCCCCAGCGTCCGCCCCTGCAAGCCCGTGCCCAGCATGAACCCGAGGTGGAACGACCACGGGGTACCGGAGCGGATCAACCGCTCCCCCTCTCCCAGCCGCCGGGTCGCCATCAGCAGCAGCGCGAACGCCAGGTCGGCGGTCGCCTCGGTGAGCACCCCGGGCGTGTTCGTCACGGTGATGCCCCGGCCGGTCAGCGCGGGGACGTCGAGGTTGTCGTAGCCGACCGCCACGTTCGCCACGACCCGGAGCCCCGGCCCCGCCGCCTCGGCGACCTCGGCGTCGACCCGGTCGCCGAGCATCGCCACGATCCCGTCCGCACCCACCACCGCCGCGCGCAGCTCCGCGGGCTCCAGCGCCCGGTCCTGCCGGGACACCCGCACGTCGCCGGCGGAGCGCAGCAGCTCCAGGGCGGGTTCGGGGAGGTTCCGGGTCACGACGATCCGCACGGCGGCTCCTTCGATGCGTTCCACTCCCGCGCGCCCCGGTCCGGGGCGGGCGGCACAGCTGCGCCGCGCGGTCCGCGGCTCACCCGCCGCGCACGATGCCGCGCAGCTTGGGCACCCGTTCCGCCAGCACCCGCTCGGCGCCGCGGCCCGTGGGCTCGTAGTAGTCGGTGCCGACCAGCCCGTCCGGCGCGTGCTGCTGCTCCAGCACGCCCTCGGCGCGATCGTGCGGATAGCGGTAGCCCTTCGCGTTGCCGAGCTGCTGGGCCCCCGCGTAGTGCCCGTCGCGCAGGTGCGGCGGCACCGTCCCGGCTCGCCCCGCGCGCACGTCGCTCATCGCCGCGTCGATGGCCGTGATCACCGCGTTCGACTTCGGGGCGGTGGCCAGGTGGATCGTGGCCTGCGCCAGCGCCAGCCTGCCCTCCGGCATCCCGATGAGCTGCACGGCCTGCGCGGCGGCGACGGCGGCCTGCAGCGCGGTCGGATCGGCCATGCCCACGTCCTCGCTCGCGTGCACCACGAGCCGCCGCGCGATGAACCGCGGGTCCTCCCCCGCCTCGACCATGCGGGCCAAGTAGTGCAGCGCGGCGTCCACGTCCGAACCCCGGATGGACTTGATGAACGCGCTGATGACGTCGTAGTGCTGATCGCCGTCCCGGTCGTAGAGCACCGCCGCCCGGTTCACCGTGGCCTCCACCGTGGCCAGGTCGATCCGGCCGGACCCCGTGGAGGCGGCGGACTCCGCGGCCGCCTCCAGCGCGGTCAGGGCCCGGCGCGCGTCCCCTCCCGCGAGTGCCACCAGGTGCTCCAGGGCGTCCTCGTCCAGCGCCGGGTCGCCGCCCAGGCCGCGCTCCTCGGCCGCGGCGCGGCGCACCAGCTCCCGCACGTCGTCCTCGCCGAGGCTGCGCAGCTGGAGCACCAGGGAGCGGGACAGCAGCGGGGCCACCACGGAGAAGTGCGGGTTCTCGGTGGTCGCGGCCACCAGCAGCACCGTGCGGTCCTCCACCGCTCCCAGCAGCGCGTCCTGCTGGGTCTTGGAGAACCGGTGGACCTCGTCGATGAACAGCACCGTGGCCTCACCGCTGCGGCCGAGCCTGCGGCGGGCCTCCGCGATGACCGCGCGGACCTCCTTGACGCCCGAGGACAGCGCCGAGAGCGCGACGAAGCGGCGTCCCGTCGCCCGGGACACCAGGTTCGCCAAGGTCGTCTTGCCGGTGCCGGGCGGACCGTAAAGCAGCACCGACGCGGGGGCAGCGCCCTCGACCAGCCTGCGCAGCGGCGCGCCCGCGCCGAGCAGGTGGCCCTGGCCGAGGACCTCCTCCAGCGACCGCGGCCGCATCCGAACCGCGAGCGGGGCGTTCTCCGCCAGCCGCTCCCCGGCCCGGTCCTCGGTCTCGGCGCCGAACAAGCCGTCGTCGAACAGGCCGTCACTCACGTCCCCGACGCTACCCGGGACCCCCGACGCGACCGCGCCGGAGGTTCCCCGGCGGGGCTCCTCCGGCGCGGTGCGCGAGGCGGGGCGGGCGCGGTCAGCGCACGCCCGCGGGCATCGCCACCTCGGTGGGGGCGTTGTCCTTCTCCCGCTGCGCGACCCAGTTCTGCACGGCCTGGTGGCAAGCGGTGTCCAGGTGCCGGACCGTGCTCAGGTCCAGGTGCACGCTGCGGTCCGCGGGCACGTTCTCCAGCCGCTCCAGCAGGCGCGGGAGCCGCAGGAAGGTGGCGGTGCCGCCGAACTCCAGCCGCAGGTGACCGTCGTCGTGCTCCTCCTCCTTCACCGAGAGGCGGGAGACGTCGAAGGCGGTCTTGACCACGGCCGCGCCGAGGCCGATCAGGGTGCCGATCAGCAGGTCGGTCGACACGATCATCACGGCGGTGAGCACCAGGACGAGCGCCTCGGGGCGGTTCGTCCGGATCAGCTCGACGACCTTGTTGAGCTCCAGCAGCTTCCAGCCGGCCTGGATCAGCAGCGCGGCCAGCACCGCGGTGGGGATGAAGCCGAGGACGCCGGGCAGCGCGACGACGAACAGCAGCAGCCACACGCCGTGCATCACGCGGGAGGCCTTCGTCTTCGCTCCGGCGCGGACGTTGGCGCCGGAGCGCACGATCACCGCGGTCATCGGCAGCGCACCGAGGAGCCCGCAGGCCGCGTTGCCCGCGCCCTGGGCGATGAGCTCCTTGTTGTACTTCGTCTTCGGGCCGTCGTGCATCCGGTCCACGGCGGCGGCGCTGAACAGGCTCTCCGCCGAGGCGATCAGCGCGAAGGTGATCATCGACCCGATCACGGCCGGGGTGACCGCGGAGGCCCAGGCCGCACCCGACGGGATGTTGATGGTCTCCAGCAGCGAACCGACCTCGGTCATCTTCAGCGGCAGGTCGAGCGCCCAGACCCCGGCGCTGGCCGCGACGACGGCGACCAGCGCGGCCGGGACGCCGCGGACCTTCTCCGGCATCTTCTGCCAGCCGAACAGGATCACCAGGGTCACGACGGTGACGCCGAGCCCGGCCAGGCCCTGCGGGGTGGTGAACATGGCCGCGAACAGGCCCGGCAGCCCCGCGAACTTCTCCGCGGTGTGGGCGGGCTGCTCCAAGCCGCCCACGGGGTAGAGCTGCCCCAGCATGATCACGAGGCCGATGCCGGCCAGCATCCCCTGCACGACCGAGGGCGAGATCGCCCGGAACCAGGTGCCGATCCGGCCGAGGCCCATCACGATCTGCATCAGCCCGGCGCCGAGGACGATGACGCCCAGGGTTCCGAGGCCGTGTTCGGACACGGCCGAGGCGACCAGCACCGTCAGGCCCGCGGCCGGGCCGCTGACCTGCATGGTGCTGCCCGGCAGCATTCCGACGACGATGCCGCCGATGACGCCGGTGATGATGCCGAGCTCGGCGGGGACGCCGGAGGCGACGGCGACGCCGACGCACAGCGGCAACGCCACCAGGAAGACCACCAACGAGGCGCCGAGGTCGGCGCCGAAGGTCCCCTTGGGCCACTGCGGGACGCCGGCGTTGCCGTGCCCCTTCTTCGTGGACGTGTCTGCTTGCGTGCTCACGATGCACTCTCCGTGGGAGGTCTCAGCGCGCTCCGCGCGCGGTGGCGCGGGCGCGAGGGGTGACGGGATCGACGTGCGGCGCGCGCGAATCGCGGCGGCGCCGAGCCGTTCCGCCCGGGAAATCGATATCCCACCGGGCGCGGGACATCGTCGGCGATTCCGCGCCGGAGCGCGTTCAGCTGGTGACGCGCGACCGGCCGGAACGGCCGTTGGTGTGTTCGGTTCAGCGAACTGGGCCGGACGGAGCCGACCGATTCGGCGATGCGATCAGAGCGGGAGGAAATCCACGTTCCGCGGGCTGTCCGGGGTGCGCTCCGGCGAGCGGAACACGAGACCGGTGTCGATCTCGTAGAACCAGCCGTGCACGCGGAGGTCCCCCGTCGCGACGCGGTCCCGGATGAACGGGTACTCGAACAAGGTGTCCAGCTGTTCGCGGACGTGCTCCTTGCTCTCCGAGCGCACCGCGGGATCCGGGGCCGCCGGCCCGGTCACCGGCGGCTCGCCGGTGCCCAGCCAGCCGCGCAGCGCGGGAAGCTGCTCCAGGCCGTGCCCGGCCACGCACTTCGCCGTCACCGCACCGCAGTGCGAATGCCCGCAGACCACGATCTCCGGAATCCGCAGCTGCAGCACGGCGTATTCGATGGTCGCCATTTCGCTGGACGCGGAATCGGGGACGTAGTGCGGCACCACGTTGCCCGCGGTGCGCAATTCGAAGAGCCTGCCTGGTTCTGCTCCGGTGATGCGTGCGGGCATCACCCTGGAATCGGAGCAGGTGATGAACAGCGCCACCGGCTGCTGTCCCGTCGCCAATTCCCGGCGATGTGCTTCGGAAACCATCCGCGGGTGTCGCCGCGCGTGGTCCACCAGTTGTTCGAAAGTCATGTGCGCCGCCTAGTTGAGCGTGAAGGGTCGTCGGTGCTGAGGAGATGTCCCGGGGACGGGACGGCTCAGTGCCGGTAGACCTGCAACACGGCGGGCGCGTGTCTCAGCCTCGCGCAGTCCTCGCGGGGCTGCGGGCCCGCGTGCACCGAGCCGCGCGAAGCGCACGGCTGGTGCCGGGCGGCCAGGTCGCGCTGGAAGACCTTCGGCAGCGGACCGCGCGGCTCCGGGGCACGCTGCTCGCGCCGGGAGGGCGAGGCGGCCGCGATGCGCTGGCGGAGCTTCTCGCTGTGCTCCTTGAGCTCGTTGGTGGTGATCTCCGAGGTGTTCCGGACGGCCAGCTCCGCGCACAGCGTCGACTGGAACGGGACGACGACGGCGAGCAGAACCGTGAACAGCAGGAACAGTCCCGCTCTCACCATCCTGGTGCGCATCGTCCCTCCGTGGATCGATCTGTGCTCGTGAATTGCGGGGGCGACGCTGCCCAGCCGAGATGTCCGAAGCCGTCGGTTCCTCCTCGCGGCGAGGAGCGCCGCGGGTGAACGGGCAGCCGTTCACGGCACCCGCTGCGGGAGCCGTGCGACGAGCCGCGCAGCACAACTTATCCGACGCACCCAGTATAAATGCAAGGGTGATCATCGCCCTGAATATGAAGAAACATTAATGCGGGAAAGCAGCTCACCCGGAAAGACGCAGGCAGTGCACCCCAACGCCGAGGAACATGCACGTTTGGCCACGTGTTCTGCCCGCATTGCGGACCCTAGACCCGTTCGAGTGGCGCTGAACAGAGGTGTGTTACCCGAACATGATGAGCAGGCCAAATCCACGTGCCAGGGGAGCGAAAAGGTGAACGGCAGACGAACGGCCCCGCCGGGTGGCGGGGCCGTGCCTGTCCGGGTGCTCCCGGGTCACTTCTCGTCGTCGCGGAAAGCCGGGTACCGCAGCAGCTGCAGGGCCCCCGCGCCGAAGCGCTCGACCAGCGCGTCGACCATCCCGGAGGCGTACCCGGCCAGCTGCGCCTCACCGCTCTGCGCGGCGTCGTCGCGCAACTTCCGCCAGCGGTCCACCAGCGCGGTGCTGCGCCGCGGCGACGGCATGTGCAGGTCGATCGGCCGGTCCGACTCGCCCGTGCGGGGCAGGAACCACCAGGTCGAGACCCACACCCACAGCAGCTGGGCGTTGAACAGCCGGGGCAGCAGCACGTCGTCGTCGTCGAGCTCCGGCCACACCTCGGCGATCTCGGACCGCCAGGTCGCCAGCATCCCGGCCGCCAGGTTCTCCGGCAGCGAGTACGAGCACCACGAGGACGGGAACGGGTACTGCAGGTAGGCGGCGTCCAGCGCCACGTCCCGCACGCAGCCCCACTCGAAGTCCAGGAAGCGCACCCCGGTCCCGGTGACCAGGCTGTTGTCCGGGCAGATGTCCGAGGGGCTGAACGAGCGGTAGCGGCTCTGCTCCAGCAGGCCGGCGGCCTCGGCCAGCCGCGCCTCCACCTCCGGCGGCGTCCGCACGCCCAGGGACTGCTCGATGAGGCCGGGCAGGTCGTCCAGCGACCGGACGATGTCGTCGGCGACCGGATCGGTCCACTCGCGCGCTCCGATCCGGCGCATCAACGCGTCGAAGTCGGCTTCCCGGCCGGCCATGGTGGTGTGCAGGCGCCCCAGCGCCCGGGCCCAGGCGAGCAGGGCGCGCTCCGCGGCGCGCGGGTCCTCGCCGAACAGGACGTCGGCCAGCGTGGAGCCGCGGCCCAGGTCCTCCAGCACGAGCAGCCGCTGGTCGGCGTCCTGGGCGATGAGCTCCGGGCCGACGCGGATCTCCGGGGGCAGCGCGGTCGCGAGCTGGCAGCTCGCCGCCTCGTGCGCGAAGGGGTCCGAGCGGGCGTCCGCGGGGCAGGCGCCGTAGTGCTTGAGAACCAGCGTGCGCGGGAGCTCGTACGGGGTCTCCGCGACCCGCACGCGCAGCACGACGGAGCGCTCGCTGCCGCCCAGGTCCTCGGCGTCGGCGAGCCGGACCGGAGCACCCATGCGCTTGCTCAGCACCCCCTCGGCGGTCCCGAGGGTGTCAGTCACCGCGGTGCTGGCGGGCACTCGGACCTCCGGAGGGCCGGAAGTGATCTCCACGCTCATCGTCTCCAGACACTACCCCCACAACCTGACCCCGAACGGGCAAGACCGGTCAAGTGCGCGACCGTTGGTAGCAGCGCGCACACCGTTCTCACTCGTCCGGCCGAACCACGACCATTCCGACGCATGCGGGCCGGAACACCGGCCCGCGCCCGGTCCGGCGCCTCCCACGTCACCCCTGACGGATCCGGGCGGCACCCGCGTTGCACCGGCGCGGAGACCGATCGTCGCGCGATCGGCGGAACCTCCCCCGGTCCGCGCCGGAGCAGCGGGCGCACCCGGACCCGCGAGCCGTCCGGGTGCGCGGCGGGTCAGCTCTCCGGCTGGGCGGGAGCGCCGGTCTTGACCGCGGGCTTGGCATCCACGCCGGCCTCCTTGCGCTGGGCCGCCGTGATCGGCGCGGGAGCGCTGGTCAACGGGTCGAAGCCGCCGCCGCTCTTCGGGAAGGCGATGACCTCGCGCAGCGAGTCCGCCCCGGCCAGCAACATGCAGATCCGGTCCCAGCCGAAGGCGATGCCGCCGTGCGGCGGCGGGCCGAACTGGAAGGCGTCGAGCAGGAAGCCGAACTTCTCCCGCGCCTGCTCCTCGGAGATGCCCAGCACCGAGAACACCCGCTCCTGCACGTCCGCGCGGTGCACGCGGATGGAGCCGCCGCCGATCTCGTTGCCGTTGCAGACGATGTCGTAGGCCCAGGCCAGCGCGCGCTCCGGGTCCTTGTCGAAGTCCTCGGCCCAGTCGGAGTTGGGCGCGGTGAACGGGTGGTGCACCGCCGTCCAGCGGCCGGTCCCGACCGCGACGTCGTCGGTGTCGGCGATGGACTCGAACATCGGCGCGTCCACGACCCACACGAACGACCAGGCGTCGTGGTCGATCAGGCCGCACCGCTCGCCGATCTCCAGCCGGGCCGCGCCCAGCAGGCCCCGCGCGGGAGAGCGCTCGCCCGCGGCGAAGAAGACGCAGTCGCCGGGGGCGGCGCCGACCGCCGCCACCAGGCCCTCGCGCTCGGCGTCGGAGAGGTTCTTGGCGACGGGACCGGACAGCGTCCCGTCCTCGCCGACGAGCACGTAGGCGAGGCCCTTGGCCCCGCGCTGCTTGGCCCAGTCCTGCCAGGCGTCCAGCTGCCGCCGCGGCTGGCCGCCGCCGCCGGGCATGACGACCGCACCGACGTAGGGGGCGCGGAAGACCCGGAACGGGGTGTCCTGGAAGTACTCGGTGAGCTCGGTGAGCTCCAGGCCGAAGCGCAGGTCCGGCTTGTCGGTGCCGTAGCGGGCCATCGCGTCCGCGTAGGTCATCCGCGGGATCGGGCGGGGGATCTCGTGCCCGACGAGCTTCCACAGCGCGGCGATGATCTGCTCGCCGAGCTCGATGACGTCGTCCTGCTCGACGAAGCTCATCTCGACGTCGAGCTGGGTGAACTCCGGCTGCCGGTCGGCGCGGAAGTCCTCGTCGCGGTAGCAGCGGGCGATCTGGAAGTAGCGCTCCATGCCGCCGACCATGAGCAGCTGCTTGAACAGCTGCGGGGACTGCGGCAGCGCGTACCAGCTGCCCGGTTGCAGGCGCGCGGGGACCAGGAAGTCGCGGGCGCCCTCGGGCGTGGAGCGGGTCATCGTGGGCGTCTCGATCTCGACGAAGTCGCGCTCGTGCAGGACTTCGCGCGCCGCGCGGTTGACCTCGCTGCGCAGCCGCATGATCCGGGCCGGGCCGGAGCGGCGCAGGTCCAGGTAGCGGTGCTTGAGGCGGACCTCCTCACCGACCTCCAGGTGCTCGTCCAGCGGGAACGGCAGCGGGGCGGATTCGGAGAGCACCTCCAGCTCGGAGGCGTAGACCTCGATCTCGCCGGTGCCGATCTCGGGGTTCTCGTTGCCCTCGGGGCGGCGGACCACCTCACCGGTGATGCGGACGCAGAACTCCGCGCGCAGCCGGTGGGCGCGCTCGGCCATCTCGCCTTCGCGGAAGACCACCTGGGCGACGCCGGAAGCGTCGCGGAGATCGATGAAGATCACTCCCCCGTGATCGCGGCGGCGCGCCACCCAGCCGGCCAGGGTGACGGTGTGCCCGGCATGACCGGCGCGAAGCGATCCGGCCTCGTGCGTGCGCATCACGGGTACTGAGCTCCTCTTCAAGTCGACGAGAGCGACAACTGCGGGCGTCCGGCGGCGCGCGCGGATCCAGCTGCCCTCCGGGCGGCGGAGCCCGATGCGGCGCGGACGCGGAAGTGCCCAGGCTATCCAACGGGGCGATCGAGCCGTCCAGCAGGTTTTCCCCGGAGCGCCGCGCCCCGGTGGGACGCGCGGAGAGATCCATCCGGGTGGAGGCGGCGACGCCCGGAACGGGGAGTTCCCCGCCCGCGCCGGTCGGACGAGGGCGGAGCGGAGAGCCGCACCGCCGGAAAGCGCGCCGATTTCACCTCACACTTTAGTGGGTGCGCGGAACCGCTACTTGATCGTTGCGCGGCTGGATCTCACTCATTAGCGTAAGTTCGCGAGTTCGGCGGACACGAGGAGTAACTATGACCGGTCCGAAGACCGACATCCGTTCCACGTCGCGCACTGCCGTTCGCAGCGACCCGGCTCCGCAGTTGTCACCCGAGCTCGCCGAACTTCTGCGAACCGGACCGTTCGAGGTGGCGCTGCGCGCGGCGATCCGCTCCAGCCGGCTGAGCCTGGAACGCATCCAGCACCGCCTGCAGACCCGCGGCACCCCGGTGAGCATCACCGCGCTGAGCTACTGGCAGTCCGGCAGGCGCCGCCCCGAGCGCCCGGACTCGTTGCTGGCGCTGCAGCAGCTGGAGAACGTGCTGGGCGTCCCGGACGGCGCGCTGTCCGCCCTGCTCGGGCCGCCGCGGCCGCGCGGACGCACCCGGCAGGCCGCGCACGACGCCCCGCCGCTGAGCGAGCTGTGGTCGGAGAACGAGTCGGCGGTGGAACTGCTGACCAAGATCGACACCAGTCACGACAGCAAGCTGACCAGGCTCTCCCAGCACGACGTCGTGCACATCGACGCCTACGGCGATCAGCGGATGGTGCGCGCGAGCAAGCTGGTGCGCGCCGAGGCCAACGGCGCCGATCGCTGGGTGGTGATGTTCGACGGCGCCTCCACCTGCCCGGTGTCGCCGACCATCCGGCCGCTGCGCTCCTGCCGGATCGGCCAGGTGCTCACCGACCACGCCCGGGACGTGATCGTCGCTGAGCTGCTGTTCGACCGGCCCCTGGAACGCGGCGAGACGATGCTGCTGGAGTACGAGATCAGCGACATGCCGGTGGGGGCGAACGAGCCGGAGCACACCTTCTGCCGGCTGTTCCGGCTGCCGGTGCGGCAGTACGTGGTGGAGCTGGAGTTCGACCCGGCCTGCCCTCCGGAGCACGTGGAGAGCTTCGTCGGCGACTCGGCGGCGAACGAGGTGGCGCAGCCGAAACCGCTGTCGCTGGACCGGCACGCGCGCACGCACGCGGTCACGCTCGACTTCGGGATGGGCGTGTTCGGCGTCCGGTGGCAGCCCTCGCGACGCGACCTGCTCGACGGGCGCTGATCCGGCTAGCGCCCCTCAGCGACCACCCGCGCGTCCGGGAGCGGGCACCCCAGCGCTGCTCCGTTCGGGAACCGTCACCAGACACCCTGAGTAGCCACCGCTGCCCGGGTGCGCCGCAATTCCGCCGCCTCCCGCGACGCCGCCGCGACGCCGAAACGCGGACGCGGACTCCCGCTCGGATCGGCATCCCGAGCACGGTTCGCATTCGATTCCCGACCGCCCCGACGCGCGCGACCGGGTCCCGTTCAGCGGTCGGCAAGCACCTCCCCCGGTGCACGCGGCGCGGGCCGGTGCTCTCCCGTCCGCAGGACCGCAGTGCGGGCGCGTCCCGCCCGGGACGGGCGCTCGAACGAGCACGTCAGCGGGGATCGCGTCGATGTTCCCGGTGGCGTTCCGCGATGCCTAGGATCTGATGCGGCGGCACGCGGTCGAGCGAGACGCGCCGGACGAGCCGCCGCGCGGGGACGCTGGACGAACGGCGCGCGGTCGCGGCCGCGACGGCTGCCGACCTCCTGCTTCCGCCTGCTTCCGCCTGCTTCCGCAGAGGAACCGCCCGGGGCCGAGGAGAACGAGTGACCGACGCCGACGACGCCGACCGCTCGGCCGCCGCGGGCTTGGCACGACGGCTGGGCACCGCCGACGCAGTGGTGATCGGGCTCAGCTCGATGATCGGCGCCGGGGTGTTCGCCGCGTTCGCTCCGGCCGCCGCGGCGGCGGGGGCCGGACTGCTGATCGGGCTGGCCGTCGCAGGCGTGATCGCCTACTGCAACGCCGCCAGCTCCGCGGCGCTGGCCGCCCGGTATCCGCGCTCCGGCGGCACCTACGTCTACGGTCGCGAACGCCTCGGCCCCTGGTGGGGTTTCACCGCGGGGTGGGGATTCGTCATCGGCAAGACCGCCTCGTGCGCGGCGATGGCGATCACCTTCGCCAGCTACGTGACCAGCGAGCACGCCACACCGCTCGCGGTCGCGGCCGTCGCGGCCCTCACCGCGGTCAACTGCTTCGGCGTCACCAAGACCGCCAGGCTGGCCCGGCTCCTGCTCGCCCTGACCCTCGCCGCGCTGGCGGTGGTGCTGGCCGGGATCTTCGGCGGCGGACGACTCGACGTTGGGCACCTGGGTGCCGTCGAGCAGTGGACCAGCGGCGGCCTGCCGGGAATCTCGCAGGCCGCCGGGCTGCTGTTCTTCGCCTTCGCGGGTTACGCCCGCATCGCCACGATGGGCGAAGAGGTCCGGGATCCGCAGCGCACCATCCCTCGCGCCATCCCGCTGGCGCTGGCGATCGCGCTCGTGGTGTACGCCGTGGTGGGCGTCGGGCTGCTGCTGGTCCTCGGCCCTGCCCGGCTCGCGACCTCAGCCGCGCCCCTGGCCGACGCGACCGAAGCCGGCGGCCTCGGCGGCCTCGCCCCGGCGGCCACCGCGGGCGCGGCCGTGGCCAGCCTCGGCGCGCTGCTGGCGCTGATCACCGGGATCGGCCGCACCACCCTGGCCATGTCCCGCAACGGCGACCTCCCCGGCTGGTTGGCGTCGGTGCATCCGCGCCACCACGTGCCGCACCGAGCCGAAGCGGTTCTCGGCCTCGTCGTGTGCGTGCTGGTGCTGACCCTGGACCTGCGCGGGGCGATCGGGTTCTCGTCCTTCGGCGTGCTCGTCTACTACGCCATCGCCAACGCCTCGGCCTTCACCCTCCCACCCGAGCAGCGGCGCCCGCCCCGCTGGCTGGCCGCCCTGGGGCTCGTCGGCTGCCTCACCCTCGCCGCGACCCTGCCCTGGACCTCGGTGCTCGCCGGGCTCGCCGTGTTCGCCCTCGGCCTCCTCGGGCGCGCGATCGCGCTCGCCCGCGGCACGTGCCGACGCGGCGGGTGAACCGGCGCGACGCCTGCCGCCTCCCCAGCGCTTCGCGGCCGGCCGGCCCGGTCTGCCGCTCGCTTCCGCGCCGGGGGTGGGCGGGATGCGCTGGCACGATCTTCGCGAGGCGGCAGCGGCCGTGCGCGCGCTGAGGCACCCCATACGATTGGCGGGTGACCGACGTGCCTCCAGCAGGGCCACCCGGCGGCGGAGAGCACCGCCGGCCACGGCCGGGCCGACCGCGACCGCCCGGACGCCCCGGCCCCCCGCCGGGCTCCCCGGAGCCCGGTTCCGCGTCCGATCCCCGAGGCGGTCCCGCTCCGGACGGACCGCGCGCGCGGCGCCGCAGGCCGGACGACCCGACCCGGGCGCCCGGGCCCGGCGCGGCGAGGCCGCCGGAGCGCCCCGGGCCCGCCGAACCGGGACGGCGGGCCGCGCCGCGCTCCCGGCAAGCGCGGGGCGAGCAGCGCCCCCGCGACTCCGAGCACGGCGCCGAACGCGGGGCTTCCGGGCCCGGCACCGGCGAGAGCGCCGCGGGCGGACACCGCGCGCCCGAACCCAGCCCCCCGCGCACCGGCGCCACCGCCCTCAGCCACGGGCACGGGCACGGGCACGGGCACGGGCACGATGATCCGCCCGCCTCGCGCACGGTGCGGCGAGTGCTGGCCTTCGCGCTGGTGCCGTTCGCGATCGCGGCCATCGTCGGCGCGCTGCTGCTCTACCCCTTCGGCCACCAGCAGCGCACCGGAGCCGACCTCGGTCTCGGCCAGTACCCCGTCAACGGCGAGGTCGTCGCCGCCGCCGCGGGCGGGTGCGGTGACTCCGACGGCTGCGTGACGTTGCAGGTGCGGATGGACGACGGCCCCGCCCAGGGCCGCACCATCGCCCAGATCATGCCCGTCGAACCCGGCACGCCCCGGTTCTCCGTGGGCGACCGGGTGGTGCTGTCCTACGCGGGGGCCAACCCGGACGAGGAATCCTCCTACCAGGTCGTCGACTTCCAGCGCGGCAGCCCGCTGCTGGTGCTCGGCCTGGTGTTCGCGGTCTCGGTGCTGCTGCTCGGCAGGTGGCAGGGGCTGGCGGCGCTCGGCGCGCTGGCGCTGAGCTTCGCGGTGCTGATCGGGTTCGTGCTGCCCGCGATCCTGGCTGGCGAGAACCCGCTGCTGGTGGCCGTGGTCGGTTCCGGGCTGATCATGTTCGTGGTGCTGTACCTGACGCACGGCATCTCGGCGCGCACCTCCACGGCGGTGCTCGGCACGCTGCTAAGCCTGTCGCTGATCGGCGGGCTCAGCGTGCTGTTCTCGGCGACCACGCAGCTCACGGGGCTGGACGACGACACCTCGAACCTCATCGCCGCGCTCGGCACGCCCATCGACGCGCGCGGGCTGCTGCTGGCGGGAATCGTGATCGGCGCGCTCGGCGTGCTCGACGACGTCACCGTCACCCAGACCAGCGCGGTCTGGGAGCTGCGGCGGGCGAACCCGACGCTGGGCTGGCGCAGGCTGTACCAGGCGGGGCTGCGGATCGGGCGGGACCACGTGGCCTCGGCGGTGAACACGCTGGTGCTCGCCTACGCGGGGGCCTCGCTGCCGCTGCTGCTGGCGTACTCGCTGTCCGGGCGCTCCTTCGGCGAGATCGTCAGCACCCAGGCCGTCGCGCAGGAGGTGGTGCGGACCCTCGTCGGCAGCATCGGCCTGGTCGCGGCCGTCCCGATCACCACGCTGATCGCCGCCCTCGTCGCCGCCCGGGAAACCCCCGCGCCCCAGGAGACCGCCGAGGCTCAGGAAGTCACCGGGTCCCAGGAAGTCACCGGGGCTCAGGAGCCCGCCGGGTCCCCGGAGGTCGGGAGCCCGGCCGCGGAGCGCGAGACCCGGAGCGCTCCGACCCGCGCCACCCGGCGCCCCGGACGGCCGCGGGCCTGAGCCGGTACCGGAGCGCTAGCCCAACGACGTCACGAAGGTCGCCACCGCCCGCGGGTGCAGCTTCTGCGCCACCCGCCCCTGCGGGGCGGCGGAGGCCAGCTGGTACAGCGGCCGGGCGGCCGCCGGATCGCCGCGCGCCTCCGAGCGCAGCTGCGCCACCACCAGCTCCGAGAGGACCAGGGCGTGACCGCTGCCCACCGCGGCCAGCGCGTCGGCGATGCGCCGCAGCGCCAGCACCTCCAGCTCGCGGCCGCCGGTGCCCGCGTACATCGCGAGCGCCACGCTGATCGCCTTGCCCTGCGGCGGGCCACCGACCAGCAGGCTCACCGTGCGCATCCCGCGCAGATCGGTGATCACCACGTCCAGCCGGTCCGCGGTGCGCAGGTCCACCACCCGGGTGCCCAGCGCCCGCACCGAAACCCGGCCGTCGCTGAGCCAGGTGGTCTTGCGGGCCTCGCTCCACGCCAGCAGCAGCAGCGGCACCGCCACCACCGCGATGCCGACCGCGAAGCCCACCGGGCCCGCGACCAGCCCGACGACGCCGCCGAAGGCCGCGCCCAGGACCAGCCCCGCGATCATCACGTTCCGGGCGCGCTTGCGCACCGAGGCGCGGTCCAGCAGGTCCAGCCCGACCCGCTCCCCGCTCGGCTCGCTCACCGGCCGGACTCCGCCACCGCGCGGCTCACCTCGGCCACCAGCTCGTCCAGCGGCACCGCCCGCTGCTCCCCGGACCCGAGGTCCTTGAGCTGCGCGCTGCCCGCCTCCACATCGCGCTCGCCGAGCACCAGGGCGAACCGGGCGCCCGAGCGGTCGGCGGCCTTCATCGCGCCCTTGAGCCCCTTGCCGCCGTAGGCGAGGTCGACGCGCACGCCCGCGTCGCGCAGGCCGCCCGCGACGGCCACCAGGCGCCGCTTCGCCGCCTCGCCCAGCGGCACGCAGTACACCTCGCAGCGCGCCTGGTCCCCGACCTCGATCCCCTCGGCGCGGCACGCCAGCAGCGTGCGGTCGACGCCGAGCCCGAAGCCGACACCGGAGAGCTCCGCCCCGCCGAGCTGCGCCATCAGGCCGTCGTAGCGGCCGCCGCCGCCGATCCCGGACTGCGCGCCGAGCCCGTCGTGGACGAACTCGAAGGTGGTCTTGGTGTAGTAGTCCAGGCCGCGCACCAGCCGCGGGTTCTCCACGAACGCCACGCCCAGGTCGGTCAGGTGCTGCTTGACCTGCTCGTAGTGCTCCTTCGACTCCGCCGAGAGGTGGTCGACCATGAGCGGTGCCTCCGCGACGAGCTCGCGCACCTCCGGGCGCTTGTCGTCGAGCACCCGCAGCGGGTTGAGCTCGGCGCGCTGACGGGTCGCCTCGTCCAGCGGCAGGGCGGCGAGGAACTCCTGCAGCTTCGCCCGGTACTCGGGGCGGCAGGCGGCGTCGCCGAGCGACGTCAGCTCGATGCGGTAGCCGGTGAGCCCGAGCCGCCGGTAGCCCTCGTCGGCCAGGGCGATGACCTCGGCGTCCAGCGCCGGGTCGTCCACGCCGATCGCCTCGACGCCGACCTGCTGCAACTGCCGGTAGCGCCCGGCCTGCGGCCGCTCGTAGCGGAAGAACGCACCGCTGTAGTGCAGCTTCACCGGCAGCTGGCCGCGGTCGAGGCCGTGCTCGATGGCGGAGCGCATGACCCCGGCGGTGCCCTCCGGGCGGAGCGTCACGGAGCGGCCGCCGCGGTCGGCGAAGGTGTACATCTCCTTGCTGACCACGTCGGTGGACTCGCCGACGCCGCGCGCGAACAGCGAGGTGTCCTCGAACAGCGGCAGCTCGACGTAGCCGTACCCGGCGCGGCGGGCGGCGTCCGACAGCGCGTCGCGGACGGCCAGGAACCCGGCCGATTCCGGCGGGAGGTACTCGGGAATGCCCTTGGGGGCGGTGAAGGTGCTCATCAGGGGTGTGTCGCTGTCCTCAAGCTGGGTCGGTCACCGGTCGGCGGGCACCAGGTCCTGCAGGAACGGGTTGCCCGCGCGCTCGCGGCCGATGGTGGTGGTGGGTCCGTGGCCCGGCAGCACGACCACGTCGTCCTCCAGCGGCAGCACCCGCGTGCGCAGGGTGTGCAGCATCGTCTCGTGATCGCCGCCGGGCAGGTCGGTGCGCCCGATGGCCCCGGCGAACAGGGTGTCCCCGGCCAGCAGCAGCCGACCGCCCTCGTCCGTGCCGACGCCGAACAGCACCGACCCGCCGGTATGGCCGGGGCTGTGGGTCACGCTCAGCCGCAGGCCCGCGAGCTCCAGCTCCTCGCCGTCGGCGAGGTCGCGGACGTCGGCCGGCTCGGTCAGCGGCGGCAGCGCCGCGAACAGCTCCGCGCCCTGCGGGCCGAGCGAGGCGGCCGGGTCGGTGAGCATGTACCGGTCGGCGGGGTGGATCCACGCGGGCACGTCGTGCGCGCGGCACACCTCGCCCGCGGAGTAGACGTGGTCGAAGTGCCCGTGCGTGAGCAGCACCGCGACCGGGTTCAGCCCGTTCTCGCGGATCTGCTCGTCGAGGGCCGCCGCGGCCTCCTGCCCGGGGTCGACGATGACGCAGTCCGCCCGCTCGCCCGTGGCGAGCAGGTAGCAGTTCGCCTGCAGAGGTCCGGCCGGGAACCCGAGCACCAGCACGCAACGCGCCTTTCGTCGTCGGACACGAACTCCACCCCCGCCGCAGCACGCGGTCGGCCGGGGCCGTGGCCTGTTCAGCCTAGAACATGGTCGCGCACGGTCTGGTCGTTCCGGTCAACCGGGCGGCCCATAAACTCGACGTCGTCCTGATCGTGTCGGAGCCCCCGGGGAGGGAGCAGGTGCCGAGCAACGAACAACGTCGCCAGTCCGCCAAGCGGAAGCTCGAACGCCAGTTGGAGCGTCGGGCCGAGCAGGCGAAGCGGCGACGGATGATCACCGTAGGCGCCACGGTGGTCGTGGTCATCCTGGCCGTAGCGGGCGTCGTCTACTTCATCAACACCGGCGAGGAGTCCACCGCCGCCCCGCAGGAGCAGCCACCGGCCCTGCAGATCCCCACCGAGTCCGCGCCGCCGCCCGCGCGCCCCGCGCCGCTGGCGAGCCCGGTGTCCTGCGAATACCGCCCCGATGGCGAGGCCGCGAAGCCGGTGCAGCCGCCGGCGAACGGGGAGGCGCCCAGCACCGGAACCGTGCGGGCGTCGATCGACAGCAGCGTCGGGCGGATCCCGCTGACGCTGGACCGCTCGCTGGCCCCGTGCACGGTCAACAGCTTCATCAACCTGGCCGAGCAGGGCTACTTCGACGGCACCTCCTGCCACCGGATCAGCACCGAGGGCTTGCAGATGCTGCAGTGCGGCGACCCGACCGGCAGCGGCAGCGGCGGTCCGGGCTACGCCTTCGACGACGAGACGTTCCCGGAGCTGAAGTACGGCCGGGGCTACCTGGCGATGGCGAACTCGGGGCCGAACACCAACGGCAGCCAGTTCTTCATGGTCTACGGCGACGCGCCGCTCTCGCCGGACTACACCGTGTTCGGCACGATCTCCGAGGACGGCCTCCAGGTCATCGACGAGGTCGCGCGCGCCGGTCACGACGGGGCGTTCGACGCCCAGGCCGGCGGCGGGCACCCCAACACGGAGGTCACCTTCAACAAGGTCACCGCCGAGGCGTGACCCGATCCGGGTGCGCCCGCCCAGGCGGGCGCACCCGGTGCTGGCGGAGGCACCGCATGACCGAGTTCCCCGACCCGGCCGACCCGGAGTTCGTGGCCGACCCCTATCCCGCGTTCCGCGCGCTGCGCGAGCGGGGGCCGCTGCACCGCCACGAGGGCTGGGGCGCGCACGTCGCCGTCTCGCACGAGCTGTGCTCGGCGGTGCTGCGCCACCGTGACCTGCGCCGGGTGTGGGTGGACCGGGCTCCCGAGGCCGAGTTCGAGGCGTTCAACGCGCTGCACCGGCTGAGCATGTTGGAGAACGAGCAGCGGCTGCACGGCAGGCTGCGCGCCGCCGCGGCCCCGCTGTTCCACCGCCGCGCCGTCGCCGCGATGCGCGGCACCATCACCGAGCTCGTGGGCCCGCGCCTGGACCGGCTCCGCGAGGAGATCGAGGAGCGCGGCCGGGCCGAGCTGATGTCCGCCCTCGCCGGGCCGCTGCCGGTGGACGTGATCGCGGCGCTGCTCGGCTTCCCGCTGCCCGACGGGCCGGTGCTGCGGGACTGGTCGAACCGGATCGTGCGGATGTACGAACCCGAGCTCGACGAGGCAGGCCGCCGGGACGCCGAGCGCGCCGCCGGCGAGTTCCGCACCTACGTCGCCGAGCACGTCGAGCACCGCCGCGCGCGTCCCGGCGAGGACCCGCTCAGCGCGCTCATCGCCACCGGCGCCCTGAACCGGGACGAGCTGGTCGCCACCTGCGCGCTGCTGCTCATGGCGGGCCACGAGGCGAGCGTGAACGGGATCGGCAACGCGGTCGTCGCGCTGCACGACCACCCCGCGCAGCGGCGCCTGTTCCGACGGCTCAGCGATGATCCGACGGCGGTGGCCACCGCCGTCGACGAGCTGCTGCGCCACGACACCCCGAACCAGCTGTTCGAACGCACCGCGGTGCGGGACGTGGAGGTGTCCGGGCACCGCGTCGAGGCGGGCGAGAAGGTCGTGGTGCTGCTGGGCGCGGCCAACCGGGACCCGGCCGCGTTCACCGCGCCGGACGAGCTGGACCTGACCCGCTCGCCGAACCCGCACCTCGCGCTGGGCGTCGGGGCGCACTACTGCCTCGGCGCCCCGCTGGCGCGGCTGGAGATGGGCGTGGTGCTCGCCGAGTTCGCGGCCCGCTTCCCCGAGTTCTCGCTGGCCGAGCGCCCCCGGCGTTCCGGCGCCTTCGCGCTCCGCGGCTACGAGCGCGTCGAGATCACGGCCTGAGGCCTCGTCCGCCGGGAGCACCGAGCACCGGTCTCCCCCCGGGGGGCACCGGTGCGGTCGCGACGGCACCTGCCGGCGCGCGCGACCTCGGCACCGGTCACGCCGCCGAGGTCACCCGGTAGACGTCGTAAACGCCCTCGATGTTGCGGACGGCCTTGAGGACGTGGCCCAGGTGCTTGGGGTCGCCCATCTCGAAGGAGAAGCGGCTCACCGCCACCCGGTCCTTCGAGGTCGTCACCGAGGCGGACAGGATGTTGACCCGCTCGTCGGCGAGCACCTTCGTCACGTCCGAGAGCAGCCGGTGCCGGTCCAGCGCCTCCACCTGGATGGCGACCAGGAACACCGAGGACGACGAGGGCGCCCAGTGCACCTCGACCAGCCGCTCGGGGGACTTGCGCAGGTCGTCGGCGTTGGTGCAGTCGGTGCGGTGCACGCTGACCCCGCCGCCCCGGGTGACGAAGCCCAGGATCTCGTCGCCCGGCACCGGCGTGCAGCAGCGGGCGAGCTTGGACCACACGTCCCCGGCGTCCTTGACCAGCACGCCCGAGTCCCCGGTGCTGCGGCGCCGCTGCTGCACCGTGGAGGGGGTGGAGCGCTCGGCGATCTCGTCCTCGGCCTGCTCCACGCCCCCGATCAGCGCGACGAGCCGCTGCACCAGGTGGTGCGCGGAGACCTGCCGCTCCCCCACCGCCGCGTACAGGGCGGTGACGTCGACGTAGTGCAGCTCGCGGGCGACGGCGGCGATGGAGTCGGCGGTGACCAGGCGCTGCACCGGCAGGCCGAGCCTGCGGATCTCCTTGGTGATCGCCCCCTTGCCGTGTTCGAGGGCCTCCTCGCGGCGCTCCTTGGCGAACCACTGCTTGATCTTCGCCTTGGCGCGCGGGGACGCCACGAACGACAGCCAGTCCCGGCTCGGTCCGGAGCCCTCCGCCTTGGAGGTGAAGATCTCGACGACCTCGCCGTTCTCCAGCTTGCGCTCCAGCGCCACCAGCCTGCCGTTGACCCGGGAGCCGATGCAGCGGTGCCCGACCTCGGTGTGCACGGCGTAGGCGAAGTCCACGGGCGTCGACCCGGACGGCAGCGTGATCACATCGCCCTTGGGCGTGAACACGAAGATCTCGCGGGTGGCGAGGTCGTAGCGCAGCGACTCCAGGAACTCGCCGGGGTCGGCGGCCTCCCGCTGCCAGTCGAGCAGCTGGCGCATCCAGGCCATGTCGTCGACCTCGACGGCCGACTGGCCGCCGCTGCCGTTGCGGCCCTTCGTCTCCTTGTAGCGCCAGTGCGCGGCGATGCCGTACTCGGCGGTGCGGTGCATCTCGCTGGTGCGGATCTGCACCTCCAGCGGCTTGCCCTCGGGGCCGATCACCGTCGTGTGCAGCGACTGGTAGACGCCGAAGCGGGGCTGGGCGATGTAGTCCTTGAACCGGCCGGGCATCGGCTGCCACAGCGCGTGCACCACGCCCATCGCCGCGTAGCAGTCGCGCACCTCGTCGACGAGGATCCGCACGCCCACCAGGTCGTGGATGTCGTCGAAGTCCCGGCCCCGGACGATCATCTTCTGGTGGATCGAGTAGTAGTGCTTCGGCCGCCCCTCGACCTTCGCGGCCAGCCGCGCCGTCTCCAGCTGGCCGGACAGCTCCTGGGTGACGGTGCGCAGGTAGGTGTCCCGGGACGGCGCGCGGTTGGCGACCAGGCGCACGATCTCGTCGTACTTCTTGGGCTGCAGGATGGCGAAGGCCAGGTCCTCCAGCTCCCACTTGATCGTCGCCATCCCGAGCCGGTGCGCCAGCGGCGCGAGCACCTCGAGGGTTTCGCGGGCCTTGCGCGCCTGCTTCTCCGGCGGCAGGAAGCGCATGGTGCGCATGTTGTGGAGCCGGTCGGCCAGCTTGATGACGAGCACGCGCGGGTCGCGGGCCATCGCGATGATCATCTTGCGGATGGTCTCGGCCTCCGCGGCCGCGCCCAGCTTCACCTTGTCCAGCTTGGTGACGCCGTCCACCAGGTGCGAGACCTCGTCGCCGAAGTCGGCGCTGAGCCGCTCCAGCGAGTAGTCGGTGTCCTCCACCGTGTCGTGCAGCAGCGCCGCCACCAGCGTGGTGGTGTCCATGCCCAGCTCGCCGAGGATGGTCGCCACGGCCAGCGGGTGCGTGATGTACGGGTCACCGGACTTGCGGCGCTGGTGGCTGTGCTTGTCCTCGGCCACGTCGTAGGCGCGCTGCAGCAGCGCCAGGTCGGCGTGCGGGTGCAGCTCCCGGTGCACGGCCGCGAGCGGTTCGAGCACCTGCTTGACCTCCGCGGGACGCTGCGCCGTGATTCGCCTGGCCAGGCGCGCCCGCACCCGCCTCGTGGCCGAGGCGGGACGTGCCTGTTCGGTTCCCGCTGAAGCAGGAGACTCGACCTCTTGGCTCACCGCGCGCTCCCGGGCATGGAGGGGACGTTGCACCCGGGTCCCGAAGCGGTCACGACCCGGACATCGAGAATAACGCCGTTCGGGCTACTACCCTTCCCCGGCCGTCCCCCGAAACGTTGAACGGTCACTCTCAGCTTTGAGAAGACGGTAAAAGTTCACCGGAGCCGATCAGCTCAGCCGAACTCCTCACACCGCCAGCAGCGCCCGGACCTCGGCCGATGACACCCGCGCCCGACCGCCCAGGCCCGTCAGCTCCAGCACCACGGCGGCGGTGTCGACCTTCGCCCCGGCCCGGCCCAGCAGCTCGCAGGCCGCGGTGAGGGTCCCGCCCGTGGCGAGGACGTCATCGACCAGCAGCACCCGCTGGCCGGGCCGCACCGTGTCGGCGGCCAGCTCCAGGCTCGCCGCGCCGTACTCCAGCTCGTAGTCCACCCGGTCGGCGACCTCCGGCAGCTTGCCCGGCTTGCGCAGGCCCACCACACCGGTCCCGCAGGCGTGCGCGACGGCCGCGCCGAGCAGGAAACCGCGCGCCTCCACCCCGGCGACCACGTCGAAGCCGCCGCCCTCGCCGAGGGCGCCGACGACCGCCGCGAACGCATCGCCGTCGGCCAGCAGCGGGCTGATGTCGCGGAACAGCACGCCCGGCTCCGGGAAGTCGGGAACCTCCCGGACGAGCCGCGCCGCTTCCGCCAGGGCCGGGTGGACGACGCGGAGGTCGCCGGTGCCCGGCATCAGCGCCGCCGCTTGCCGGTCGGGCGCGCGGACTTGCCCGCCGGGCGCCGCCTGCTCTGCGGGCTCTCGCCCTGGGCGGAGCGCTTGCCCACCGGCGCGCTGGACGCGTTCGCCAGCGGACGCCGCTGCTCCGGCTCCTCCTCGTCCGGGACCGGTTCCCCGGCCTCCTTCGCCGCCGCCCTGGCGCGGCGCTGGCGCACCTTCGCCGCCTGCTGGCGGTACTTCGGGTCGCGCATCTTGAAGTCAACCAGCAGCGGGGTGGCCAGGAAGATCGACGAGATGACACCGGCGAGCATCCCGACCAGCTGCACCAGGGCCAGATCCCGCAGCACGCCCACGCCGAGCAGCCAGGCACCCACCACCAGCAGGCCGATCACCGGCAGCAGCGCGATGACCGAGGTGTTGATGGAGCGCATCAGGGTCTGGTTCACCGCGAGGTTCGCGGCCTCCGGATAGGTGCGCCGGGTCAGGCCGAGCAGGCCGCGGGTGTTCTCCTTGACCTTGTCGAACACGACCACGGTGTCGTACAGCGAGAAGCCGAGGATCGTGAGCAGCCCGATCACCGTGCTCGGCGTGACCTCGAAGCCGATCAGCGCGTACAGGCCCGCGGTGACCACGACGTCGTGCAGCAGGGCGATCAGCGCCGCGACCGCCATCCACTTCTCGAAGTAGAAGGCGAGGAACACGGTCACCAGCACCAGGAACACGCCCAGCGCCAGCAGCGCCTGCTGGGTGATCTCACCGCCCCAGGTACCGCTGACCGCGCTGTCGCTGACCGCGGCCGGGCTGGGACGCCCGTCGGAGCCGAGCGGCTGGAGCCGCTCGTAGAGGGTCTCCTTCACCTGCGCTACCTGCGCGGAGTCCAGCGACTCGGTGCGGACCTGGATGGTCTGGTTGCCTCCGCTGCCGACCATCTGCACCGTCTCGGCGGGCTGGCCCAGCGCCTCGCGGAACGCCTCCTGGACCTCGTCCTCGCTGATCGGGCCCTGCGCACCGACGGCGGGGACCTGGAGCTTCGTGCCGCCCTCGAAGTCGATGCCGAGGTTGAAGCCCTTGATGCCCATCGCGCCGATGCAGACCAGCACGAGCAGGCCGAGGGAGACGTACCAGCGGACGCGCTTGCCGATGATGTCGAACGCGCCGGTACCGGTGTAGAGGCGCTCGAAGACGCTGCCGCCCTCGGCGGCGGGGCTCTGCGTGGCCACCGTCAGGCCTCCTTCGAGGTGGAAGCGCCCTGGCGGCGCGCGGGGCGCTGCGCGGCCGCGTGGCGCTGCACCGCGCCGAGACCGGACACCGAGGGCTTGGACAGGAACTTGCTCTTCGAGGCGAGCGCCACCAGCGGGTGCGTCACCAGGAACACCACCACGAGGTCGAGCACCGTGGACATGCCCAGGGTGAACGCGAAGCCCTTCACCTGGCCGACGGCGAGCACGTAGAGCACGGCGGCGGCGAGGAAGCTCACCGCGTCGGCGGACAGGATCGTGCGCCGGGCCCGGATCCACGCCCGGGGGACCGCCGAGCGGAAGGTGCGGCCCTCGCGGATCTCGTCCTTGAGGCGTTCGAAGAAGACGATGAACGAGTCGGCGGTGATGCCGATCGCGACGATGAAACCGGCGATGCCCGCGAGGTCGAGGGTGAAGCCGATCCACCGCCCGAGCAGCACCAGCACGCCGTAGACGATTCCGCCGGAGAGCACCAGCGAGAGCACCGTGAGCACGCCGAGCAGCCGGTAGTAGGCCAGGCAGTACAGCGCGACCAGCAGCAGGCCGATGCCGCCCGCGATCAGGCCCGCCTCCAGCGAGGCGCTGCCCAGCGTCGCCGACACCGTCTCGGCCTCGGACTGGTCGAAGGCCAGCGGCAGCGAACCGTACTTGAGCACGTCGGCCAGGTCGGTGGCGCTCTGCTGGTTGAAGGTCCCGCTGATCGAGGCGTTGCCGCCGAGCAGGGCCATGTTGATCACCGGCGCGGAGACGACCTCGCCGTCGAGCACGAACGCGGCCTGCTGGCCGACGTTGGCGGAGGTGAAGTCCGCCCAGCGCTTGCCGCCCTCGCCGGTGAACTCCAGGCTCACGGTCCAGCTCGGCTGCTGGTTCTGCGGGTTCGGGGGCTGGGCCGCGGCGTTGGCGATGTCGGTGCCCTCCATGAACACCGGCTCCAGCACGTACTTCTGGGTCTTCTGCTGGTCGCAGGTGACCAGCGGCAGCTTCGGGTCCGCGTTGCCGCGCAGCGGGTCCTCGGCGTTGCAGTCGAGGCGCGCGAGGGCCTCCATCTGCACGTTCGGATCGGTGCTCTGGCGGGTCCGCTTCGCTTCCTCGATGGCCGCCTGCTGCGCCGCGGGATCGGCCTGGTCCGGCTGCTGCGCGTGCGCCGCCTGCGGGGCCGTGCCCGAGGGAGCGCCCGGCGGAGCCGGCGCGTCCGGCGGGGTCGGCACCGGCGGCGGGGCCTGGGCCGGGGCGACCATGTTCGGAACGACCTTGCGGAAGTCCAGCTCAGCGGTCTGGCCGAGCTGCTTGGCCTCGTCACCGCCCTCGCCCGGCACGGTGATCACGAGGTTGGAGCCGTCGAGGCTCACCTCGGAACCGGAGATGCCCATGCCGTTGACGCGGGTCTCGATGATCTGCCGCGCCTGGTTGAGCGATTCCTGCGACGGGGGCTGCCCGTTCGGGGTGCGCGCGGTCAACGTCACCCGGGTTCCGCCCTGCAGATCGATGCCCAGCTTGGGGTTGGGCTTGTGATCGCCGGTGAGGAACACCAGTCCATACAGCGCCACGACGATCAGCGCGAAGATCGCGAGGTAACGCCCTGGGCGAAGCTGCCCGGCCGGAGGTGCCACGGTGCGTCGGTCTCCTGTCCACGTTCTGCGAAGCGGTCGGGGCACCGGACCCGCAGGGCTCGGCGCCCGCGATCTGATGCCCCGGAGGACGGGCCGCGTCCGGCGGCCCGGGGCGGCCGGTGATCACAGTACGCGCCCGGTCGGCACGAGCACGCGGCGTGATCCGGCAACGCCGGTGTCCAGTCTGCCAGGCGGCGCGTGGACGGAGCCGCGAGGGGCGCGCCCGCGACGCCCCGAGCTGCGAATATCGCCCGCGGCGGGCGGAACCGGGCGCGGGCGGGGGGCGTCGTGAACTCGCCAAGCGGGTGCGCGCCGCGCGGCACTCGGCCCGGTGCCGCGCGGGCACCGGGCCGTCGAGCGGCCGGTGCGATCACCGGCCGCCGGCGAACTCAGCTGGTCTTCTGCTTCTCGATCGGCTCGGCGACCTGCGCGGTGGACTCGGTGGTCGTCGCGGTGGTGTCGACGTCCTGCCCCGCGACGTCCTTCGCCTCGTCCCGCGCCGCGGAGTCGTTCAGCTCGGTCTCCCCGGCGGCGGTCTCCGCGCCGTCCTCGGCGGGGGTCTCCGACGCGGTGTCCGCGACGACCTTCTCGCGGATCGCGGCCCGCACCCAGGTCGTGACGACGCCCGGCGCGATCTCCAGGTCGATGCTGTCCTCCGAGCTCGACACGACAGTGCCGAACAGTCCGGAGGTCGTCATCACCCGGTCACCCGCGCTCAGCGAGTTCTGCAGCCGCTGCTGCTCCTGCATGGCCCGCTTCTGCTTGCGCGCCTGCAGAAACATCGGCACGGCCAGCAGCACGATCAGCAGGGGCAGAAACAAGGATTCCAGTGACATCATGCTCCGTTCGGCGGACGCCGTGAGGACTGCCCGGCCACCAGCCGGGGCGCCCGAATTGTTCGGATGTTGCGCTTCCAGTGTGCCAGCCCTGTCGATGGGCACGTCTGCGCCCGCCGGGCCGCGCAGGGCGGGCCGAGCTCCGGCAGGCACGGCCTCGGCCGGCGACGCCGCGCAGCCTATCGCCCTCCGGTGGCCGGACTCACAGCACCGGCCGCGAGCGGTCCGCTACTCGAACAGGGCCGCCTGGGACTCGCCGGGCGCGTGGGGCGGCGGGGGCAGCCCGACGTGCTGCCAGGCCGCCACCGTGGCCACCCGGCCGCGCGGGGTGCGGGCGAGCATCCCCGCGCGCACCAGGTACGGCTCGCAGACCTCCTCGACCGTGGTCGGCTCCTCCCCCACCGCGACGGCGAGCGTGGAGACGCCGACCGGTCCGCCGTGGAAGGAGCGGACCAGCGCCGAGAGCACCGCCCGGTCCAGCCGGTCCAGGCCGAACTCGTCGACGTCGTAGACCTCCAGCGCGGCCCGCGCCACCGCGACGGTGACCGCGCCGTCCGCGCGCACCTCGGCGTAGTCGCGGACGCGGCGCAGCAACCGGTTGGCGATGCGCGGCGTCCCCCGGGAGCGGCGGGCGATCTCGGCGGCGCCGTCGGTGCGCAGGTCGACGCCGAGGATGCCCGCCGAGCGCCGCACCACCCGCTCCAGCTCCCCGGGCGAGTAGAACTCCATGTGCGCGGTGAAGCCGAAGCGGTCGCGCAGCGGCCCGGTGAGCGTGCCGGAGCGGGTGGTCGCGCCGACCAGGGTGAACGGGGCGATCTCCAGCGGGATGCTGGTGGCGCCGGGGCCCTTGCCGACGACGACGTCGACGCGGTAGTCCTCCATCGCCAGGTACAGCATCTCCTCGGCGGGGCGGGCGATGCGGTGGATCTCGTCGATGAACAGCACGTCGCCCTCGGCGAGGTTGGACAGCATCGCCGCGAGGTCGCCGGGCCGCTCCAGAGCGGGTCCCGAGGTCACCCGGATCGCGGAGCCCAGCTCCGCCGCAATGATCATCGCGAGGCTGGTCTTGCCGAGCCCGGGCGGGCCGGAGAACAGCACGTGATCGGGCTGCTCGCGGCGGTTGAGGGCGCCGTGCAGCACCAGCTGGAGCTGCTCGCGCACCCGGGGCTGGCCGACGAACTCGTCGAGCCTGCGCGGACGCAGCGTGCTCTCGACGTCCTGCTCCGCGGTGTCCTGCTGCGGGTCCAGCGGTGCCTCGCCCGGCAGCGGGGCGGCCGGGAAGTCCTCGTACGACGGGCCGTCGCTCATCGCGGGCCCAGCGTCGCCAGCGCCTTGCGCAGCACGGCGGCGGTGTCGGCGGGCGCGCCGTCGGCGGCGAGCACCGCCTCCACGCTCTGCTCGGCCTGCTTGGCGGAGAACCCGAGGCCGACCAGGGCCTCGGCGACCTCGGTGCGCACCTGGCCGCGATCGGGGGCGCCGGGCCGCTGGGCGGAGCCCGCGAGGGTGCCCACCTTGTCCCGCAGCTCCAGGATCAACCGCTCCGCGCTCTTCTTCCCGATGCCCGGGACCTGGGTGAGCACGGTGAGGTTGCCGTCGGCGAGCGCGTGGCACAGCTGCTCGGGTGAGAGCACCGCCAGCGCGGCCAGCGCCAGCCGCGGCCCCACCCCGGAGGCCGTTTGCAGCAGCGCGAACAGGTCGCGGGACTCGACGTCGGCGAAGCCGTAGAGGGTCAGCGAGTCCTCGCGGACGATGAGGGTGGTCCACAGCCGCACCTGCTCTCCGCGGCGCAGTCCGGCGAGCGTGGCGGGGGTGGCGTGCACCGCGTGGCCGAGGCCGCCGACTTCGACGACGGCGTGGTCCAGCCCGATGGACAGCACCGGGCCGTGCACTGAGGCGATCATCGGATCGAGTCCCCCCTGCCCGCCGAGGAGCGTCGGGCGTCCCGCAGGCGCTGCCGGTGCGCGCGGGCCAGCTCGGCCGCCTTCGCCTCCGCCTCCGCGAGCCGGTCGCGCATCGGCGCCCGCCAGATGTGGCAGACGGCCAGCGCGAGGGCGTCGGCGGCGTCGGCGGGACGCGGCGCCTCGCTGAGCCCGAGCACCTTGGTGACCATGAGCGTGACCTGCCGCTTGTCCGCGCGGCCGGAGCCGCTGATCGCGGCCTTGACCTCGCTGGGCGTGTGGAAGGCGACCGGCAGCCCGCGACGCGCGGCGGCCAGCGCCACCACGCCGGAGGCCTGGGCGGTGCCCATCACGGAGCGCACGTTGTGCTGGCTGAACACGCGCTCGATCGCCACCACCTCGGGCTGGTGGGCGTCCATCCACTGCTCGACCGCGTCGGCCACCGCCTTGAGCCGCATCGGCAGCTCGTCGCCGGGCGGGGTGCGCACGACGCCGACCGCCACGCACGAGATGTGCCGGTTCCGCCCGCCGTCGACCACGCCGATCCCGCACCGCGTCAGCCCGGGGTCGACTCCCAGCACCCGCACGACGTCCTCCTCGCTCTCCGGCCGCCCCCGGCGGGAGCGGACCACGGCCGGGCGCAGCCGCGACGAGCGGGAACACCCGTTCGACAGCCTAGACCCCGGCCGGGGGCGGACTGCCGTCCGACACACCCGATGATCGCCCGTTCGCGGGAACCGGCGGGGACCGGCCCCCTCCTCCCGGGTCAGGGGCCGTCGACGCCCGGGGTCCAGCGCTCCGGCGCTCCGCTCTCGGTGAGCACCGGCTGGTACTCGGCGAACCCGCCGGGCGCGTCCGGCTGCCACGGGAAGGCCCCGCCCGGCGCCGAGACGATGAGCTGCAGCGCGGGGAAGTCGCCACCCTGGTAGACGGCGAAGGCGCTGCCCAGGAACTCCGGGTAGTGCTGCTTCGCGACCCGCTCGAAGGTGACCGGGCAGTCCCGCAGGAAGCCGTCGTAGAGGCTCCCCGGCGAGAAGCGCTCACCCGCGGCGGCGCGGCGCACGTAGGTGTCCACCACCGCCTGCGCCACGTCGCGGGGCAGGCCGATCACGACGACCTCGGGCTTGCCGAACCGCCGCCACGCCCCGACGGAGAAGGCGTAGGCGGCGCCGGCCTCGTCCGCCGCCACGTGCACCACGGCGGCGCCGTCCCGCTCCGCGGTGTCCACCAACCACTGCCGCAGCTGCTCTTCCGTCTCCGCCACGAGTGCCATTCTGCCGATCTCATCCGTTCGGGCGAACCCCGGGCACCGGGTCCGATCATCCCCCTCGCGGGCCCCGGGTGATCAGGTGTCGAGCTCGGCCATGACCTCGTCGGGGGCGTCGAAGTTGGCGTAGACGTTCTGCACGTCGTCGCAGTCCTCCAGCGCGTCGATCAGCTTGAAGACCTTGCGCGCGCCCTCGACGTCCAGCGGCACGCTGACCGAGGCGATGAAGCTCAGCTCCGAGGAGTCGTACTCCATGCCCGCCGACTGCACCGCCTTGCGCACCTCGACCAGGTCGGTCGGCTCGCACTGCACCTCGAAGCTCTCGCCGAGGTCGTTGACCTCCTCGGCGCCCGCCTCCAGCACCGCGCCGAGCACGTCGTCCTCGGTGAGCCCGTTCTTCGGCACGATCAGGACGCCGCGCCGGGAGAACAGGTAGGACACGGACCCGGCGTCGGCCATCGAACCGCCGTTGCGGGTCATCGCGGTGCGGACCTCGCCGGCGGCGCGGTTCTTGTTGTCGGTCAGGCACTCGACCAGCACCGCGACGCCGTTCGGGCCGTAGCCCTCGTACATCGTGGTCTGCCAGTCGGCGCCGCCCGCCTCCTCACCACCGCCGCGCTTGCGCGCGCGCTCGATGTTGTCCACCGGCACCGAGTTCTTGCGCGCCTTCTGCATGGCGTCGTAGAGCGTCGGGTTGCCGTCCGGGTCTCCCCCGCCGGTCCGCGCGGCGACTTCCACGTTCTTGATCAGCTTCGCGAAGAGCTTGCCGCGCTTGGCGTCGACGGCGGCCTTCTTGTGCTTCGTCGTCGCCCACTTGGAGTGGCCGCTCATCTTTCCTCCGTCTTCCCACGCCGCCGCAGGCCGGACCGGGGTCCTCAGCCTGCGCGAACGGTCTGCACGAAATGCCGGTGCACGCGCTCGTCGCCGTGGACCAGCTCCGGGTGGAAGCTGGTGGCGAGCACGCGCCCCTGCTGAACCGCGACGATCCTACCGGCGGCGGGGTCGTCACCCGCGCCGCGCGGGGTGACCTCGGCGAGCACCTCGACCTCCGGACCGACCCGCTCCACCCAGGGGGCGCGGATGAACACCCCGTGCACGGGACCGTCCACCCCGGTGAAGTCCAGGTCGGCCTCGAAGGAGTCGACCTGCCTGCCGAAGGCGTTGCGCCGCACGGTCACGTCGAGCGCCCCGAGCGGCGTCACCCCGGCCTCGGCGCCCCCGACCACCTCGCGGGCCAGCAGCACCATGCCCGCGCAGGAGCCGTAGGCGGGCAGGCCCGCGGCGAGCCGTTCCCGCAGCGGTTCGAACAGCTCGAAGGCGTGCAGCAACCGGCTGGTGGTCGTGGATTCACCGCCGGGCAGCACCACCCCGTGCAGGCCGCGCAGCTCTTCGGGCCTGCGCACCGGGCGGGCCAGCGCACCGCTGCGGTCGAGGGCGGCCAGGTGCTCGGCGACCCCGCCCTGCAGGGCGAGCACGCCGATCGCGGGGGCCGCGCCGGGCGCGGTGGACCTCTCCTGCACTGCTCGAACTCCGTTCCTCTGATCTCCGTCAACCGATCCCGGCGAACCGCAGCCCCGCGGTCACGCCCGCCGCCACCAGCACCACCAGCACGAAGGACGCGCCGCGCAGCGCCAGCACGCCGGCGACGAGCACCCCGGCGATCCGGGCGACGCCGGCGAAACCCCCCGCCTCGTAGGCCGCCCCGATGGCGACGAACGCGGCGAGCAGCACCGTCGCGGCGATCGCCAGCACCCGCTCCCACCGCGGCGGGATCGTGATCCGCCGCCGCAGCAGCGGGCCCGCCAGCCGCATCGCGTAGGTCCCGGCGGCGAGCGCGAGCACGGCCGTCAACGTCACGCCGCCACCTCCTGCCGCTCGGCCTCCGGTCGCGGCCCGCGCCGCACCGGCAGCGCGAGCACCACGCCGAGCAGCGCCACCAGCACCGGCAGCCCGTCGGGCAGCACCGGCGTGGTCGCCACCGCCAGCACCACCCCGCCCAGCACCGCGCGCAGCGTCGGCGCGTCCCGCAGCGCGGGCACGATCAGCGCCAGGATCGCGGCGGGCAGCGCCGCGTCGAGGCCGAACCGGTTCGGGTCGCCGACGACCTGGCCGAGCAGGCCCCCGAGCGCCACCGACGGCACCCAGGTCAGGAAGACCGCTGTCCCGGTGAGCCAGTAGGCGCGGCGCCGCCGGGCGGGGTCGCGCTCGGCGAGGGCGAACGCGACGGACTCGTCCACCATGAGGTGACTGCCCACCAGCCGGTCCAGCCATCGGTTCCCGAGGAGCCCGCCCACGGCCAGCCCGTACGGGAAGTGCCGCGCGTTGAGCAGCAGGCCGCCCAGCACGGCGGTCGCCGGGGCGGCCCCGGCGGTGAGCAGGCCGACGAGCATGAACTCCGATCCGCCCGCGAAGACCGCCGCGGCCGTGAGCGTGATCAGCCACAGCGGCACGCCCTTGGTCACCGCGATGGCACCGAGGGACGCGCCGACGACGGCCAGCGCCGGCACCAGGGCCACCAGGTCCCGGATCAGCTTGTCGCGCCACCACGAGCGCATCGTTCGCCACAACGACCTCATGTTCGTTATCCTGAACACCGGCCAGTGCGTTCGTCAAATCGAACGTTGAGCACGACGAAACGAACATCTTCATGACCTCACCGCTGGAGATCATCTCGGCCGCGCTGCGCCGCGAGCGGGACCGCGTCGGGCTGACGCTGTCCGAGCTCGCCAAGCGCGCCGGAGTCGCCAAGTCCACGCTCTCCCAGCTCGAATCCGGCGCGGGCAACCCCAGCGTGGAAACGCTGTGGGCGCTGGCGGTGGCGCTCGACGTGCCGTTCAGCAGGCTCGTCGAACAGCGCGCTCCGCAGCTGCGGGTCGTGCGCGCCGGGCACACCCCGCTGATCCGCTCCGAGCACGCGCCGTTCGCCGCCGCGATGCTCTCGGCCTGCCCCACCGGGGCGCGCCGGGACCTGCACGTGCTGGAGGTCCAGCCGGGCGATCCGCGCCGCGCGGAAGCGCACCTGCCGGGCACCGTGGAACACCTGGTGATCACGGCGGGCCGACTGCTCGCCGGGCCCGAACCCTCCCCCGTCGAACTCGGCCCCGGCGACTACGCCGCGTTCTCCGGCGACGTCCCGCACCGCTACGAGGCCCTGGAACCCGACACCCGGGCGGTCCTGCTGATGGAACACGTCTGATCCTCGAATCCGCGTCGGTGGCCGTCACCGCCCCGTCGGCGGCGGAGCCGCCGGGGTTCCGCCGCCGCGACAGCCGAGCCACGGGCGGCGGGACTCACCAGCCGCGCGTCGCGTACCGCTGGTCCGCGGGGAGCGCGTCGACGTTGAGGCCGACCATCGCCTCACCGAGGCCGCGGGAGGCCTTCGCGATGACGTCCGGGTCGTCGTAGAACGTGGTGGCCTTGACGATCGCCTCGGCTCGCTTGGCGGGATCGCCCGACTTGAAGATGCCGGAGCCGACGAACACGCCCTCCGCGCCGAGCTGGCGCATCATCGCCGCGTCCGCCGGGGTCGCCAGCCCGCCCGCCGTGAACAGCACCACCGGCAGCTTCCCGGCGGCGGCGACCTCCTGGACGAGGGAGACCGGAGCGCGCAGCTCCTTCGCCGCCGCGTAGAGCTCCTCGGCGTCGAGGGCGGCGAGCCTGCGGATCTCGGCGCGGATCGCGCGCATGTGCCGGGTCGCCTCGACGACGTTGCCGGTGCCGGCTTCGCCCTTGGAGCGGATCATCGCCGCGCCCTCGGCGATGCGGCGCAGGGCCTCGCCGAGGTTGGTGGCGCCGCAGACGAACGGCGTGGTGAAAGCCCACTTGTCGATGTGCAGGGCCTCGTCGGCGGGGGTGAGCACCTCGGACTCGTCGATGTAGTCGACGCCGAGGGACTGCAGCACCTGCGCCTCGACGAAGTGCCCGATGCGGGCCTTGGCCATCACCGGGATGGAGACGGCCTCGACGATGCCCTCGACCATGTCCGGGTCGGACATGCGGGCCACGCCGCCCTGCGCGCGGATGTCGGCGGGCACCCGCTCCAGCGCCATCACGGCCACCGCCCCGGCGTCCTCGGCGATCTTCGCCTGTTCCGGGGTGACCACATCCATGATCACGCCGCCTTTGAGCATCTCCGCCATGCCGCGCTTCACTCCGTCGGTGCCGGTGGTCTGCGTGGGGGCTGCGGTGTCGGTCACGGTCTGCCTTCCCTAGGTCGGGCGCGACGGGATCGCCGCGCACCTCCGACGCTAGCGCCGAACTGGACCACGACCACGGTCCACTCATCCCCTTTCCCCGTAGTCCACTTCCGGGGCGGAAGAACCCCCTCGCCCACGGGCGCGAGCCCGCCACCTCGATCGGGACGCGGTGAACGGCATTGCAGGGCGAGCGGAGCCGGTGTGCGATTCGTGGGAGGAACCACGTCGGAGGGGGCAGCGATGGGCAGCAGGCAGCACGCGCCGGGCGCGCCGGAGGCGCCCGCTCCCGGCGAGCCGAGCGCGATCCGGAACGTGGCCCTCGTCGGCCCGTCGGCCGCGGGCAAGACCACGCTGGTGGAGGCGCTGCTCGTCGAGACCGGCACCATCCCGCGCCCCGGCTCCGTGACCGAGGGGACGACGGTGGGCGACCACGACGCCGCCGCCATCGAGCAGCAGCGCTCGGTGTCGGTGTCGGTGGCCCCGGTGCCGCACCGCGACCACAAGATCAACCTCATCGACACCCCCGGCTACGCGGACTTCACGGGCGCGCTGCGCGCCGGGCTGCGCGCGGCCGACGCCGTGCTGTTCGTGATCGCCGCCGCCGAGGGCGTGGACGCCGCCGCCCGCGCGCTCTGGCAGGAGTGCGCCCGCCTCGACCTGCCGCGAGCCGTGGTGCTGACGCGGCTGGACCAGCACCGGGCCGATCCGGACGCCGCGCTCCGGGACTGCCGGGACGCGTTCGGGGACGGCGTGCTGCCGCTGCACCGGGTGCTGCGCGACGCCGACGGTGCGGCGACCGGCCTGGTCGGCGTCCTCACCGGCACCACCTCCGGTACCGGCGCCGCGCCCGAGATCGGCCGGGACCGCGCCGAGCTCATCGAGGCGATCATCGCCGAGAGCGAGGACGAATCGCTCATGGACCGCTACGTGGAGGGCGAGGAGCTGGGCGAGGAGGAGCTGATCCGCGACCTGGAGACCGCCGTGGCCCGCGGCGGCCTGCACCCGGTGCTGCCGGTGTGCGCGGCCACCGGGCTGGGCCTGCCGGAGCTGCTCGACGGCCTGGTCAGAGGCTTCCCCTCCCCGGTGGAACGCCCCGCCCCCGAGGTCACCGACCCCTCCGGCGGGCACCCGCGCGGGCTCCGCCCCGACCCGGACGGCCCGCTGGCCGCCGAGGTCGTGCACACCTCCGCCGACTCCTACGTGGGCCGGGTGTCGCTGGCCAGGGTGTTCTCCGGGACGGTCCGGCCGGAGCGGGCCGTGCACGTGTCCGGGCACGGCATGGCCGAGCGCGGCCACCCGGACCACGACGAGGACGAGCGCGTCCCGCACCTGTACTCGCCGCTCGGCGCGAACCTCCGGGAGGTGGCGCGCTGCGTGGCGGGCGACGTGTGCGCGCTGACCAAGCTCGGCTCGGCCGAGACCGGCGACACCCTGTCCGATCCGGCGCGGCCGCTGCTCATCTCGCCGTGGCCGATGCCGGACCCGCTGCTGCCGATCGCGGTCACCGCCCGCACCCGCAGCGACGAGGACTCCCTGGCCCGCAACCTGAACCGGCTCGTCGCCGCCGACCCGAGCCTGCGGCTGGATCGCGACGAGGAGACCCACCAGCTCGTGCTGTGGTGCACGGGCGAGGCGCACGCCGACGTCGTGCTGCAACGGCTGCGGGAGGGCGGCGCCGAGATCGACACCGAGCCGGTCCGGGTCGCGCTGCGCCAGACCTTCCGGGCACCGGCGAAGGCCCGCGGCAGGCACGTGAAGCAGTCCGGCGGGCACGGCCAGTACGCGGTGTGCGAGATCGAGGCGCGTCCCGCTCCGCGCGGCACCGGCATCGAGTTCACCGACCGCGTGGTCGGCGGGGCGGTGCCGAAGCAGTTCATCGGCAGCGTGGAGCGGGGCGTCCGGGCCCAGGCCGAGCGGGGCGTCGCGGAGGGCATCCCGCTGACGGACCTGGAGATCACCCTGCTGGACGGGAAGGCGCACAGCGTCGACTCCTCCGACGCCGCGTTCCAGACCGCCGGGGCGCTCGCGCTGCGCGAGGCCGCCGAGCAGGCGGGACTGCTCACCCTCGAACCGGTGGACGCGGTCTCGATCTCGCTGCCCGACGAGCACCTGGGCGTGATCCTCGGCGACCTCTCCAGCCGACGCGGCAAGGTCGTCGGCACCGCGCCGGAGGACACCGGCTGGACCGTGGTGCACGCCCACGTGCCCGCGAGCGAGCTCGTCCGCTACTCGATCAGCGTGCGCTCCCTGAGCTCCGGCACCGCCACCTTCACCCGCCACTTCGAGCGCTACGACCCGATGCACCCGGCGGAGTGAGTCGAGCCCCGTGCCGGCCCGAGACCGGCCACCCTGGCGGTGTCCGTGGCCGCGCGCCGAGGAGCGAGCCGAGTTCTCGACGATCTTCCCGGCCTGGGACGGGGACTGAGCGCGGCCGAGCGGCGCATCGACCGCCCGCCGGTTCGGGGGCCGCCGGTTCAGGGTGCGGCGGGTTCGGATGCCTCGGCCGGGTCGGGGACCTCGGCCGGGTCGGGGGCCTCCGCCGGGGCGGGGGCCTCGGCGGGGTCGAGTTCGCTGTCGTCCTCGACCGGGGGCGGGGTGCGGTCGGCGGCGGGCTGCACGTTGAGCTGGGTCCGAGGGTTGCGCACGTAGGCGGCGGCCTGCTCCGGCGTGAGGCGGTCCGCGATCAGCCCCCAGGGGACCTTGCCGCCGGTCGACGGGTAGCGCATCCACACCGCGTACTCCTCGGCCTCGGTCAACGGGTGCGTCACCGGGGCGACCGAGGCCGCGTCGGTGTCGGTGTCGGTGTCGGTGACCTCGATCTCCCACGCGGCGGTCTCGCGCAGGATCGCGACGGTGTCCGCCGGGACCGCCGAGGCCAGCGGGAACCAGTCGAACTGACCGCTCGCCCAAGCCCTGATCCGGACGTCGTAGACCGCCTCCGAAGCCCCCGCACCCGAAACCACCGCGCCACCCCTCCGCTCGTTCGCACTCTCGCGGCGAGCAGCCTAACCAGCGGCACCGGTGGTGCCCGCACCCGCTCCGCGCCGGTCAGAGCCCCCGGAGGAACGCCGACCAGGCGTCGCGGCCGAACACCAGCGCGGGTCCGGTGGGGTTCTTGGAATCCCGAACCCCCACGCCCGACCGGACCGAGGCCACCTCGACGCAGGCACCACCGCCCTGTCCGCTGCGGCTGCTCTTGCGCCAAACGGCTCCGGCCACGCTCGACGCGCTCGACAGGTGCTGCAGAGTGCTCATCGGAGATCCCCAACCAGTCCGCGGAGGAATCCTTCGGAATCCTCGATCGACAACGCCTTCATTGTCAGTTCCTCGAACACCTGGCGGAAGCGTTCGACCTCCACGACTTCTTCCAGGCAGGCCCCGCCGGACTGGTTCTCGACGTACACGACACCGTGATCGTGGTCCCGCGTGAAGTCGAGCAGGTGGAACGAGCCCAGCTGTCCCCGATGCGGACCGCCCTCGAACGTCATGACCTGGACCGTCACGCGCGGATCGGCGCAGAACTTCACCAACTGCTCGATCTGGTCGAGCATCACCTGCCGGTCGCCGATCACTCGCCGGAGCGCGGATTCGTCGATGATCGCGTGCATCGACAGCGGCGCGTTCGCCCGGTTCAGGGCATCGCGCCGACGCAGACGGGCTTCCGCTTGCTGCTGGAGCCGCGCCGCCGACGCGGACAGGTCGTCGGCGAGCACGGCTTCCGCGTACTCGCGGGTCTGCAGGATTCCCGGGACGAAGCCGAGGTCCCACTCGCGGATCTCACTCGCGCCCCACTCCAGCCCGATGTAGAGCGAGAACCACTCCGGGATGGCGCGGTTGCCGTCCCACCAGCCCTTCTGCTTCGCGACGTCGGCGAGCTGCAGGTACCAGTCGACCCGCTCGGCGGGGACGCCGAAGAACGGGAGCACGATTTCCAGGTCCGGCCCGCTGATCGCGTTCCGCATGCTCTCCATGTGGGCGATCTTGGCCGAGGCGCAGCGCAGCCTGGTGGCGACGTCGCGCTGGGTCAGCCCGGCCGCTTCGCGCAACCGCCGGATCTCCTGCGCGAGCCACCGCCTACCGACGGTCGGGCTGATCGGCGTCGAGCGGTCGTGCATGAGGGACTCGCTTCCCGCTGGGTGCGTGTTCGCCGGCCGGGGCCGACAAGATCACCCGACGGTGATCTATGCGAAGAACATTCACTAAGTAATCTTTACAGCATCATTCAGTGATCAAGCAGGCACTCAAAGTACTTGCCGAATCCGACACCCCGATCACCAGGAGGTCCCCGTGCGCTGCGGCATCGCCCTCTACGAGATCCGCAATCCCGACTCGCTCTCGTCCTACGAGCAGTTGATCTGCCTCGGCGAGCTGCCCGGCGACGAGCCGCCCGGCGTGTGGCAGGACTGCCTCACGGCCTGGGGCCTGGCGAAGCTGCGCGCGCACGAGTGCCGGTTCGGGATGTACTTCGCCGCGGTCCTCCCGCTCGACGAGGGCGGCGCCCCGGACGACGCGGCCGCGGATCTCCTGCTGGAGCGGGACGAGCTGCCCGCGGAGCGGCACTTCACCTGGTCCGGTTACGAGGAGCTGGTGCCCGCCTGAGCCGAGCGGGCGGCGGCGCGCAGGCGCTGGAGGACGGTGATCGCGGACAGGGCGGCGAGCAACCACACCGCCGCGCCCAGGACGAAGGGCACGCCCAGGCCGTGCAGCCCGGTGCCGACGAGGACGAGGACGAACCGCTCCGCCCGCTCCGCCGCGCCGCCGTCCGCGCTGAGCCCGTTGGCCTCCGCGCGGGCCTTGACGTACGAGGTGACCTGCGCGCCCACCAGGCACAGCAGCAGGCCGGCCCCGAGCACCCGGTCCCCGGCGACGACCAGGGCCCACCACACCAGCGCGCCGAACAGGGCGCCGTCAGCGATGCGGTCGCAGCTGGCGTCGAGCACCCCGCCGAAGGCCGACCCCTTGCCCCCGGCGCGGGCCATCGCACCGTCGAGCACGTCGAACAGCAGGAAGACGGCGACCACGACCGTGCCGACGAACAGCTCGCCGCGCGGGAAGAACCACAGCGCCGAGGCGGCGCTGGCGACGGTCCCGGCCACGGTGACCGCGTTGGGGGCGAGGCCGAGGCGGACCAGCGCGGCACCCACCGGGTGCGTCCAGCGGGAGATCGATGCCCGCGCGAAGAGTGTGATCATCGCCTGCTCTGCCAGCCGCCCTGCGCCCCGAATACGTCCTGCTCCATCTTCCGGCAGCGTATCCGGAGCCGCGCCCCCTCCTGGGCGGCAGGCGAGCGGCGCCGAATCAAGTGAAACAGATCACAGCCGGAATAGTTGAACGTTCAACGCCGTTGGCCGAACCGGAATTGATTCCGCATCGCCTTCAGGAGACGCCATGAGCACCGCGACCACGATCCCCGGCTACGTCGTCGGCACCTGGGACATCGACAGCGTGCACTCCGACATCGAGTTCACCCTGCGCCACCTCGGCGTCGGCCGCTCCCGGGGACGTTTCGACGGCTTCAGCGGCGAGATCGTCACCGCCGAGAACCCGCTCGACTCCACGGTCACCGCCGACATCGACCCGGCGTCCATCAACACCGGCAACGGCGACCGCGACGCGCACGTGCGCAACAGCGACTTCCTCGACGTCGAGAAGTTCCCCAAGGCCGGGTTCCGCTCCACCGGCATCCGCAAGGACGGCGACGACTACCTCATCGACGGCGAGTTCACCCTGCACGGCGTGACCAAGCAGGTGTCCCTGGAGGCCGAGCTCGGCGGCTTCACCGACAACGGCCAGGGCGGCACGCTGCTGGGCATTTCCGCCACCACCACCCTCAACCGCACCGACTTCGGCGTCGGCCCCAACGGCAGCGCCATGCTCGGCGAGAAGGTGAAGATCACCCTCGACATCGAGGCGAACCTGCGCGACTGAGCCGGGCGCGAGACGCGGAAGGCCGAGGACGCGGGGTGCGTCCTCGGCCTTCGGCGCGTTCCGGGCGCGGTCACGACCGCCGCCAGGCCTCCGCCAGCAGGCCGCGGGTGTCGCCGAGCAGCTGGGGCAGCACCTTGGTGTGCCCGATGACCGGCATGAAGTTCGCGTCCCCGCCCCAGCGCGGCACGACGTGCTGGTGCAGGTGCGCGGCGATGCCCGCCCCCGCCACCGGGCCCTGGTTCAGGCCGATGTTGAAGCCGTGCGGCGCGGAGACCTCGCGGATCACCCGCATGGCGCGCTTGGTGAACGCGGCCACCGCCGTCGTCTCGGCGTCGGTGAGCTCCGTGTAATCGGCGACGTGCCGGTACGGCAGCACCATCAGGTGCCCCGGGTTGTACGGGTAGAGGTTGAGGATCGAGAAGACCAGCTCACCGCGGGCCACGATCAACGTGTCCTCGTCGGGCAGCCCGGACTCCAGCAACCGGCAGAACGGGCAGCCCTCGCTGGCCTCGCCCTCGGGCTTGTTCTCGCCCTGGATGTAGGCCAGCCGGTGCGGGGTCCACAACCGCTGGAGCGCGTCCGGCACTCCGGTGCCGTGCTGCTCGGAGAACCGCGTCCCGCCGTCGTCGGCCGTCACCGCGCCCCCGTTCCGCCCAGCTCCGCCTGGAAGACCTCCGCGGTCGGGGAGGTGTTGTCGCGGCGCTCGACCCAGCGGCCCAGCGCGGCCACCGCGTCGGCCACCGGCACCCCGTTGATCTGAGTCCCGTCGCGGAACCGGAAGGACACCGCCCCGGCCTCCACGTCCTTGGCCCCGGCCAGCAGCAGGAACGGCACCTTCTGCGTGGTGTGGGTTCGGATCTTCTTCTGCATCCGGTCGTCGCCGTGGTCGACCTCGGCGCGGATCCCCCCGGCGCGCAACGACCGCACCACGTCGACCAGGTGGTCGGCGTGCTCGTCGGCGATCGGGATGCCCACCACCTGCACCGGCGCGAGCCAGGCCGGGAACGCCCCCGCGTAGTGCTCGGTGAGCACGCCGAAGAAGCGCTCGATGGAGCCGAACAACGCCCGGTGGATCTTGATGGGCCGCTGCTTGGAGCCGTCCTTGCCCGTGAACTCCAGGCCGAACAGCTCCGGCAGGTGGTAGTCGACCTGGATGGTCGACATCTGCCAGCTGCGGCCCAGCGCGTCCTTGGCCTGCACCGAGATCTTCGGGCCGTAGAAGGCCGCCCCGCCCGGGTCCGGCACCAGCTCCAGGCCGGAGGACTCCGCGGCCTCGCGCAGCGCGTCGGTGGCCACCTGCCAGCTCTCGTCGTCGCCGACGTACTTCTCCTCGTTGCGGGTGGACAGCTCCAGGTAGAAGTCCTCCAGCCCGTAGTCGCGCAGCAGGTCCAGCACGAACGACAGCAGCGACTTGAGCTCGTCCTGCAGCTGCTCCGGCATGCAGTAGATGTGCGCGTCGTCCTGCGTCATGCCGCGCACCCGGGTCAGACCGTGCACCACGCCCGACTTCTCGTAGCGGTACACCGAGCCGAACTCGAACAGCCGCAGCGGCAGCTCCCGGTACGAGCGGCCCCGGGAGCGGAAGATCAGGTTGTGGAACGGGCAGTTCATCGGCTTCAGGTAGTAGTCCTGCCCGGCCTTGCGCAGCGTCCCGTCCTCGTCGCGCTCCTCGTCGAGGTGCATCGCCGGGAACATGCCGTCCTTGTACCAGCTGAGGTGACCGGAGGTCTCGAACAGCGTGCTCTTGGTGATGTGCGGGGTGTTGACGAACTCGTAGCCCGCGGCCTCGTGGCGGCGGCGCGAGTAGTCCTCCAGCTCGCGGCGGATGATGCCGCCCCTGGGGTGGAAGACCGGCAGCCCGGAGCCGACCTCCTCCGGGAAGGAGAACAGGTCGAGCTCGGCGCCGAGCTTGCGGTGATCGCGGCGCTCGGCCTCGGCCAGCCACTCCAGGTGCGCGGCCATCGCCTCCTTCGACTCCCAGGCGGTGCCGTAGACGCGCTGCAGCTGCTGGTTGCTCTGGTCGCCGCGCCAGTAGGCGGCGGCCACCCGGGTCAGCTTGAAGGCCGGGATGAAGCGGGTGTGCGGGACGTGCGGGCCGCGGCACAGGTCGCCCCAGACGACCTCGCCGTGGCGGTCGATGTTGTCGTAGACGGTCAGCTCACCGGCGCCGACCTCCATGACCTCGCTGGTGTCGACCTCGTCCGATCCGGACTTGAGGTCGACCAGCTCCAGCTTGTACGGCTCGTTCGCCAGCTCCTCGCGGGCCGCCTCCACCGAGTCCAGGCGGCGGCGGGAGAACTTCTGCCCGGACTTGATGAGCTGCTTCATGCGCTTCTCCAGCGCCTGCAGGTCCTCCGGGGTGAACGGGCGGTCCACGTCGAAGTCGTAGTAGAAGCCGTCCTTGACCGGCGGTCCGATCCCGAGCTTGGCGTCCGGGAACTGCTGCTGCACCGCCTGCGCGAGCAGGTGCGCGGCGGAGTGGCGGATGACGCTGCGGCCCGCCTCGGTCTCGGCGGCGACCGGCTCGACCTCGACGTCGGACTCGGGGACCCAGGCCAGGTCGCGCAGCTCGCCGTCCTCGTCGCGGACCACGACGATCGCCTGCGCTCCCTGCGAGGGCAGACCGGCGTCCGCGACGGCGGACCCGGCGGTCGTGCCCGCCGGTACCTTCACCCTGGTGACCTGCTGGGCTTCGGGCGGCTGAACGGACACGATGACTCCTCGCGAAGGCCGGTCGCCGACGGGCGACCTGCGGTTGAACCGGCTGGGACTTGCCCCTTCGATGCTATCGGCCGACCGCCACCCGGTTTCCGCCCCTGCCCGGGGCGGACAGGTCAGGCGAGATCACCTTCGGCGATCATCGCCTCGATCTCCAGCGCCGAGGCCAGGCCGCCCGCGCACGGTCCGGTGACGCCCTGCACCCCGAGCGCCCGCAGCCGCTTCGCCTGCTCGATGGTGCGCACCCCGTTGGCCACCACGGCCAGGCCCAGCAGGTCGGCCGAGCCGACGAGGCTGGACACCAGGTGCTCGTCGAGCGGCTCCGGGCCGTCCGGATCGGCGAAGCCGTCGAGGTAGGCGCCGGTGAGCCGCACCGCCCGCAGCGGCAGGTCCTTCAACCGGCCGACCGCCCGGTGATCGCGGCCGAAGTCGTGCACCGCCAGCGTCAGACCCATCTCCGCGAAGATCTCCACCGCGTCGATCGGATCGCCGTGCTGGTCGAACAGGGCGATCTCCGGCACGCCGATGATCAGCTTGCCGGCGGCCAGCCCGGACGCGCTCAGGATGCGGCGCATGTCCGCGACCAGCTCCGGGTCGCGCAGCTGGCGGGTGGACAGGCTCACCGCCGCCACCGGGCCGCGGTCGCCGAAGCGCTCCTGCCAGTGCACCGCGTGCGCGCAGACCTGCTCCAGCATCCAGGTGCCGAGCCGGGAGATCAGCCCGGTCTCCTCGGCCAGGCCGAGGAAGTCCTCCGCATCGAGCTCCCCGAACTCCGGGTGGTCCCAGCGCAGGTGCGCCTGCACCCCGACCAGCGCCGCGGTGTCCAGCCACAGCACCGGCTCGTACTCCACGTAGAGCTCGTGGTCGTGCAGCGCGCTCGGCATCGCCGAGGACAGCAGGAACCGCTCCTTGGCCAGCGCGTTGTGGGCGGGATCGTAGAGCGCCCACTGCGCGCGGCCCTCGTTCTTCGCCCGGTACAGCGTGATGTCGGCGTCCTGCAGCAGCTCGTCCGGGCTGGTGTCGGCGACCGCCGTCTCCACCACGCCCACGCTGGCGGAGGCGGTGAGCAGGTGGCCCTGCACCGAGACCGGCCGGGTCACCTCGCCGAGCATGTGCTCGACGACCTCCACGAGCCGGGCCGCGCCGTGCGAGTCCGGGACGAGCACCACGAACTCGTCGCCGCCCATCCGCGCGGCGAGGCCGGACTCCATGGTGGCCAGGGCGTTGAGCCGCTGCGCCATCGCGCGCAGCAGCTCGTCGCCGATGGGGTGGCCGAGGCTGTCGTTGATGGCCTTGAAGCCGTCGAGGTCGAAGTAGCACAGCCCGACCCGGCGACCCGGGACGGAGGGCTCCAGCGCTTCGTCCAGGCGGGTCTTGAGCAGGGTGCGGTTCGCCAGCCCCGTCAGCGGGTCGTGGGTGGCCTGCCTGCGGAACTGCTCCTGGAGCATGTGCCGGTCGGTGATGTCCTCGTAGAGCAGCACCTGGTAGTCGGGCCGCCCCTGCGGGTCGCGCACCAGGGACGCCGAGACCTGGGTCCAGATGTGCGCGCCGTCCTCCCCGCTGAGCCGGGTCTCGGACTGGAAGCGGTCCACCTCGCCCGCCGCGAGCGCCTCCACGAACTCCACGACCTCCTCGACCCAGTCCGGATCGGCGAGGTCGAAGACGCTGCGGCCCACGAGGTCCTGGCACACCGGTTCGAAGATGGCCTCCATCGGGGCGTTGACCTCTTCGATCGAGCCGTCGAGGGTGACGATCGCGATGCCCAGCGGGGAGGAGGTGAACACCGCGCGGAACGAGGCCTCGCTCGCGCGCAGCGCCTCCTCGGCCGCGTCCCTGGCCTGGAGGACGGCGCGCTTGACGACCTCCTGCTCGTCGAGGGTCTGCTCGCGCAGCTGGCCCGCGTAGCCCGCCGCGACCGCGCCGAGGAGCGCGACCAGCGCGTCGGGCCGGGTCGCGCCGGGGCGCAGCCGGGGCAGTTCGGCGCCGAGCATCCACAGCGTGCGGTCCAGCGCGGCGGGGCTGGTGAAGTGCACCCGCACCAGCTGCTCACCGAGCTCGGCACCCGCGCCCGCCAGCCGCTCGTCGTCGTCGAGCGCGGCGAGCACGCGGCCGAGGCGCTCGTGCAGGAAGGACTCGATGTCGGCGCGGGCCATCGGCACGTAGCTGCTGCGGATGATCTCGCGCGCCCAGCGGCGGACGAACTCGTCCGCCGACGGCGGCCGCGCGGTCACGGGCGATCACCACCGACGGCGGCCTCATGCCGAATCGGAGCCATCGCGAAGGGCATATTCCAAGGGGGACGGAAACACCGCGCGCCGCGACCCGGCAGGCCCGGAGCGCGGCGCGACGTCCACCCGGCCCGCCGATCGCGGGCCGGGGCGGATGGCTCGCACCTCACCGCCGGAACGCTCCGGCGCGCGAGCTCTCCGAGGTGAACACCATCAGGCAGCCGGTCCGGCCGCTGGTGCATCGTTGCCTCCTGGTTGCCGGCGTCCACGATGGGCGACCGACTAAAGTCGGTACTCTACAAGATCTTTTCCGGCACGGGCACCGACGCCGCTCGTGATCGTACTGTGACGGTCCGCGTAGGGTCACCACCGGAAATCCGGGACCCGCCCGCGCCCGAGCGATCGGCTATGAGGCTTCTCACCGTCCGCATGACGGGATTTGCGGTAAGGGCAACCTAAGCTGGAGGGAACCGGGTCCGCTCCGCGCGCCGGGAAGCCGCCGCGGAAGTCGCATCCGGGCCGGGACGCGCGTCCTGGCACCAGCCTTGAATCCGAGCAGGAGGACACGCATGACCCGCCCACTGCGAGTGGCGATCGTCGGGGCCGGCCCCGCCGGCGTGTACGCCGCGGACATCCTGACGAAATCCGAGACCCCAGTGGACATCGACCTGCTCGACCGGATGCCCGCCCCCTACGGCCTCATCCGCTACGGCGTGGCGCCCGACCACCCTCGGATCAAGGGCATCGTCAACGCGCTGCGCCGGATCATGGACAAGCCGGAGATCCGGTTCCTCGGCGGCGTGAACTACGGCGAGGACATCAAGCTCGACCAGCTCCGCCACCACTACGACGCGGTGATCTTCTCGACCGGCGCCGACAAGGACCGGGCGCTGGAGATCCCCGGCATCGACCTCGCGCACAGCCACGGCGCCGCGGACTTCGTGTACTGGTACGACGGTTACCCCGAGGCCCCCCGGGACTGGACGTTGGACGCCCGCGAGGTCGCGGTCATCGGCGCGGGCAACGTGGCGCTCGACGTGGCGCGGGTGCTGGCGAAGCAGGCCGACGACCTGCTCAGCACCGAGATCCCGGCCAACGTCTACGCGGGCCTGAAGGACTCCCAGGTCACCGACGTGCACCTGTTCGCCCGCCGCGGCCCCGCGCAGGCCAAGTTCACCCCGCTGGAGCTGCGCGAGCTCGACCACCAGCCGGGCGTGGAACTCATCGTGCACCCCGAGGGCTTCGAGCTCGACGAGGCCAGCGAGCAGGCCATCCGCGGCAGCAACCAGGTCAAGACCATCGTCAAGACGTTCCAGGACTGGGCGCTGCGGGACCCGAAGAACGACACCCCGCGCCGGCTGCACTTCCACTTCCTGCGCGGCCCCGTCGAGGTGCTCGGCACCGACCGGGTCGAGGGCCTGCGCACCGAGATCATGGAGCTCACCGGCGACGGCAACGTGCGCGGTACCGGCGAGTTCGAGGTCACCCCGGTGCAGGCGGTCTACCGCGCGGTCGGCTACCTGAGCTCCCCCCTCCCGGACGTCCCGTTCGACCACGGCACCGGCACGGTGCCCAACGACGGCGGCCGGGTGCTCGACCTCGACGGCGACCACATCCCCGGCGTCTACACGACCGGCTGGATCAAGCGCGGCCCCGTCGGCCTCATCGGCCACACCAAGGGCGACGCCCTCGAAACCATCAACAACCTGCTGGCCGACCTGGACGCGATGCCCGCCGCCGAGGAGCCCGGCCGCGACAGCGTGCTGCGGCTGCTGGAGGACAACGGCGTCCGCTACACCACCTGGGACGGCTGGAACCTCCTCGACGCCCACGAGCAGTCCCTCGGCCAGGCCGAAGGCCGCGAGCGCATCAAGGTCGTCGAACGCGACGAGATGATCGGCATCTCCCGCGGCGAGAGCTGACCTCCGCACCCGAAGCGGCGCCGGTACGTCGAAACGGTGACCGAGGCGGTGACCGGGAACGGGACGGGCAGCGCCGCGATGCGGGCGGCCAGGTCGCCGGTGCGGTGCCAGGCGTTCGGCCCCATGCCCACCAGGGTCGCGACCTCCGCCGGATCCAGCCGCAGCGGGAACTCGCGGACCGCCGACTCCCGGGGCGCGAAGTGCTCGGCGAGCTGGGCGGCCAGCCGCTGCGGCTTGCGCTCGTCCACGCTCAGCAGGTCCAGCTCCGCCACCAGCTCGGCCAGGTGCCCCGAGTTCGGGGTGACCACGACGAGGCACCCGTCGGGTCGCAGCACCCGATGCGCCTCGGCCGGGTTGCGCGGGGCGAACACGTTGAGCACCGCGCCCACCGAGGCGTTCCGCAGCGGCAGCGCGCGCCAGGCGTCGGCGAGCACCGCCGAGGCGCGCGGGTGCGCCTTGGCCGCGCGGCGGCAGGCGTACTTGGAGACGTCCAGCGCGACGCCGACCTCACCCGGCAGCCGCTCCAGCACGTGCGCCAGGTAGTGCCCGGTCCCGGCACCCAGGTCCAGCAGCGGACCGCCCGGGTGCCGCCCCGCGAACTCCGCCAGGGCATCGGTGATCGGGGCGTAGTGACCCGCCGCGAGGAAGTCCGCGCGGGCGGCGACCATGTCGGCGGTGTCCCCGGTCGCCGGGGCGCCCCGCCCGCTCAGCAGGCTCGCGTAGCCCTGCTTGGCCAGGTCGAAGGAGTGGCGCGCGGGGCAGCGCAGCGCGCTCCCGGCCAGCTCCAGATCCGCACCGCAATGCGGGCACGCCAGCAGGCGCGCGACATCGTGCAACACTTCCCCGCCTCCCGCTGGGAAGTCTAGGCCCGTGCGCGGCCGGGCCCACCGCCACGGCCCCGGAACGCGCCCCGGCCCGCCGCGCGGACGAGCCCGCGCGGCGGGAGCGAGCACCACCCGGCCGGGCGGCAGGTCACCAGGTCGGACGCAGGGGCATCCGCGCGGCGCCCTCGTCGAGGCGGACGCCGAGCATCTGGTGCAGCTGGATGTTGTTGAGCTCGAAGCCCAGCCGCGAGCCCGCCATGTAGAGCCGCCAGATCCGCGCCCGGGCCGGGCCGACCTCGCGCACCGCCTCGTCCCAGTGCGACTCCAGGTTCGCGCACCAGTCCCGCAAGGTCAGCGCGTAGTGCTCGCGCAGGTTCTCGGTGTGGCGCACCTCGAACCCGCTGTCGTGCATCGCGGACATCAGGGTGCCCGGCCCCTCCAGCTCGCCGTCGGGGAACACGTAGCGGGCGATGAACTTCCCCGGCTTGGAGCCTCGGGTGCCGTCCGGCCGGGTGATCGAGTGGTTGAGGAACCGCCCGCCGGGGCGCAGCTTCGCGCGCATCGCGGAGAAGTAGGCGGGCAGCTGGGACAGTCCGATGTGCTCGGTCATGCCGATCGAGCTGATCGCGTCGAAGCCGGACTCCGGAACGTCGCGGTAGTCCAGGTGCCGGACCTCGGCGAGGTCCGCCAGACCGCGGTCCACGATGGCCTTCTGCGCCCACTGCGCCTGCTGCCGCGACAGGGTCACGCCCAGCGCCCGCACCCCGTAGTGCTCGGCGGCGTGCATCACCATGCCGCCCCACCCGCAGCCGACGTCGAGCAGCCGCATCCCCTCACCGAGGCCGAGCTTGCGCGCCACCAGGTCGTGCTTGGCGAACTGCGCCTGCTCCAGGGTCGCGCCCGCGTTCTCGTACACCGCGCAGGTGTAGGCCATCGACGGGCCGAGCACCCACTCGTAGAAGCGGTTCGACACGTCGTAGTGGTAGGACACGGATCGGCTGTCGCGCAGCTTCGTGTGCCGCGACCCGCCGCGGGGGCGGTACTCCTCCGGCGGCGGACCCACCGGCCACCAGAATCGCTGGGCGCCGAGCCGCACGACGAGGTCGAGCTTCGTGCGGGGCGGGACGTTCTCGACCGCGATGGACGGGAAGCGCGCCAGCGCCTCGTGCATGTCGCCGTGCACCTCCAGCGCACCGGTGACGTAGGCCCGGGCGAGTCCCAGCTCGTCCGGGGAGGCAGCCAGGTGCGACAGCGCCAGCGGAGAGCGGATCTCCACGGCCACGTCCGCTCCGGCCCGTCCCGCGCTGCTGCCGTCGTAGGCGCGGAACTCGACGTCGAGCCCGTCACCCAGGATGCGCGGGAACACCTCTGCCCAACCCATGTTCTGTTCTCCTCCCTGCTGCCCTACCGCTTGCCGACGCACTTCTCGTACAGGCCGGGAAGGCGCCCGTCCGGGTCGTAGCGCTGCTTCAACCGCTCGTAGGCGGGGCGGTTGTAGAGCCGCCAGAACTGCTCCGGCTCGTAGAACGAGTCCGAGTACAGCGACTTGTGCCCGTCCAGCGCGCCGACGGCGTCCTCGACGGCGCGGTTGTACTCGCCCGGCCGGTCGCCCGGCTTCGTGTCCACCGCGGACCAGAAGCCGACGTTCACGTAGAGCTCGTCCGGGTCCATCGGGTACAGCGACCAGCCCCGCGGGTCGCGCAGCCGCACCGGGCACAGCCAGATCGGCTCGATGCCGATGTCGCGGTGGAAGAACTCCAGGAACTCCGGCAGCCGCCGCACGGGGATCTCCACGTCCTGGATCACCGGTTCGCTGCCCGCGGCGCCCCGCCACCGGGCGAGGCGGTCGGAGAGCCCGGCGCGCCGGTCCCAGGCGACGATGCGGCGGTAGACGTCGGAGCGGCGGTACCTGCGCGGCCACAGCGCGCGGATCGCCGGGTGCTGCACGCCGAACGCGCGAGAGCACCAGAACCAGTCGGTGTCCCACCGCCACAGGTAGTCGTGGACGGTGAGGAAGTCGGTCTGGTGGTCGCGCAGGGAACGGTAGTAGATCTTGCTGCCGGTGTAGTCGCTGGTCCGCGGGGCCTCATCGACGTAGGTGCCGACGGTGAGGTACTGCTCCGACGGGGAGAGGACGGTGCCGTCGAGGAAGTCGACGCGGTGCCCCTCGAACTCGCGGTCCCGGCAGATCTCCTCGACAGCCGCGGCGCACTCCTGCGCGGTGGAGAACCGGACGTGGCGCAGCCGCACGTAGGGCCGGGTGGGTTCCACCTCGACCTCGAGGCGCAGCGCGTAGCCGAGGGTGCCGTAGGAGTTGGGGAAGCCCCGGAACAGTTCCGCGTGCTCGTTGTCGGGGCGGGCCACCACGACCTCGCCCGCTCCGGTGAGGATCTCCATCTCGCGCACCGACTCGTGGGGAAGGCCGGAGCGGAACGAGCTGGACTCGATGCCGAGCCCCGCCACGGCGCCGCCGAGCGTGATCGTCTTGAGCTGCGGGATCACCAGCGGTACGTGGCCGGTGGGCAGGTGGGCGGCGACGACGCTCTCGTAGGTGGCCATGCCCTGAACCTGGGCGGTGCTGGTGTCCGGATCGATCGACAGCACCCGGTTCAACCTGCCCACGTCGAGGCCGGTGGTGGTGGGGGCCCGGAAGCGGAACAGGTTGCTGGTGGGCTTGGCCAGCCGGACCTGGTTCCCGGGCGGGATCCGCCGGTACTGGTCCACCAGGGCGGCGACCTCGTCGGAGTGGTCGGCTGGCGGTGCTCCCGCGGTTCCCGGATCGGCTCCCATGCGCTCGACCTTATTGCGCCTCGAAGTGCCCGGCATCCCACTTCCGCCTGCTCGCAGCGCCGCGCGGACTCGGTCGACCGGACGAACCACCCGAATCACCCGGCCCGTTCCGGGGCTGCCCGCCGCGCCCAACAAGTTGCGCCACGCAACCGATTTCGCAGGTCATCGGACCCGGACCCGGACCCCGCCAGCTCGCTCCGGCCAGCGGTTTCGGCGCCCCCGGAGCTCCGCCGGCAACCGGATAGGGATCTTGGTCACACCCACTGCCGCCGCTGCCCGAACGGACCAGCGCGCGATCGCGCGATCACGGGACGTGCACCGCGGGCCCGGCCGGAAGCGGCTCGACGGGCCCACCCGGCCGGGTGGGCTCCCACCCGGAGGTGGGCTCAGCGGTTCCGGCGCAACGCGTAGGCGCGCAAGCCCCGGAAGCCCTGCACCTTCGTCGGGCCGATCGACGTCAGCGAGTACGCGGGATGCCCCCGCAGCGACGCCGCCAGCTCCCGGTCGACCAGCACCGAAGCCGGGCGCGCCACCGAGGTCAACCTGCTCGCGATGTTCACGGTGGACCCGTACACGTCGCCGAACCGCGCCAGCACCGTCCCCCGAGCCAAGCCGATCCGCAGCGGCGGGAGCTGACCCTCGCCGCCGATCTTCTCGTTGAGCGTCAGCGCGATCTCCGCGGCATCGGACGGCGCGTCCGCGACGAACAGCACCTCGTCGCCGACCGTCTTCACGATCCGGCCCCGGTTCTCGGCGACCACCGCCGTCGCCGACTCCTCGAAATCGTCGATCAGCCGCGCCAGCTCCACCTCGCTGAAGTCGCGGATCAACCGGGTGTAGCCCACCAGGTCGGCGAAACCGATCACCTGCACCCGCTCGTCGGCGCCGCCGGCGCGCTCGGTCAGCTCGCGGGCCGCCGTCGCCGCCAGGTGCCTGCGCCAGACGTAGCCCTGCAGCTCCTCCATCACCGGCGTGATCGCCTCCGCGAACTGCGCGGTGACGTCCAGGTCCTCGGCGAACCGGTCGCCCAGCACCGAGCGGAAGATCCCCACCTGCCACTCGGCGAGCCGCGACATCGTCTGCGCGAGCGTGCGCGCGACCGCGGTCTCCACCTCGGCGGTGATCACCTCGGCGGAGACCAACTGCACCAGCATCCGGACCGCGCGCACGTCGGCGTCGGTGAACACCACCTCGTCGTCCTCGACGTGGGCGAAGCCCATCGCCTGCCAGAGGCGCTCCGCCCGCTCCAGCTCGACCCCGGCCGCCGCCGCCACGTCCGCCTTGCGGTAGCGGGGTTCGCCGCCGAGCAGCGCCTTCTCCACCTCGTGCCCCAGCCCGTGCCCGGGCGGCCGGGACCCCGGCTCATCGCGAGGTGCGGACAACGAGCACATCGCAATCGGCCCGGCGGGCCACCTCGGACGGCACCGAACCCAGCAGCCGACCCTTCAGCGTGTTCAAGCCGCGGCTGCCCACCACCAGCAGGTCGGCCCCGGCCTTCTCCGCGGCATCCACCAGCGCGGTCACCGGCGCCCCCAACGAGGGCACCGTCTCCACCTCGGACACCCCGGCTTGGCGGGCCAGGTCCGCGGCCTCCAACAGCGTCTGCTCAGCCGGAGCCGAACCGATGACCTGGAAGGCCTCCTCGCGCAGCTCGTCCTTCGCCTGCTCCACCTCGCGGTCGGAACTCGGGTAGTAAGCGCACACGACGACCAGCTTCGCCCCGGTGTCCGCCGCGACGCTCGCCGCCTTGGTGACCGCGCGCAACGAGGGAGGCGATCCATCCGTTCCCACCACGACACTCCGGTAGCTGGACATCTGCCGATCACCCTCCATCGCGTGACGCGCCGTTCGCGCGGACGTGAACACTAACGACCTGGCAGCCGACGGGTCACGCGCTCCGGGCAGAACCTCCCTCGAACGCGCTCGGGCCCGGCGCTCCGCCCCCGCGAGCCCGGACGACCATCGTGCGAGTCGACGAAGGACGGTGGCGAACGTCGTCGTACACCACAACCACCCGGTCGTTCGCCAGGCGTACGTTTCGCCGCAACCCACAGATCATCAGGAGGACGCGATGGCAGTACCTGGGCTCAGTCCCGGCAACGGCGTGCTGCGCCGCAAGCCCATCGACTCGATCACCGAGGACGACGGCGAGTCGGGCGCCGGCCTCACGCGAACGTTGGGGCTGTGGCAGCTCACGGCCATCGGGGTCGGCGGCATCATCGGCGCGGGCATCTTCTCGCTGGCCGGAGCCGTCGCCCACGGCAAGGCCGGTCCGGCGGTGCTCATCTCGTTCCTGCTCGCCGGGATCGCCAGCGCCGCCGCGGCGTTCTCCTACGCGGAGTTCGCCGGGATGATCCCGAAGGCCGGCTCCGCCTACACCTACGGGTACGCGGTGCTCGGCGAGATCGTCGGCTGGCTCATCGGCTGGGACCTGCTGCTGGAGTACACCGCGATCGTGGCGGTGGTGGCGATCGGGATCTCCGGCTACTTCAACGAGCTGCTCGGGTTCCTGCACGTCGACCTCCCGCTGTGGATGATCGGCGCCCCCGGCACCGAGGGCGGTGACGCTCCGCCCGGCAGCTACAAGGTCAACCTCTTCGCGATGCTGCTGTGCCTGCTGATCGCCTTCGTGCTCAACCAGGGCATGAAGAACGCGGCCCGGTTCGAGACCGCCCTGGTCTACCTCAAGGTCGGCGTCGTGCTGCTCGTGGTCGGCGTCGGCGCCTTCCACATCAACGCGGGCAACTACACGCCGTTCTTCCCGTTCGGCATCGGCGGCGCCGTCACCGGAGCCGCGACCGTGTTCTTCGCGGTGTTCGGCTACGACGCCATGAGCACCGCCGCCGAGGAGTCCAAGGACTCCCAGAAGCACATGCCCAAGGCCATCCTGTACTCGCTGGTCATCTCGATGGTGCTGTACGTGCTGGCCTGCCTGGTCCTCACCGGGATGATCCCGTACCAGGAGATCAGCGAGGAGAGCGCGTTCGCCACCGCCTTCGCCGACGTCGGCCTGCCCGTGGTCGGTGCGATCATCGCGGTCGGCGCCATCCTCGGCATCCTCACGGTGCTGTTCACCTTCATGCTCGGCGCCACCCGCGTCGGGTTCGCCATGTCCCGCGACGGGCTGCTGCCGAAGTGGTTCTCCCGCACCCACCCGGTGCGCAAGGTGCCGTCCCGGTTCACCTGGCTCATCGGCATCGTCGCCGCCGTGTTCGCCGGGCTGCTGCCGATCGAGGAAGCCGCCGAGCTCACCAACATCGGCATCCTGCTGGCGTTCGTCGTGGTGTGCGCCGCGGTGATCGTGCTGCGCTACCGCCGCCCCGACCTGCCGCGCGGTTTCCGCACGCCGCTGATGCCGCTGGTGCCGCTGGTCGGGATCGTGTTCTCGCTGTGGCTGGTGACCTTCCTGGCACCGGAGACCTGGCTGCGGTTCGCCATCTGGTTCCTCATCGGCCTCGCGGTGTACGGCGCCTACGGGTACCGCCACTCCCTGCTGCACAAGAGGACCGACGACTCCGCCTGAGTCGACGATCACCTGATCAGTGCGGGCAGCGGTGCACTGCGTCACAGCGCCCACGAGTACCCGAGATCTAGGGTTGCCGGTGCCGCCGGGTCGGCGGCACCGGTGCGGACCGGCCGCGCGACGCTCGAGCCGGTCCGGTCCTCAACGTCGAGGGGTGTGCGCTGTGACGCGAGTCCGCGAATCGAGCCCGTACGTCGAACTGCACCGGCGCCAGTGGCGGGAGCTCAGCGACTCGCTGCCGCTCCCGCTGTCCCGCTCCGAGCTCGAAGCGCTGCGCGGGCTCGGCGAGCCCGTCGACCTCGACGAGGTCGCCGACGTGTACCTGCCGCTGTCGCGGCTGATCAACCTGCAGGTGTCGGCCCGGCAGCGGCTGCACGAGAGCACCACCACGTTCCTCGGGGAAACCGCCCCGAAGGTGCCGTTCGTGATCGGGCTGGCGGGCAGCGTCGCGGTCGGCAAGTCCACGACAGCGCGGATCCTGCGCGCGCTGCTGGCCCGCTGGCCCGACCACCCGCAGGTGGACCTCGTCACCACCGACGGATTCCTGCACTCCAAGGCCGAACTCGTGCGGCGCGGCATCATGCACCGCAAGGGGTTCCCGGAGAGCTACGACCGGCGGGCGCTGCTGCGCTTCGTCACCGCGGTCAAGTCCGGCGCCGATGCCGTGAGCGCTCCCGTGTACTCGCACCTGGCCTACGACATCCTGCCCGGTGAGGAGCAGGTGGTGCGGCAGCCGGACATCCTCATCGTCGAGGGGCTGAACGTGCTGCAACCGGGGCCGAGCCTCGCGGTGTCCGACCTGTTCGACTTCTCGATCTACGTGGACGCGCACACCGAGCACATCGAGCGCTGGTACACCGACCGCTTCCTGGCACTGCGCGGGACGGCGTTCGCCGATCCCGGCTCGCACTTCCACCACTTCGCCGGGCTGTCCGACGACGACGCCCGCGCCGAGGCGCACCACCTGTGGCACACCATCAACCGGCCCAACCTGGTGGACAACATCCTGCCGACCCGGCCGCGGGCCACGCTGGTGCTGCGCAAGGACGGCGATCACGCCATCAACCGGGTGCGGCTGCGCAAGCTCTGACCCCGGCCCCGGGGCGCGCGGACCGGCCGCTCCGGAGCTCGACGGTCAGCTCTCGTACCGCCCGTCCTTCACCGCGATGACGAAGGCGGACCACTGGTGCGGGCTCGCGACGAGGATTCCCCCCGAGCGGTCCTTCGTGTCCCGCACCGCCGCACCGCCGTGCTCCGCGCGACCGATTTCCACGCAACTGCTGTTCGCACCCGATCGGCTGGATTTCCGCCATCCCGCAGGATCGATCATGGTTCGGCCCCTTCCCATCCTTCCAGCACCTCGGCCATGATCCTTTTTGATTCTGCTCCGCTCACGGCCACGGCGGCGAGCGTAGCGAGTGCCCCCCGATAGGCTTCGACATCCTCCCTGTCGTAGAGGAACGCGGGTCCGCGGAAGTTCTCCAAGTGCACTATCGACGGGGCGTCGTCGAACTCGAACAGGACGAACGCACCTTCGTGCGCGAGGGTCCAGCGCTGCAGGGAATCGGGCACGATCCGGCACCGGACGGATCCCGACTCGTGCAGTTCCAGCAGGCGCCGGATCTGCTCCACCATCACCTCGGGACCGCCGAGCGCATCGCGCAGCACCTGCTCCCGGACGTAGATCTCCAGCGGGATCCCGCCCTGCACCGGGCGGCTGCGAGCCATCCGCAGCTCCACGCGCAGGTTCGCCTCGTCCGGGGAATGACTGCGCATGATCTCGCGCGCGTACCCGCGGGTCTGCACCGGCCCGGGCAGCACCAGCGGGGAGACGTGCACGATGCCGGCCGCCTCGCGCTCCAGCTCGGCCAGGTCGATCAGGTGCTTGTGCAGGCCCGATCCGGTGTCACCGATGACGTTCGCCGAGGAGGCCCGCCGGGCCAGTTCCAGCATCTCCTCGGCGTGGCCCGCCGGGACGGCGAGCGCGCCGATGATGCGGGAGAGCATGTCCGGCGACGGAACGCGACGACCTGTCTCATAGCGGGAGATCGCCGCGTGCCCCACTCCGAGGCGCTGCCCCAATTCCCTGCCGGTGTAGCCGACCTGTTTCCGCAGAGTGCGGATCTGCCCACCGAGAAGGCGCGCCTGCGGTGAATGCTGTTCAGTGTCTCCGGACATGGAACATAGCTTTGCGCAGCGAAGTTTCATGATCAATACACACGATCGAGGCATTGCGAACCTTGGTTCCGGAACATGACGATGAGCTCCAGCGCACGAGGGGATCGGACGGAGTCCCGACCGGAGCTCCGATCCGAGGTGCGATCGCGGAGGAATGCCCGCGCGCATTCCCCGATTCCGTTCTCGGAAAGGGGATGACCATGCCCTACCCGTTCCGCTGGATACCCGCGGCGGGTGAACGCCACGCCACCACCGACAGCGCCCCCGGCCCGGGCCTGCCACCGGCGGGCTCCGCCGCCACCCTCTGCGACCGGCAGGTCGTCGTCGCGCACGGCGAACAGGCGTGGCTGTGGCCGACCTGCCGGGCCTGCGGGGCAGCCGTGCACCCGCTCGCCGCCGCGCACAACGCGCGGCACCCGGCGCCGAAGGCACACCTGCACGGGTTCTGACCAGCCGCGCGGCGCGGCAATGCCCCGCCCCCCGAGCAGGGAAGGTCGGCCATGCCCCGACCCGGCCTTCCCCGGCCCGGCGCCGCACCCTCCGAGCGGCGACGGGCCCGGGGGGGGGGGGGGGGGGTCTTCCCCCCCCCCCCCCCCCCCCCCCCCCCCCCCACGGATACCCCCCCCCCCCCCCCCCCTCCCCCCCTCCCCCCCCCCCCCCCCC
>NZ_JBJZOI010000030.1:0-63542 GCF_047200635.1 Saccharopolyspora antibiotica | reverse complement strand
CCCCCCCCCCCCCCCCGGGGCGCCGACCCGCCACCGGGGCGGGTCGGCGGCGGGATCAGGAGAGCTTCGAGCCGATCAGGGCGGAGAGGTCGGCGAGGCGGTTGGAGTAGCCCCACTCGTTGTCGTACCAGCCGACGATCTTGACCTGGTCGCCGATGACCTTGGTCAGCGGCGCGTCGAACACGGTCGAGGCCGGGTCCGTGACGATGTCGCTGGAGACGATCGGGTCCTCGCTGTAGCGCAGCACGCCCTTGAGGCGGCCGTCCCCGGCGGCGGCGCGGAACGCGGCGTTGACCTCCTCGACGGAGGTCTCCTTGCCCACGGTCGCGGTGAGGTCGGTGACCGATCCGGTGGGCACGGGCACGCGCATGGCGTAGCCGTCGAGCTTGCCGTTGAGCTCCGGCAGCACCAGGCCGATGGCCTTGGCCGCACCGGTGCTGGTCGGCACCACGTTGACGGCGGCGGCGCGGGCGCGGCGCAGGTCCTTGTGCGGCCCGTCCTGCAGGTTCTGGTCCGCGGTGTAGGCGTGCACCGTGGTCATCAGGCCGCGCTGGATGCCGAAGGTGTCGTCCAGCACCTTCACCATCGGGGCCAGGCAGTTCGTGGTGCAGGAGGCGTTCGAGATGATCGTCTGCGAGCCGTCGTACTTGTCGTCGTTGACGCCGAGCACCACGGTGAGGTCCTCGCCCTTGGCGGGCGCGGAGATGACGACCTTCTTGGCGCCGCCCTCGTCGACGTGCTTGCGGGCGTCGGCCGCGTTGGTGAAGAAGCCGGTGGACTCCACGACCACGTCCACGCCCAGGTCGCCCCAGGGCAGCTTGCCCGGGTCCCGCTCGGCCAGGATCTTGATCGGCTTGCCGCCCACCTCGATGCCCTCGCCGGTGACCTTCACGTCCTGCTCGAGGCGCCCGAGGACGCTGTCGTACTTGAGCAGGTGGGCCATGGTCGCGACGTCGCCCAGGTCGTTGGCGGCCACGATCTCGATGTCGTGGTCGCTGGCGGCAGCCGCCCGCCAGAAGTTCCGACCGATGCGACCGAAGCCGTTGATGCCTACGCGAACGGTCACGCCTATCTCCTCGTAACTGACCCTGCCGCGTCAACGCGACGGGTGAGCGGTTGATGGACTCGATCGCACCCTATCTGGCCGCGCCAACTGCGGAGACGGCTGGGCGCTCGCCTTTCAGGCGAATCTCCGCGGACCTCGCGAACGCCATCTCCAAGATCACCCGACCGAACCGGTCGTTCTGCCTTTCGGGTGCCCCGTCGTGCTGCACACGCCGGTTGACCAGGGGTGAGAGCGCTCCCAAGAATGGTCCCCGTCGGTCGTGATCGGCATCTCCGCGCCGGTAGGCGCGGCCGCGAGGCCCGGCACCCGGCCGGACCCGATGGCAGGGAGGACTCCGCATGGCGCTGCCCGGAAAGCCGCGGCACACGAACGAGGGCCGGTTCCGGCGGCGCGGCCGCGTGGCCGCCGCCGCGCTCGCCGCGGGTCTCGGCCTCACCGCTCTGGTCAACGCCCCCGCCGGGGCGGAGGTCCCACCGCCGGAAGAGGGCTGGACGCTCACCTTCGGCGACGACTTCACCGGCGAGGCGGGCACCGCGCCCGGCGAGGACTGGAAGATCGACACCGGACGCGGCTACCCGGGCGGGCCCGACGGCTGGGGGACCGGGGAGATCCAGACCTACACCGACGACCCGTCCAACCTGCGGCAGGACGGCGACGGCAACCTGGCGATCACTCCGCGCCAGGACGAGTCCGGGAACTGGACCTCCTCGCGGATCGAGACCCAGCGCGGCGACTTCAAGGCGGCCGAGGGCGGCGTGCTGCGCATCGAGGGCCGGATCCGGATGCCGGACGTCGCCACCGATCAGGCGCTGGGCTACTGGCCCGCGTTCTGGGCGCTGGGATCGCCGTACCGCGAGGACCTCTGGTCCTGGCCCACGATCGGCGAGTTCGACATCATGGAGAACGTCAACGCGGAGAACCGGGTCTACGGCGTGCTGCACTGCGACGTCTCCCCCGGCGGCTCCTGCGACGAGACCGACGGCCTGGCCGCGAACCGGGAATGCCCGGACAGCACCTGCCAAGAGGCCTTCCACACCTACCGGTTCGAGTGGGACCGCAGCGGCGAGGTCGAGGAACTGCGCTGGTACGTCGACGGCCAGCGGTACCACTCGGTCTCCGAGAGCGACGTCGCCCCGGCGGCGTGGCAGAGCATGACCTCGCACGAGGGCTACTTCGTGCTGCTCAACGTCGCGATCGGCGGCCAGTTCCCGGACAAGAACTCCGGAATCACCACGCCGACCGAGGCCACCACCGACGGGCACCCGATGCTCGTGGACTACATCGCCGTCTACAACAAGTGATCCGGACGCACGACGGCCCCTCCCGGCGCGCGGGAGGGGCCGTCTCGCGGCCGATCAGACCTCGGCTTCCAGCAGCTCCGAGGTCACCGCCGATTCCGTGTCCGGGAGGTTGAGCTCCCGGGCCCGCTTGTCCGCCATCGCCAGCAGGCGGCGGATCCGGCCCGCGACCGCGTCCTTGGTCATCGGCGGGTCGGCGAGCTGGCCGAGCTCTTCCAGCGAGGCCTGCCGGTGCGCGAGCCGGAGCCGACCCGCCACCAGCAGGTGATCGGGCGCGGTCGGCCCGAGCAGGTCCAGCGCCCGCTGCACCCGGGCGGCGGCCGCGACGGCGGCCCGCGCCGAGCGGCGCAGGTTCGCGTCGTCGAAGTTCGCGAGCCGGTTCGCGGTGGCCCGCACCTCGCGGCGCATCCGGCGCTCCTCCCAGGACAGCACGCTGGAGTGCGCCCCGAGCTTCGTCAGCAGCGCGCCGATCGCGTCGCCGTCGCGGACCACGACCCGGTCCGCCCCGCGCACCTCGCGGGACTTGGCCTGCACCCCGAGCCGTCGCGCCGCACCGACCAGGGCGAGCGCCGCCTCCGGTCCGGGGCAGGTCACCTCCAGCGCCGAGGAGCGGCCGGGTTCGGTGAGCGAGCCGTGCGCGAGGAACGCCCCGCGCCAGGCCGACTCCGAATCGCACGAGCCGCCGGAGACGACGTGCGCGGGCAGCCCGCGCACCGGACGGCCCCTCGGGTCGAGCAGGCCGGTCTGGCGGGCCAGGCTCTCGCCGTCCTTGACCACCCGCACCACGTACCGGGTGCCCTTGCGCAGGCCGCCGGAGGTGATCATGTGGACGTCGGAGTGGTGCCCGAACAGCTCGTGCACCTCCTTGCGGAGCCTGCGGGCCGAGGAACCGCTGTCGAGCTCGGCCTCCACCACGACGCGGCCGGCGACGATGTGCAGCCCACCCGCGAACCGCAGCAGCGAGGAGACCTCGGATCTGCGGCAGCAGGTCTTGGTCACCGGCAACCGGCTCAGTTCGTCCTTGACCGCTGCGGTCATCGCCACCGGTCACTCCTCCTCTCCAACGCGGCCGCCAGGCTCGCCGCGAGCGCCTCCGGATCGTGCCTGCCCGGTGCGGCGGGCGAGGCCACGGTGTCGAGCAGAGTTTGCGCACCCAGCCCGGTCGCCGCAGCGCGAAGCCGATCAGGTGTCGGCACCGATCCGGTGTCCGCCAGAACAGCGTCCACGGTCAGCCGCGGTGCGTGCTGCGAGAGTACGTCGAGATGTTGCTCCGGGGAGAAACCCGCGGTTTCGCCCGGTTGTGGGATCAGGTTGAGCACCACGACGCGGCTCGCGGTGGTCGTCACGAGCGCCTCGTGCAGCTCCGGGACCAGCAGGTGCGGCAGCACGCTGGTGAACCAGGAACCTGGCCCGAGCAACACGACGTCGGCGTCGAGCACGGCCCGCACCGCCTGGGGGCAGCCGCGCGGGGTGCCCGGCCCGCCGTTGGTCGCGGCGAGGCGGACCTGCTTGACCCGGCCGGGGGTGCTCGCGATGGCGACCTGGCCGCGGATGGTGCGCACCGCCTCCGGGTCCGCGTCGAGACCGACGACCTCGGCCTCCATGTCGAGCGGCTCGGTGGACATCGGCAGCACCCGGCCACGGGCGCCGACCAGCCGGCAGGCCTCGTCGAGCACCTCGACGGGATCGCCGACCACGTCGAGCAGTCCGGCGAGCAGCAGGTTTCCGACGGCGTGCCCGGCGAGCGCGCCGTTTCCGCCGAAGCGGTGCTGGAAGACCTCCGCCCAGCGCTTGCCGTTGTCGTCCGGCGCGGCCAGCGCGGCGAGCGCCTTGCGCAAGTCACCGGGCGGCAACATGCCGAGTTCGCGGCGCAGCCGCCCGGAGGAACCGCCGTCGTCGGCGACGGTGACCACGGCGGTGACGTCGGGGGTCAGCAGGGTCAGCGCGCCGAGCGTCGCCTGCAGGCCGTGACCGCCGCCGAGCGCGACCGCGCGCAGCGGGCGCTCGGCGGACGGGTCGTTCGGTGGTGCGCCAGTGCTCACTCGCGCCCCAGGTCCCGGTGGACGGTCTTGACCATCATCCCTTCGTCGTCGGCGAGCCTGCGGGCCATCTCCTCGACGAGCGCGACGCTGCGGTGCTTGCCTCCGGTGCAGCCGAGCGCCAACGTCAGGTACCGCTTGCCCTCGCGGTGGTAGCCGGCGCCGACCAGCCGCAGCAAGCCCTGGTAGCTCTCCAGGAACTCCTCGGCGCCCTCCTGGCCGAGCACGTAGTTGCGGACCTCCTCGTCGAGGCCGTTGAACTCGCGCAGCTCGGGGATCCAGAACGGGTTCGGCAGGAACCGGCAGTCCATCACCAGGTCGGCGTCCATCGGCAGGCCGTACTTGTAGCCGAAGGACAGCACGGTGACCCGGGTGCGGGTCTCGGCCTCGGTGCCGAAGGCGTCCTCGATCTTGGTGCGCAGCTGGTGCACGGACAACCCGGTGGTGTCCACCACGAGGTCCGCCTCCGAGCGCAGCCGCGAGAGCAGCGCGCGCTCGTTGGCGATGCCGTCGGCGAGCCGTCCCTCGCCCTGCAGCGGATGGCCGCGGCGCACCTGCTCGAAGCGGCGGATCAGGACCTCGTCGGTGGCCTCCAGGAACAGCACCTTCGGCTTGTAGCCGCGGGCGTCCAGGTCCTTGATCACCGAACCGAGGTCCTCGGTGAACGCGCGGCTGCGCACGTCCATCACGACCGCGACGCGGGTGATCGCGCCGCTGGAGCGCGCCCCCAGCTCCACCATCGTCGCGATCAGCTCGGGTGGCAGGTTGTCCACGACGAACCAGCCCAAGTCCTCCAGGCACTTCGCCGCGGTGCTGCGCCCCGCGCCGGAAAGGCCGCTGACGACCGCGACCTCGATGCCCGACTTCTCCTCGCTCACTGATTCTCCCCTTCAGCGCTGGTATCTCCCCCGCCTGCCCCGGCGTCGGACGCCAGGGCCGCGCACACGGACTCGGCGGTGCGCCTGCCGAAGCCGGGCACCGCCATGATGTCCTCGATCCCGGCCTGCCGGAGCCTGCGCACCGAACCGAAGTGCTTGAGCAGGGCGGACTTCCGGGCCTCCCCAAGCCCGGTGACGGAATCGAGGACGGACCGGCTGAGCCGCTTGGAGCGCTTCTGCCGGTGGTAGGTGATCGCGAACCGGTGCGCCTCGTCGCGCACCCGCTGCAACAGGTACAGCGCCTCGCTGGTGCGGGGCAGGATCACCGGGTCGGGTTCGGCGGGCAGCCACACCTCTTCGAGGCGCTTGGCGAGGCCGATCACGGCGACGTCGGTGATGCCGAGCTCGGTGAGCGCGTCGGCGGCGGCGTTGGCCTGCGGAGCACCACCATCGATGACCAGCAGGTTCGGCGGGTAGGCGAACCTGCGGGGGCGGCCGGTCTCGGGGTCGATCCCGGGCGCGGTCCCGTCCGCCGGCTCTCCCTCGGCGGGCGGCTCCCCCCGGTCCGCTCCGAGCCCCTCGCCGGTGCCGTCCACTCCGGACTCCTCGTCGGCACCGTCCGGACCGGACCGCGCGGTCTCCTTGAGGTAGCGGGCGAAACGGCGGCGGACGACCTCGTCGATCGAGCCCACGTCACCGCCCTCGGCTCCCTCGCGCACCGAGAACCTGCGGTACTCGGACTTGCGCGGCACCCCGTCCTCGAACACCACCAGCGAGGCGACCACGTCGCTGCCCTGCACGTGGCTGACGTCCACGCACTCGATCCGCAGCGGGGCGGTGTCGAGCTCCAGCGCCTCCTGCAGCTCCTGCAGCGCCGCCGAGCGGGCGGTGAGATCACCCGCGCGACGCAGCTTGTACTGGGTGAAGGCCTCCTTGGCGTTGCGCTCCACCGTCTCCATCAGGGTCCGCTTGTCCCCGCGCTGCGGGACCCGCAGGTCGACGCGGCTGCCGCGCAGCTCGCTGAGCCACTGCCCCAGCGCCCCGGCGTCCTCGGGAACCTCCGGCACCAGCACCTCGCGCGGCACCGGGGTGCCGCCCGCGTCGGCCTGGTCGGCCAGCGCGGCCTGCTCGCCGTAGAACTGGGTGAGGAAGCGGCCGGTGAGCTCGGCGAGGTCGGTCTCGGCCTCCAGGTCGATCACCCAGCCGCGCTGGCCGCGCACCCGGCCACCGCGGATGTGGAAGACCTGCACGGCGGCGGCCAGCTCGTCCTTGGCGAAGGCGATCACGTCGGCGTCGGTGCCGTCGCCGAGCACCACCGCCTGCTTCTCCATCGCGCGGCGCAGCGCCTCGAGGTCGTCGCGCAGCCGGGCGGCGCGCTCGAACTCCAGCTCGGCGGAGGCCTGCCGCATCTCGCGGTCCAGCTTGCGCATCAGGGTGTCGGTGCGGCCGCTGAGGAAGTCGCAGAAGTCCTCGACGATCGACCGGTGCTCCTCGGCGTCGACGCGCCCCACGCAGGGGGCCGAGCACTTGCCGATGTAGCCGAGCAGGCAGGGCCGGCCGATCTGGCCGTGCCGCTTGAACACCCCGCTGGAGCAGGTGCGGGCCGGGAACACCCGCAGCAGCGTGTCGAGCGTTTCGCGGATCGCCCAGGCGTGCGCGTAGGGGCCGAAGTAGCGCACGCCCTTGCGGCGCGGGCCCCGGTAGACGTGCAGCCGCGGGTACTCCTCGTGCAGGGTCACGGCGAGCACCGGGTAGGACTTGTCGTCCCGGTAGCGGACGTTGAACCGCGGGTCGTACTCCTTGATCCAGGAGTACTCCAGCTGCAACGCCTCCACCTCGGTGCCGACCACCGTCCAGCGCACCCCGGTGGCGGTCGTGACCATCCGCCGCGTCCTCGGGTGCAGGCCGGAGAGGTCGGCGAAGTAGTTGGCCAGCCTGCTGCGCAGGCTCTTCGCCTTGCCGACGTAGATGATCCGCCCTTCGGCGTCGTGGAAGCGGTACACGCCGGGAGCGTCCGGGATGGTCCCGGGAGCGGGTCGGTACGTCGACGGGTCGGCCACGGCTCCACCCTACGTGCGCGACCGACACTCCCCGTCACGGCATCGGCGCCGGTGCGGGGACCTCCGCCCCTGGGAGCCCGGCTCCGCGTGCGTTGTCCTGAGGTGTCCGGATCCGGGCCTCGGCGCGGGATCCGGCGTCCGCGCCGCCGCGGAGGGGAGGTGCCGCATGGCTCAGGCCGGGCACGGTGCGCACGCGGTGCGCCGGGACGACGGGCCGGTGCGGTTCGCCGGGGTGGCGACGGTGCTCATCGGGGCGTTCCACGTGCTCGTGGCGCTGGCGACGCTGGTCCAGGAGTCCTACGCGGTGGTGCTCGGCAGCTACGTGTTCAGCTACGACGTGCCGGGCTGGGGCTGGGCGCACCTGGCGCTGGGCGCGCTGGCGGTGGCGGCCGGTTCGGCGCTGCTGACCGGCCGGCGCGGGACCCGGGTCCCGGCGGTGCTCGTGGTGGGGGCGAGCGCGCTGGCGGCGTTCCTGTTCATCCCGTACCAGCCGCTGTGGTCATTGCTGATCATCGCCGTGGACGTGGCGGTGCTGGGGGCCCTGACCGTGCGCGGGCGCGGCGCCGAGGACGAGGGCTGACCGGTCCCCGCGAGGTCCTCGGCCCGTGCTCGGTGGCGGGAGCGGGGCGCCCGGCGCGGACAGCGGTGTCCGGCGCGGGAGCCGATCCCGGGGCGAGGATCAGAGGGGGTGCGGGAGCCGCTCGTGCACCGGGAGCAAGCCGAACGGGCGGGAGGGCAGCGTCTGGTACCAGTACGCCACCGAGGAGATGTCGTCGGAGCGCTTGTTCGCGTGCCCGTGCTCGATGCTCACCTTGATCGAGGACTCGAAGGTGATCGGGTCCTCCACGTGGAAGCGGTAGTAGGAGACCTGCCCGCTCCAGTTCCGCCCGCCCGGCAGCGTGAGCCCGTGGTACGGCGCGTGGTAGGGCTGGCTGGGGCACCAGGCGGTGTTGAAGTAGTCCTCGGTGCCGGTGCCGTGCAGCCGGGGCGGCCAGGGCTCGCCGTCGATGAAGATCATGTCATCGCCCTCGCCGTACCAGTTCCAGTCCGTCGTGGAGCGCAGGTTGTGCACGTTGAGCACCGAACCGACGTAGTGCCCGCGTCCCTCGGCCTCCAGGAGCACGTAGTTGCCCGCGCCGTCGAGGTTGATCCCGCCGAACAGGAACTCGTCGTTGGTCTGGTCGCCCTGCTCCACCCCGTCGGCGGGGTCCTCGCGGCGCCACTGCGCGTGGAAGTAGCCCAGCTCCGGATCCGCCCGGTGGTACTGCTCGTAGTCGATGTAGTAGTAGAAGATCACCGGCTTCAGGCTCATCTCGCTGATCAGCTCGAACCGGGCGCCCTCGGCGAAGGGCATCGCGAACCAGCAGTTGAAGCCCTTGCCGTCCTGCGGGCTCATCTGCAGCGGCGCGGAGACGAAGTTCTCGGTGCGCCCGTGGCCGATGCCGAAGAAGTCCCCCAGCGGCACCAGCACGCTCGGGTGCGCCGCGTCGTCCCAGGTGATCTTGAGGACGAGCCGCCGCAGGTAGTCGCCCTCGACCTCCGGCCGGTGCGGCCCGTCCTCCACCGCCACGGTGCACCACAGGTGGGTGACCGCGCCCGGCCCGGAGAGGCGAGCGAGCTCGCGGCTCTCCCCCGGCTGCAACCGGATGTTGTCGGTGTTGCCCCCCGTGCGGTCCCAGCTGGAGACCCGGCCCCGCTTGGACTGCCGCAACCTCGGCAGGTCCCGCAGGCTGCTCCCGAACGTCCCGTACCCGGACATGCGCCCCTCCCACATCGCGCCGCGCGCCACCGCGCGCACCGCTCATCCGATGAGATCCCCACGACACGTGCAGTCAACGTTCCGCGGCCCGTTCGTGTCGAGATCCTTCATCCGATCGGCATTTGCCAAGATCACCGTTTGCCGGTTTCGCCGATGCGGGAGGGCGGAGCTCAGGCGTGCGGCGGCCGGTAGTGCTCGACCCGCCGCAGCACGCCGCGGATCCGGGCCGCGTGCAGCGGCGACAGGGCGTAGCCCGGGTAGCTGGCGAACCAGCTCGCGCTGCCCATGCTGACCGCGTCCGCACCCGCCCAGAAGTACTCGCGGCAGTCGTCGAAGCTCCGGATGCCGCCGGTGCCGATGATCGGCAGCGTGACGCCCGCGTCGCGGAGCTCCTTGACCACGCGCAGCCCGATCGGCTTGATCGCCCGACCGGACAGGCCGCCGAACCCGTTCTTGAGCAGCGGCTGCCCGGTGTTCGGGTCCAGCCGCAGCCCCTTCACGGTGTTGATCGCGGTGAGCGCGGAGACCCCGTGCCGGGCGGCGAGCTTCGCGTGCGCCACGTAGTCGTAGTCCGAGGAGAGCTTGAGGATCACCGGGTGGTCGCTGCGCGGCACCGCCTGCGCCAGCACCGATTCGATGATCGAGTTGAAGTCGAAGTTGACGTTGTGGCAGGAGACGTTGAACTCGACGGCCGCGATGTCCCCGGCGGGCACGGCGGCGTTGACCTTCTCGACGAGGGTGACGAACTCCTCCGGGGAGAAGCCGCCGACCGAGATGATCGTGTTCTGCGAGCGGGTGCGGGGGTAGTAGTCGCGCAGGTAGGCGTCGATGCCGACGTTGCACCAGCCGAAGGCGTTCAGCCAGCCCCCGTCGACCTGCCGCAGCGCCCGTCCGTAGCGCTTGAGCAGGGCCGGGACCTCGTGCAGCGGCCACACGTCCTGGTTGGTGAAGTGCCCCTCGCGCGGCTCGACGGTGACGGTGCGGGTGGTGATCGCGCCGAACCTCTCCAGCGGGACGAACATCGAGATCGGGCTCATCCCGTAGGGCACCACCTTGGAGTTGGCGACGCCGTAGCCGAGCAGGCTGGACGAGGTCACCAGCCGGTTGCGCAGGTGGATGTCGCCGATCCGGACGGCGGGCGGCCGGGGCTCGTCCCGCACCAGCCGAAGGTTTCGCTCCTGGGCCACGCTCACGGTCTCCTCCTCCATCGCCGCCCGGCCGTGCGCCTCCCCCGCGGGGCCGCCCCGGGGGCCGGCGCGCGGGCCGGGATCTCCGGCGCTCGACGCCGCCCCCCATTGTCCCTCACCCGTTCGCCCCCTTCACAGGCGCGGTGCCGCAGTGATCAGTTGGAGTCGAACGGGCGGACGACGCGAGCCGCGCGGGGTTTCCCCGGCGGCGCGCCGTCGGGTGGAATCGGGTGCCGCGGTGGAAGCCCCCGACGGGCGGCCCCGCCGCGGGGACGCCCCGAGCTGGAGAGGACAGCGGTGCCCGAGACGACACGCCCCGATGCCACCGCGCGCCGCGCGCGCCGGGCGGTGACCGCGTACTTCGTGGTGAGCGGTTTCGCGCTGGCCTCGTGGACGGCGCGGATCCCGACGATCAAGCAGGACCTCGGGCTGGACGACTCCGGGGTGACGCTGGCGCTGTTCGCGGTGGCCGCCGGGTCGGTGCTGGCCATGCAGGTGTGCGGACACCTCACCGACCGGCTCGGCAGCGCCCGGCTGATGCCGCCCGCCGGGGTGCTGGTGGCCCTGTCCGGGGTGACGCCGGGCCTGGCGGGCGGGCTGCCCGCGCTGGTCGGCGGGCTGCTGGTGTTCGGTGCGGCGCACGGGACGATCGACGTGGCGATGAACTCGCACGCGGTGCGGGTGGAGCAGCGCTACGGGCGGCCGATCATGAGCACCTTCCACGCGACGTTCAGCCTCGGCGGCTTGCTCGGCGCGGGGTCGGGCGCGCTGGCCGCGCAGCTCGGGCTCACCCCGGCGGTGCACTTCGCGCTGACCGGGGCGGTGTTGGCGGCGCTGTCCCTGGTGGCCCGGCCGGCGCTGCTGCCGGCTGAGCCAGTCCCGGCCGGCCGGGGCGGGTCGCGGGCGCGCGGCATCCCGGCGGCGATCGTGTTCCTCGGCGCGCTCGGGTTCTTCTGCTCGGTCGGCGAGGGTTCGATGGCGGACTGGTCCTCGGTGTACCTGCACGACGAGCTGGGCACCGGGCCGGGCTACGCGGCCCTGGGCTACGCGGTGTTCTCCGCCACGATGGGGCTCTTCCGGTTCCTCGGCGACGGGCTGGTGGCGCGGTTCGGGCCGGTGCGGCTGGTGCGGGTCTGCGGGCTGATCGCGGGCGTCGGGCTGGGAGCGGCGCTGCTGGCGCACCACCCGGTCGCGGCGCTGGGCGGGTTCGCGCTGTTCGGCGTCGGTCTCTCCTGCATCGTGCCGCAGATCTTCAGCGCCGCCGGGCACCGCGATCCGGCGCGCAGCGGACGGGACCTGGCGCAGGTCAGCACGCTGTCCTACGGCGGCCTGCTGGCCGGTCCGGTGCTCATCGGGCTGCTCGCGCAGGGGTTCGGGCTCGGGGTCGGGCTGGCGGTGCCCGCGGCGCTGGCGCTGCTGGTGGCGGTGGCGGCCGGCGCGGTGCGCCCGCGCCCGGCTGCCCAGCCCGCGGGACGGGTCTGATCAGGCACCGGCTGTGACGGCGTAGCCTCCGGTTCGCTCGATCAGACGACACCGGAGCGGCGGAGATCACGGTTGCCCGACGCCGCGGCGGGGGAGTCAGATGAGCGTTGCGTGTCGAGCGCGCCGCTGCGGGCGCGTGAATTCGGAAGGAGGCGCTGTGGGCATTTTCAGCTGGATCATCTTCGGCCTGATCGCGGGCGCGATCGCGAAGCTCATCCTGCCGGGCAGGGACCCGGGCGGCATCATCGTGACGATCGCGATCGGCGTCGTCGGTGGTCTGCTCGGCGGCTGGCTGAGCAGCCAGTTCGGCGGAACCGGGGTGATGGAGTTCAGCGTGATGAGCTTCGTGTGGGCGGTGATCGGTTCGCTCATCCTGCTGATCGCCTACCGCTTGATCTTCGGCAGGTCGCGGTCCTGACCGCACGCACGACGGTGCCCGGGAGCCGCGCGCTCCCGGGCACCGCTGTGCCGCACGGCCCCGCTCAGGCCTCGCCCGGACCGGCGTCGGCGGAGCGGCGGGACTCCACCTCTCGGCGCAGCTCCCGCAGGTCGCGCATCGCCCGCACCGCCCGCTCGCCGTCGGCGGACTGCACCGCCAGCACCGAGATGTACTCGTCGTGCGGCAGCTCCAGCCGCGCCCAGGACGCACCGTCCGGGAAGCTGATCGCGCTCACCTCGTCCCACGAGTAGCGCCGGGTGCTGAAGACGTTGCGCACCTCCAGGCCCCCCAGGTCGGCGCGGAGCCGGGGCCGGGCCAGCAGCAGCGCCCCGCAGGCCAGCAGCACGCCGAGCCCCGCCATCGCGAGCTGGTCGGAGAGCCGGAAGTAGACGCCAGTCGGCGTCTCCCGCAGCAGCACCGCGACGACGGTGAACGCCACCACCAGCACGATCGCCACCGGGATCACCACCTGGCGGATCCTGATCGGCCGCACCACCACGGTGCGAACCGCGTCCGAGGGTCGCTCCTCCACCACGCCCGCGCCTCCCGCCGGTCCGTCCTGCACCTCAGCTGAGTCCATGCGCCCAGTTTGCCCGTTCCCGCCGCCGACGCGGCGGCGCCCCCGGGGGCCGAGGTGGGCCCGTCCACCGCGGCGACCGGGCGCGCGACCGGCGCAGCGCGCGGGTGCGAGGCGCGAAACTCCTCAGCGGGCGCGCAGGTCGCGGAGGACGAGGGCCGTCTCCAGCGCGGCGGCCGTCGCCTCGAAGCCCTTGTCCTCCACCGAGTCCGGGAACCCGGCCCGGTCCAGGGCCTGCTGCTCGGTGTCGCAGGTGAGCAGCCCGTTGCCGACCGCGGTCGACTCGTCCAGCGCCACCCTGGTCAGCCCGGCGGTCACCGAATCGCAGACGTAGTCGAAGTGCGGGGTACCGCCCCTGATCACCACGCCCAGCGCGACGACCGCGTCGTGGTCGCGGGCGAGCTGCTGGCAGACCACCGGCAGCTCGATCGAGCCCGGAACCCGGACCACGGTCGGTTCCGGGATGCCGGCCTCGCGGGCGGCCTCCCGGGCGCGCTCCAGCATCCGGCCGGTGATCCGCTCGTGCCAGCGGATGCCCGCGATGGCCAGCCTCAGCCCGTCCGCGCGCGGGACCTCGACCCGCGGCCTGCCCTCGCCGCTCATGCGGTGGCCCCCGGCCTGCCCACGCCGGTGCCGTCGCCGTCGCCGGTGACGGAGGAGTCCTCGCCGTCGTCGAGGTGGTTCAACTCGTGTCCCATCCGATCGCGTTTGGTGCGCAGGTAGTGCAGGTTCTCCGGGTTCGGCCGGATCGGCAGCGGTTCCCGCCCGGAGATCCGCAGGCCGTAGCCCTCCAGCCCGATCCGCTTCTCCGGGTTGTTCGTCAGCAGCCGCATGGACTTCACACCCAGGTCGCCGAGGATCTGCGCGCCCTGGCCGTAGTCCCGGCTGTCCACCGGCATCCCGAGCGCGACGTTGGCGTCCACGGTGTCGGCCCCGTCGTCCTGCAGCTGGTAGGCCTGCAGCTTGTGGATCAGCCCGATGCCGCGGCCCTCGTGCCCGCGCATGTAGAGCACGACGCCGCGCCCCTCCTCGGCGACCTTCTCCATCGCCGCCGCCAGCTGCGGACCGCAGTCGCAGCGCAGCGAGCCGAGCACGTCACCGGTGAGGCACTCCGAGTGCACCCGCACCAGCACGTCCTCGCCGTCGCCGAGGTCGCCGTAGACCAGCGCCAGGTGCTCGATGCCGTCGAGGGTGCTGTCGTAGCCGAAGGTGCGGAAGGTGCCGTGCGCGGTGGGGATGCGCGCCTCGGCGACCCGCTCCACCTGCTTCTCGAAGCGCCTGCGGTAGGCGATGAGGTCGGCGATCGTGATCAGCCGCAGGTCGTGCTCGTCGGCGAACACCTCCAGCTCGTCGCGGCGGGCCATGTCGCCCTCGGACTTCTGGCTGACGATCTCGCAGAGCGCGCCGACGGGCCGGAGCCCGGCGAGCCGCGCCAGGTCCACGCTGGCCTCGGTGTGCCCGGGCCTGCGCAGCACCCCGCCCTCGCGGGCGCGCAGCGGCACCACGTGCCCGGGCCGGTGCAGATCGGCCGACCGGGAACCGGGGTCGGCCAGCACCTGCAGGGTCCGCGCCCGGTCGCCCGCGGAGATGCCGGTGCTCACGCCCTCGGCGGCGTCGACGGTCACCGTGTACGCGGTGCCCTTGCGGTCCTGGTTGGTGTGGTACATCGGCGGGAGGTCGAGCCGGTCGCAGTCCTCGCCGGTCATGCCGACGCAGACGTACCCGGAGGTGTAGCGCACCATGAACGCCACCAGCTCGGGCGTCGCCTTCTCCGCGGCGAAGATCAGATCGCCTTCGTTCTCGCGATCCTCGTCGTCGACCACGATCACCGGCCGGCCGTCGGCCAGGTCGGCCAGGGCCCGCTCGATGTCCTCGAACCTGTTGCTCACCGTGTCCGTGCTTCTTTCGCTCCGGGACCGCTGCGCCGCGATCCCCTCGGTTCGGCCCTGCCGGGAGGGCCCCGGCACGACCATTGTCCTCCCGCTGGCCAGCCTCGATCCCGCCGTGCGGGTCAGGGACGGGGCGCGTCCACTCCGAGCTGGGCGGCGGCGAGTCGTTCCAGGTGCTTGGCCAGCACGTCGACCTCGATGTTGACCTCTTCCCCCGGACGGCGCACTCCCAGGGTGGTGAGCTCCCTCGTGGTGGGAATGAGGGCGACGCTGAACCCGGTTCGCTCCGCGTCGACCACGGTCAGCGAGACCCCGTCGACGGTGATCGAGCCCTTCGGCACCAGGTAGCGCGACAGGTGCTCGGGGATCTCGAAGCGGGTGAGGTCGTCGTCGGAGCCGCGCAGCACGGCGGTGCCGTCCACGTGCCCCTGGACGATGTGCCCGCCGAGCCGGTCGCCGAGCGCCATCGCGCGCTCCAGGTTCACCCGGTCTCCGGCGGCGAGGTGCCGGATCGCGCTGCGGCGCACGGTCTCGCGCACCACGTCGACGGTGAACCGGCCGTCGCCGCACTCCACGACGGTCAGGCACACGCCGTTGACGGCGATCGAGTCGCCGTGCCCGGCATCGGAGGTCACCAGCGGGCCCTCGACGGTGAGCCGGACCCCGTCCCCGGTGTCCTCGGCGGACACGACCGTGCCGAGCTCCTCGACGATCCCGGTGAACATGGTCCTCCTCCTCAGCGGCGGGCCGGCACCGCGCTCACGCGCACGTCCGGTCCGCTCATCGTGGTCTCTTCGATGTCCCACCACCATGCCTGCGAGACGCTCGCCACCCCGGCGTCGCCGAGCGCCGCCGCGCCGGAACCGAGCAGGGCGGGTGCGAGGTAGGCCAGCACCCGGTCCACGCGCTCGGCGGCGACGAACGCACCGGCGAGGGTGGGGCCGCCCTCGAGCAGCACGTCCACCACGCCGCGCCCGGCGAGCTCGTCGAGCGCGGCCGCCGGGTCGCCGCCGGGCAGCCGGAGCGTGGGGGCGGCGTCGTCGAACACCCGCGCCCCGGCGGGCAGCTCGCGGTCGCCGAGCACGACGCGCAGCGGCTGGTGCGCGCGCAGCCCGCCGTCGGGCTCGCGGGCGGTGAGCCGCGGGTCGTCGGCGAGCACCGTGCCGGTCCCGGCGAGGATCGCGTCCACCTTGCCGCGCAGCTCGTGCACCTCGGCCCGGGAGGTCGCGGAGCTGATCCACTTGCTGCTGCCGTCGGCGGCGGCGGAGCGCCCGTCGAGGCTCGCGGCGTACTTCCAGGTGACGTGCGGGCGCCCGGTCCGGGCGAAGTGCAGCCAGGCGCGCAGCGGGCCGCGGGCGATCTGCTCGCCGAGCAATCCGGACTCGACGCGCACCCCGGCGGCGCGCAGCACCTCGGCTCCCCCGGCGGCCACCGGGTTCGGGTCGGGGACGGCGTGCACCACCCGCGCCACCCCGGCGGCCAGCAGCGCCGAGGTGCACGGCGCGGTGCGGCCGGTGTGCGCGCAGGGTTCGAGGGTGACCACGGCGGTGCCGCCGCGAGCCCGCTCCCCCGCCTCGCGCAGCGCGACGACCTCGGCGTGCGGCCCGCCGGGCGGCAGCGTCGCGCCGACTCCGGCGACCGCGCCGGAGGCGTCGAGCACCACGCAGCCCACGGGCGGGTTCGGGCTCGTCGTGCCCCGCACCCGCTCGCTCGCGGCGAGCGCGGCGAGCATCGCCGCGCGCACCGGGTCGGCCCGGCCCGCCTCGGGGTGCCCCGGCCCGCTCACCGCCGGGCGTGGGCGAAGCCGGGAGCGGCCTGGGCGCGCAGCGCCTCGACCGCGCGGGCCGGGTCCTCGGCGCCGTAGACGGCCGACCCCGCCACGAAGCAGTCCACGCCCGCCTCGGCGGCCTGCTCGATGGTGTCGGCGTTGATGCCGCCGTCGATCTCCACGACGAGGTTCAGGTGCCCGGTGTCGACCAGGTTCCGCGCGGTGCGGGCCTTGTCCAGCACCTCGGCGATGAACGACTGGCCGCCGAAACCGGGTTCCACCGACATCACCAGCAGCGTGTCGTAGTGCTGGAGCACCTCGACGTACTGCTCCAGCGGCGTCCCCGGCTTGATCGAGAGACCGGCCTTGGCTCCCGCGGCGCGCAGGTCCTTGGCGATCTTGACCGGGTCGTGGGCGGCCTCGGCGTGCACGGTGACGTTGTGCGCGCCCGCCTCGGCGTAGCCGATCGCCCAGCGGTCCGGGTCGTCGATCATCAGGTGGCAGTCCAGCGGGATGTCGGTCGCGTCGAGCAGCGACCGCACCACCGGCAGGCCGAGGGTCAGGTTCGGCACGAAGTGCGCGTCCATCACGTCCACGTGCACCCAGTCGGCGCCCGCGACGGCGTCGAGCTCGGTGGCCAGGCGGGCGAAGTCCGCGGACAGGATGGAGGGCGCGATCATCGGCTGGTTCGACACACGCCGGAGTGTAGATTCCGGCCCCGCTCCCGGCGTCCGGGCCCCGCTCAGCTCCGGGAGCGGCGCCGCAGCAGGGCGTAGGCGGCGCAGAGCACGAGCAGGAACGGCACGCCCGCCTTCCACGCGGTGTTGAACTGCTCGGTGAACGGGGTGGTGAGCAGCACCGCCGCCACGAACAGCATCGCCAGCACCGTGGTCACCGGCGCCCCCGGCAGCCGCACCGGCGAGTCGGGCAGCCCCTCGGCCGCGCGCCTGCGCCGGAACACCAGGTGGCTGGCGAAGATGATCAACCAGGTGATCAGCGCGCCGAACAGCGCCAGGCCCAGCAGCAGCGGGAACGCGGTGGACTCGGCGAGCACCGAGATCAGCACCGCCAGCACCAGCCCGCCCGCCGACAGCAGCAGCGCGCGGCGCGGCGCGCCGCTGCGGCTGAGCCCCGCGAACCACCGGGGCGCGTAGCCGTCCACGGCCAGCGAGTAGGTCATCCGAGCGGTGACGTACAGGTTCGTGTTCATCGCCGACAGGGCGGCGGTGAGCACCACGAAGTTCATGATCCCGGCGGCGGCCGGGACGCCCGCGGTGGCGAACAGCGCCACGAACGGGCTCTGCGTGACGTCCTCCTCGGTGGAGACCTGGTTCCACGGCAGGATGGAGACGACCACCAGCATCCCCAGCACGTAGAACAACCCGAGGCGCAGCACCATGTTCCGCGCCGCGCGCGGCACGTCCCGCGACGGGTTCCGGGACTCGGAGGCGGTGACGGCGACGGCCTCGGTCCCGAGGTAGGAGAAGGTGACCACGGTCAGCGCCAGCCACACGGCGCCGATCCCGTTGGGCAGGAACCCGCCGTGCTCGGTGAGCGCGTCCACGCCGGTCGCGGGCCTGCCGGGCAGCCCGAAGACGATGTAGGTGATGCCCAGCAGCACGAACACCACGATCGTGACGACCTTGATCAGCGCGAACCAGTACTCGAATTCGCCGAAGTACTTCACCGCCGAGGCGTTGATCGCCAGCATCACCGCCGAGAACACCACCACCGGCAGCCACAGCGGCAGCTGCGGGTACCAGAACTGCACGTAGAGCCCGGCGGCGACGACCTCGCTGCCGATGTTGACGACCTGCGCGGCCCAGTAGATCCAGCGCTGCACGAATCCGGCGAGGCCGCCGAGGTAGCGCTGCGCGATCGCCCCGAACCCACCCGCCTCGGGGTGCACCACGACCATCTCGGCGAGCGCGTAGGCCAGGGCGAGCGCGGCGAACGCGGCCACCGCGTAGGCGATGATCACCGCGGGGCCCGCGATGTTGATGGCGAGTCCGGAGCCGAGGAACAGCCCGGTGCCGATGGCGCCGCCGATGGCGATCATGCCGACCTGGCGGCCGCTGAGGTCGCGGCGCAGGCCGCCCCCCGCTTCCCGCTCCGGCCCGGTCGTGCCCGCGTGCTCCACTCGCCGCCTCCTGACGCTCCGCGCGCGTTCGCGCGCACAGCACCCTACGACGGCGCCAGCGACGATCTCACCGGACTAGCGCGGACGGGCGGTGCGGATGATCCGCGCACCGGCCGCTGGTCGACGGCCGGTGCGCGAACGGGTCAGCGCGGGAGGTCCAGGGAGATGGGGGTGCCCTCCTGCACCGAGCGGCTGACGGTGCAGTAGCGCTCGATCGCGCGCTCCACCGCGTCCAGCAGCTTCGCCCGGTCGCCCTCGGCGACCGCGCCCAGGTCCACGTCGAAGCCGACCCGCACGGACTCGAACTTGTTGGGGTCCTCGGCGGCCTTCGTCCGGTCGGCGCGCACCGCGAACCCGGCGTCCGGCCCGACCCGGCGGACCAGCAGGTTCTCGCTGGTCACCGCCGAGCAGGAGGCGATCGCGGCGAGCAGCAGCTCACCGGGGGTGAAGGCGTCGGGCGCGCCGTCCCGACCGATGTCGACCCGCCCGCCGCGGCCGTTGGTCGCGGTGAAGCGGTGATCGCCGGTGCGCCGCACCTCGACCGGGGTGGACGTTCCGGGCGCGGCCTGCTCGGGCGTGGATGCCATGGGTGCTCCTCGTCGCGGGGGCGGTGGTGCTCCGGCCGGCTCAGCCGGTGCCGGTGTCCTGGGCGCGGGACCGCGAGATCAGGTCCTCGCGGGCGCGGGCGACCCGCGAGCGCACGGTCCCCAGCTCGCAGCCGCACACCTCGGCGGCCTCCTGGTAGGTCAACCCGAGGACCTGGGTCAGCACCAGCGCCTCCCGGCGGTCCTCGGCGAGCCCGTCGAGCAGCAGGTTCACCTCGACCAGCTCCTCGAATCCGCGTCCCGCGCGTCCCCCGGCCTCGGCGGCGACCACCCAGTCCGCCGCGACGGTCCGCGGCCGGGCCCGGTCGTGGCGGACCTGGTCGACGGCCACCCGACGCGCGATGGACAGCAGCCAGGTGCGCGCGGAGGCCGTCCCGCGGAAGGTGCGCACGGCCCGCAGCGCTCGCAGGTAGGTCTCCTGGGCGAGGTCGTCGGCGGCCGACACCCCGGCGAGGTGGGCCAGGAAGCGCCAGACGTCGCGCTGGGTGGTGCGGACGAAGTCCTCCAGCGCGCGGCGGTCGCCCTTCCCGGCGGCCAGCGCGAGCGCCGTCACACGAGCGTCTTCGGCCTCCGAGTGCGTCACGGTCCCCGAGAGTAGTCGACGCCCCGCCGGGAACTCCGCCCCCGCTTCGGCCGACAATCTGACCGTGAACTGCGAGACCTGCCGGACCTCGGTGTCCGCCGCGCTGGACGGGGAGCCCGCCGACGTCCCCGCGGCGGAGATCGACGAACACCTGGAGCACTGCGCGGCCTGCCGGGCCTTCCAGACCGAGGCGGTCGGGCTGAGCCGTCGGCTGCGGGTGCGCCCGGTGCACCCGACGCCGGACCTCGCGGCGGCGGTGCTGGCCCGCGCGCCGCGGCGGGACCGGTGGCGCTCGGCGCTGCGCGGCGCGCTGGTGGTGACGGCGCTGGCGCAGCTGCTGCTGGCGTTCGGTCAGGTGCTCGGCCTGGGGATGCACGGGCACGGAGCGCACGACCACGGCGGCATGGCGGCGCACCTGTTCAACGAGAGCACCGCGTGGAACCTGGCGCTCGGGGTGGGCCTGCTGTGGTCCGCCTGGCGCGACCGCGCGGCGAGCGGGGTGCTGCCGGTGCTGAGCGCGTTCGTCGCCGCGCTGGCCGCGTTCTCCGCGCACGACCTGGTCGTCGGAGCCGCCACCGCGGAGCGGGTGGCCTCGCACGCGCTGCTGGTGGTCGGGCTCGGGCTGCTGTTCGCGGTGCACCGCCGGGGAACCGGCGGCGGGCCCGCCCCGTCGGCGTCGGCCGGCGAAGCCGACGCCCGGGTCCCGGGCGACGGCAGCGCCCCGGACCGCGCCCCGGACGGCCCGCCGCACCTGCGTCCCACGGCCCAGGAACGAGCCGCCTGACGAGGGCGGCCCCGCGCGGTGGGCTCGTGCTCGGCGCCTCCGCCTGCTCGGCGGCGAAGCCGCCGAGCGGCGACCAGCCCGATCCGGCACCGCAGCGGTCCCCTCGCGGGAGGAGCGCTGCGGTTCCGCCGGCGCGCCCCCGGCTGCGACCGGTCCGTCGGCGGCCGGTGGGAGGTCACACCCGGAGCAGCGCGCAGAACATGGCGTCCGTGCCGTGCTTGTGCGGCCAGAGCTGCACGGTGGGGCCGTCGCCGAGGTCGGGGACGCCGGGGAAGTGCTCGCGGGCGTCGAGGAGTTCGGCGCCGCTGCGGCGCACCACGTCGGAGATGACGCCCTCGGTCTCGGAGAGGTGCGGGGAGCACACCACGTAGCCGACGATCCCGCCGGGCCGGGTGAGGCCGATCGCCGAGAGCAGCAGCGCGCGCTGCAGCTTCGCGAGCTCCGCCACGTCCGAGGGCTGCCGCCGCCAGCGGGCCTCGGGCCGTCGCCGCAGGGCGCCGAGCCCCGTGCAGGGGGCGTCGACCAGCACCCGGTCGTAGCCGGGTTCCAAGCCGGGTTCGCGGCCGTCGGCCACGTGCACGGAGACCGAGAGGCCCTTGGTCGCCTTGCGGACCAGCTCGGCGCGGTGCTCGGACTGCTCGACGGCGTCGAGGGTTCCGCCGTCGAGGGTGACCAGGGCGCCCAGCAGCGCGGCCTTGCCGCCGGGCCCGGCGCACAGGTCGAGCCAGCGGGTGTCGGAGCCCGTGATCTCGGGCCGGGTGACGGCGAGCGCGGTGAGCTGGCTGCCCTCGTCCTGGACGGCGGCGAAGCCCTCCCGGACCGGTTCGAGGTCGCCCGGGTCGCCCGCTCCGGCCTCCAGGTGGACGCCGTAGGGCGAGTAGGGCGCCTCGTCGCCGCCGGTGATGGCGGCGAGCTCCTCGTTGCTGATCTCACCGGGCCGGGCGACGAGGTGCACCTCGGGGCGGGCGTCGTCGGCGGCCAGCGCGGCGGCGAGCTCGTCGCCGGTGTCCGCGAGCGCGTCGGCGAAGGCCTGCGCGACCCAGCGGGGGTGCGCGTGGCGCAGCGCGAGGTGCCCGACGGGGTCGGCGAGCCGGTCGGGGGCGAGGTGCTCGACCCACTGCTGCTCGTCGCGCTCGCTGGCGCGGCGCATCACGGCGTTGGCGAATCCGGCGAGCTTCGAACCGGCCTGCCCGCGCACGATGTCCACCGTGGAGGCCACGGCGGCGTGATCGGGAATCCTGGTGCGCAGCAACTGGTAGACGCCCATCCGCAGCGCGTCCAGCACGACCGGGTCCACTTCGGACACCGCGCGGCCGCTGCAATCGGCGATCACCGCGTCCAGCAGGCCCCGGGCCCGGCAGGAGCCGTAGGCGAGCTCGGTGGCCAGCCCGGCGTCCCGGCCGCTGAGCTTGCGCTGCCGCAGCAGTCCCGGCAGCGTGAGGTTCGCGTAGGCGTCGCGCTCGCGCACGGCGCGCAGCGTGTCCAGCGCGGCCATCCGCGCCGGGTCCTGCTCCGGTGGCCGGTCCGGGGCGTTGCCGCGCTTCGGCGGGCGGCCGCCGCGCGGGCGCGACGGGCGGCGGGGGCGGTGGTCGTTCACTGCAGCCGTTCTCCTTGCTCGATGCGGGTTCCGCGCGCCCAGTCCCTGGCCGCCATGCGCTTCTTGCCCTGCGCCTGCACCTCGCCCAGCTCGACCGCTCCGGTGGCGGTGCCGACCAGCACGCGGCGCCGCTGCACGTCGATCTCCCCCGGTGCGAGGCCGGTCTCTTCGGTGCGGCTGACCGGTCCGAGCTTGAGCCGCTCGTCCCGGAACCACGCCCACGCCCCGGGATCCGGGCTCACCGAGCGGATCAGCCGGTCCACGGCGAGGGCGGGCGCGGTGAAATCGGCCCTGGCGTCCTCCGGGGTGACCTTCGGCGCGTAGCTGACGCCCTCGGCGGGCTGCGGGCGCGCGTCGAGGGTGCCGTCCTCGATGCCGTCCAGCGTCGCGGCGAGCAGCCCGGCGCCGGAGACCGCCAGCCGCTCCAGCAGCGCGCCGGAGGTGTCGGTGTCCCGCACCGGCTCGGTGACCACCCCGTAGACCGGGCCCGCGTCCAGCTCGGGGACCAGGCGGAAGGTGGCGGCGCCGGTGATCTCGTCGCCGTGCCGGACCGCGGCCTGCACCGGGGCCGCGCCGCGCCACGCGGGCAGCAGCGAGAAGTGCAGGTTGACCCAGCCGTGCGCGGGAACGTCGAGCGCCTCCTGCTTGAGCAGCGCGCCGTAGGCCACCACCGGGCAGCAGTCGGGCGCGATGTCCCGCAGGCGCGCGAGGAAGTCCGGGTCGGAGGGCCGCGCCGGGGTGAGGACCTCGATGCCGTGCTCGTCGGCGAGCTCGCCGACCGGGGAGCGCAGCACCTTGCGGCCGCGACCGGCGCGCGCGTCGGGCCGGGTGATCACGGCGGCGACCTCGTGGCGCCCGGAGTCGAGCAGCGCCCGCAGCGAGGGAACGGCCGGGGCGGGGGTGCCGGCGAAGACGAGCCGCATCTCAGCGCTTCCCGAACAGCGGGTGCGGGCTCTCCTTGAGCACCGGGACCTGGCCGTCGAACCAGTCCGCCTGGCGGATCTCGCGCAGCGCGGCCTTGCGGGTCTCGGCGTCGAGCCGGTCCACGAACAGCACGCCGTCCAGGTGGTCGGTCTCGTGCTGGACGCAGCGGGCCAGCAGGTCGGTGCCCTCGACCTCGACCGGGTCGCCGTGCACGTTCCAGCCGCGCGCCACCACGTGCCGGTGCCGCAGGCAGTCCCAGGTCATGCCGGGGATGGACAGGCAGCCCTCGGGGCCGTCCTGCATCTCCTCCCCCACGACCTCCCAGCCCGGGTTGATCAGGTGCCCCTCGAAGCCGTCGCACCGGTAGGTGAACACCCGCAGCCCGACGCCGAGCTGCGGCGCGGCCAGCCCGGCCCCGCCCTGCTCGTGCATCGTGTCCCACAGGTCGCGCACCAGGGTGCGCAGCTCCTTGTCGAAGTCCACGACCTCCTCGGCGCGGGTCCGCAGGACGGGATCGCCGAAGAGTCGGACGGGCTGGACGGTCACGCGGGGCTCCGGTTCGGGGTCGGCGGGTTCGGGCCAGGCGGCTCGCCGGACGCGACGAGCGGGCCCGCCGAGTCTAGTCGCCTCCCCCGCGCTCCCCGATCCGGCGCGGCCGGGCCCGCTCCCGCCGGTCAGGGCACCGGGAACACGACCTCCGCCGCGCCCCCGCCGCGCCGTTCGCGCTCGGCCGCCGCGAGCCAGCGGCCGTCCGGCAACCGCTCGACCCCGGTGGCCGCGCCGATCTCCGCGCTCTCGGTGAACTCGTGCCCGAGCGCGCGCAGCCGCCCGGCCTCGGGACGGGCCAGGAAGCCCGGCTCGGCCTCGGTGCTCGGCGCGTTGCGCTGCGAAGCGCGCGGCTCGGCGATGGCGTCGACCAGCGGCAGGCCGCGGTCGAGCCTGCCGGTGAGCACCTGGAGCACGGTGGTGATGATCGTGGCGCCGCCGGGGCTGCCCGCCGCGAGCACGGGTGCGCCGTCCCGCAGCACGATCACCGGGCTGATCGAGCTGCGCGGCCGCTTGCCCGGACCGGGCAGGTTCGGGTCCGGTTCGCCGGGCGTGGTCGGCCGGAACGAGAAGTCGGTGAGCTCGTTGTTGAGCAGGAATCCGCGGCCGGGAACGGTGATCCCGCTGCCGCCGGTCTGCTCGATGGTGAGCGTGTAGGACACCACGTCGCCGCTGGCGTCGGCGACGGTGAGGTGGGTGGTGTTCGGCCCCTCCTGGGGGACGCGGCCGGGCGCGGGAGCGGCGGGGGCGCAGGGCTTCGGGTGGCGCGGGTCGGCGGCGGCGACCGGGGTCGGCAGCACCGAACCGGGGTCGATCAGGCAGGCGCGGGAGTCGGCGAACTCCTGTCCGGTGAGCTCGTCGACGGGCACGTCGGTGGTGGCCGGGTCGCCGACCCAGCGGTCGCGGTCCGCGAAGCCGATCTTGCTGGCCTCCAGGAAGCGGTGCAGGTACTGCTCCTGGCCGAGCCGCGCCAGGTCGCTGCGCTCCAGGACGTTGAGCGCCTCGCCGACCGTGGTCCCGCCCGACGAGGAGGGCGCCATGCCGTAGACGTCGTGACCCCGGTACTCGGTGCGGGTCGGTTCGCGGCGCTCGACCCGGTAGTCCCGCAGGTCCTCGGCGGTCATCCCGCCGGGCCGGACCGCGCGCCCGGCGGCCGGGTCGACCGGCGGGGTCCGCACGGCGTCGACCACGTCCGCGCCGATCTCGCCCCGGTACAGCGGGTCGAGCCCCTTCTCGCCGAGGGTGCGGTAGGTCTCGGCGAGGTCCGGGTTGCGGAAGGTGCTGCCGGTGGCGGGCGGGGCTCCACCGGGCAGGAAGAGATCGCGGGTGGCGGGGAAGGCGCTGAAGCGCTCCTGGTTGGCGGCGGTCTGCTCGCGGAACGTGTCGTCGACGACGAAACCCTCCCTCGCCAGCCGTTCCGCCGGGCGCAGCACCTCCCGGAGGTCCTGGTCGCCCCATTCCTCCAGCGCGCGCTGCCAGGTGGCGGGGGTGCCGGGGACGCCGACGCCGAGGCCGCTGGTGATCGCCTCCGCGCTCGGGATCGGCTCGCCGCCCTCCAGGAACATCTCCGGGTGGGCGGAGGCCGGGGCGGTCTCGCGGCCGTCCAGGGTGCTGACCTCCCCGGTCTCGGCGTCGTAGTGCACGAAGTAGCCCCCGCCGCCGATCCCGGCGGAGTAGGGCTCGGTGACGCCGAGCGCGGCCGCGACGGCGACCGCGGCGTCGGCGGCGGTACCGCCCCGGCGCAGCACCTCGACGCCGGCGCGGGTGGCGTCCGGGTCGACGCTGGAGACCGCGCCGCCGTAACCGATCGCCTCCGCGCTCTTGGGCGTCGGCTGCGGCGCCACCACCACCGGTCCCGCGTGGGCCACCGGCGCGGCGACCGCGCAGCAGGCGATCATCGCGAGGCCGATCCGGGCAGGTCGTGCTCGCACCATGTCTTCGCCCTCCGATCTCCGGGTCCCGCCACTGTGCCGACCCCGCGCCCTCCCGACAACACGGTCGGGGCAACGGGCCGGCGAACCGCCCGCCCCGCGGGACGGGGCGGGCGGGGGTGCGTCGAGCGGCCGGGCCGCTCACCGCCGGTCAGGGCTTCGGCGCCAGGGCCTCGCCGTGGTAGCGGCAGTTCGGCGCCCACATCAGGAACGAGGGCATCCCGCCGTCGCGGGCCGCGTCGATCTGCGCCGCCACCTCGGCCGGCCCGTAGCTGGCGCCGAGGCTGAAGTCCTGCAGCCACGGGATGATCTGCACGTCGGTTCCCTCGACCGCCTTGGCGAACTCGCCGAGCGAACGCCGCACGATGTCGTAGGGCTGGGTGTTGGGGTCGTCCACCCCGAACTCGCCCGGCCCCCAGTGCGAGGGGTAGACCATCGGCGCGATGTAGTCCACGTACTTCGCCATCCGCGGGATGTCCTGGGCGATCTGGGTGGGCCGGTCCACGGCGATGCCGAAGACGGAGGCGCCCAGCAGCGCGCCCTCGGAGCGGACGGCGGTCTGGGTGTCGCGGAGGAACTCCGCGATGCCCTGCTCCGGCGTCGTGCTCAGGCCGGCGAAGCGCATGTTCTCGATGTCGCCGTCCGGCCGGCGCACGTAGTCGTAGAGGATGTCGTCGAAGCCCAGCGACGCGGCCTCGGCGGCGATGTCGATGTTGTACTGGCGGACCGCGGGATCGGCGAAGTTGGTGAAGGCGTAGTCGCCGTAGCCGCTGCTCCAGGGCTGCCCGGCGGCGGTCTGCACCACCCGTTCCGGGCGCCCCTCGCGCCAGGACGCCTCGCCGAGCACCGGGTCCTTGAACGCGACGAGCCTGCCGACGACCCGCACGCCCATGCCGTGCAGCTGGTCGAGCGCTTCGCGGGCGTCGTAGTAGTTCTTCACCGCGCCGATCCGGTTCGCCTCGGGCACCGCCGAGTCGTAGGGGATCTCGCCGCTCTCGTCCTTGATGTCGAGTTCGACGGTGTCGATGCGGCCCTGCCGGGCCATGTCCAGCACCGGTTCGCGCAGGGTGTCGCTGGTCCAGGCGAGTCCGGTCATGTGCACGGCCCGCATCCCGGGGTGCTTGATGTGCACGGTCATGACGCGTTCCACCCGGTTGCCCGCCTGGTCGCTGGCCACGACCGGCACCTCGCGCTCGGGGCGCTCGACGACGGCCGAGAAGGCGCCGTCGGGGCCGGGGCGGACGGGCGCGCCCGCGACCGTGACCTCGTCGGCACCGGTGGCCCGCCCCGTCACGGTGACGGGTGCACCGAGCTTCTCCGGGCGCAGCGAGTCCTCGACGTCCAGCTCCGGCGGCGCGCTGTCCACGGTGAACTCGTGCGTGGTGCTGGCGGAGCCGAGCCAGGACATCGCTCGCGGCGTGATGATCTCGAGCTCGTGCGGGCCGTCGGGCAGGGGCGGAGCGTGCACGGCGAGCGCGCCGGACTGCTCCGCCGTGGGGACGGGCCGTCCGTCGAGCAGCACCCGGGTGGCCCCGGCGGCTTCGGAGCGGATCCGCACGGATCCGTCGGTCAGCGCTTCGGCGCGCAGCGGGTGCGACGGGAGCCCGTCCACCTGAACGTCCTGTGTGGACGTGCCGCGCAGCAGCAGGAATCCCGCGATCAGCAGCACGATCGCGGCGGCGGCCGCGATGCCCCAGCGCGGAATTCCGCCCGCGAATCCGCTGCCGCGGCTGGTTTCGGTGGTCTCCGTGGGCCCATCGGGCGCAGGATCGGTCACGGCTTTCGCCTCCCCGACGTCGGCGAATCCGGACAACGATGCACGTTACGTTGCCGGTTGAACGTTCGCGCCACCCTTCCAGGTAATAACGCGGAGATCAACAAGTCACTTGGAGTATCTACATCGGGCATTAACTGCACTAACGTGCGAACCGATGTTGAGCGCGATCGAGCGCGCCTGCGTCGTGACTGCGGCGGCTCTGCTCGCCCTGTCCGGTGCCGCGTGCAGCAGCCAGGAACCCGCCCCCGAAGCGCCCGACGCGGCCGCGACTCCGCCCGCGCCACCGCCGCCGCCGGCTCCGCCACCGCCACCGGCTCCGGAATCGGTGCGGGCCAACGAACTCGGCCGGATCCCGGTGCTCATGTACCACCGGATCACCACCGAGCCCAGCAGCGTCTACGACCGCACCCCGCAGGACTTCCGCGCCGAGCTGGAACGGCTGCACTCGGAGGGCTACGCGCCCATCACCGCCAGCGAGTACGCGGACGGCCGCATCGACGTCCCGGCGGGCAAGCACCCCGTCGTGCTCACCTTCGACGACGGCTCAGCCGGGCAGTTCGCGCTCGACCCCGGGGGACGGCCCGCGCCGGGCACCGCGGTGCGCATCCTGCTCGACACCGCGGCCGCGCACCCCGATTTCCGGGCCACCGCCACGTTCTTCGTGTTCGATCCGCCCTTCGAGGACCCCGGCGGCGAGATCACGCTGCCCTGGCTGCACGAGCACGGGTTCGAGATCGGCAACCACACCCTCGACCACCCGAACCTCGGCAAGGTCGACTCGGCGGAGGCCCAGCGCTCGATCGCCGGGATGCAGCGGCTCATCAACGAGGCGCTGCCCGAGGTGCCGGTCCGCTCGCTCGCGCTGCCGCTGGGCGTGCACCCCGACGACGAGGCGCTGGCCTCGGACGGCTCCGCGGACGGCGTCACCTACCACCACGACAGCGTGTTCCTGGTCGGCTCCAACCCGGCGCGCTCGCCGTTCGACGCGGACTTCGACCGCGCGAACATCCCCCGGATCCGCTCGCAGGGCGCCACCGGCGAGGAGGCCGAGTACGGCTCGACGCACTGGCTCGACGAACTCGCCGCCGACCCGGACTCCCGCTACACCTCCGACGGCGACCCGAACCGCGTCTCCGCCCCGCGCTCGGCCTCCGGCACCCCGGCCCCCGGCCTCCCCGCCCTCTACCGCTACTGATCCGCGGGAGGTCCCGGCCGCGCCGGGAGGAAGCCCCGGGCCGGGACCCCGGCGGCGGCCCGGCCGGGTGCCGGGCCGCCGCCGGCGACCTCACCCGCGATCGGACGGGGACCTCCGTCAGAGGAGTTCGAGGGGATCGACCCGGACCTTGATCCGCTCCGCCGGGCGCCGGGAGGCGCGGACCGCCTGCGCCGCGTGCAGGGCCGCCGCGAGCTCGCGGCCCTCGGGCCGGGCGACGCGGACCAGGGCGCGTTCCTGATCGGAGCCGCCGTCCTCGTCGACCTCGCCCAGCGGCACCGGGCCCAGGACCTCGCCGGTGCCGGGCAGCTCCAGGCAGTCCAGCAGGTCGTTCACCGCGTCCGGTGAGCCGTCCACCGCCGCCACCCGCATCGCGGGCGGGAAGCCCAGCTCGGCGCGCCCGGCCAGCTCCAGCCCCGCGTGCCAGGCCGGGTCCCAGCGCACCAGGGCCTGCACCGGCTGCAACGCCGACTCCGCCATCACCACGACCCGGCCACCGTCCCGCGCGGGCCGCACCAGCGCCGCCGCAGCCAGCCACAACCGCAGCGCCTCCTCGGTCGCGCGCAGCTCGGGCCGGGAGAGCAGCGTCCTCCCGTCCAGCAGCAACGCCGCGCCGTAGCCGCCCTCGGCGATCGGCTCCGCCCCCGGCGTGCACACGACCAGCGCCGGACCCGCCGGAACGCTCGCCAGCACCTCCCCGCCGCCCGAGGTGCGCACGGCGACTCCGCTGAACGCCCTGCCGAGCTCCTCGGCGGTCCGCCCGGCCCCGATCGCGATCGCCCGCAACCGCCGCGACCCGCAGGACCCGCACCGGAACGCGGCCTCGGCCGCCCCGCACCAGCGGCAGGCCGCCGGTTTCGGTTGCCCGCCCTCGGTTCCGCCCGGCAGCCCCAGCGGCCCCGCGCACCGGCGGCACCGCGCCTGCTCGCGGCAGTCCCCGCAGGCCAGCGCGGGCACGTAGCCCCGCCGCGGGACCTGCACCAGCACCGGGGCGCCCGCGCGCAGCGCCGCCCGCGCCGCGTCGAAGGCCACCGACGGCAGCCGCGCCGCCCGCGCGGCCGGATCCCGGGCCAGCTGGGTGTCGTCGGCACCGATCGCCACCACGTGCGGAGCGGCCGCCCGCACCTCGTCGCGCGACGCCACCACCTCCTGCGCCCACCCGGTCTCCGCCAGCAGCGCCGCCTCGGCGGTGCGGGCGAACCCGGCCACCACGACCGCCGCCCCGGCCGCGTGCGCGCGATGGGTCAGCACGTCCCGCGCGTGCGGGTAGGGCATCGTCGGATAGCTGTGCATGGTGTCGCCGTCGTCCCACACCACGGCCAGGCCGAGGTCCAGCACCGGGGCGAACATCGCCGCCCGGGTGCCCACCACCACGCGCACCGCGCCGCGCAGCACCGCCAGCCACCGCTGGTAGCGCGCCTCCGGCCCGAGCTCCGAGGTGAGCGCGACGACCCCGGACTCCCCGAGCAGCCGCGCGCAGGCCTCGCGCAACCGGGCCACGTCGCGATGATCGGGCACCACCAGCAGCGCGCCCCGGCCCGCGGCGGCGGCAGTCGCGGCGGCCTCCGCGAGCCGCTGCGCCCACTCCTCCCCCGGCAGCGCCTGCCAGACCGCGCGCGCCGGCCTGCCCGCGTGCACCGCCTCCAGCAGCGCCGGACCGCGCTGGTAGCGGGACCAGGCTTCCGCCGGGGGCCGCTGCGGGGCGGGGGCGGGCTCGGTGGCCCGCTTCTCCGCGCGGGCGTGCCGGGCCGGCACCGCCAGCCGCACGACGTCGGCGAGCATCCCGCCGTAGCGGGCGGCGACCGCGCGGCACAGCTCCAGCAGCCGCGGCGGCAGCACCACCTCGGAGGAGATCACCCGGTCCACCCACTGCAGGGTCCCGGTGAAATCCGATTCCGCCTTGCGCTCCAGCAGGTAGCCGTCGACCAGCTTCCCCCGGAACCGCACCCGCACCCGGCAACCGGCGACGGCGGCGGCGTGCAGGCGGTCCGGGATCAGGTAGTCGAAGGCCCGGTCCAGATGCGCGGGCAGCGAGACCTCCACCAGCACGGAGGCGACGGGGAGTTCGGGCGCGGCCGTGCGCTCCGCCTTCCCCGCGCCCGTGCTGCCGCTGCCCGCCATGCCCACTTCTCTACCAGAGCGCCGCCGCGGCACCGCGGACCCGGTCCCGGCGCGGGTCACTACGATGCGGCGGTCAGCTGTGAAAGGACCCCGCGTGTTCGACGTCGTCTTCTACCACCCCGAGATCCCCGGCAACACGGGCAACGCGATCCGGATGGCCGCCGGTTCCGGGTGCGCGCTGCACCTGGTGCGCCCGCTCGGGTTCGACGTCTCGGACGCGCGGCTGCGCCGGGCGGGCCTGGACTACCGGGACCGCGCGGTGCTGCGGGTGCACGACGACTGGGACGCGCTGCTGGCCGAGCTCGACCCGCCGCGCGTGCACGCCTTCACCACCTCCGCGACGACCTCCCTGGAGCAGGTGCGCTACCGGCCGGGCGACGTGCTGCTGTTCGGGCCGGAGTCGGTGGGACTGCCCGCCGACGTGCTCGCCTCCGAGCGGATCACCGACCAGGTCCGGATCCCGATGCTGCCGGGGATCCGCTCGATGAACCTCGCGAACTCGGCGGCAGTCGCCGTCTACGAGGCCTGGCGCCAGCAGGACTACGCGATGCCCTGACCGCCGACCCCCACCGCGCGGCCGCGCCCCGGCCGGCTCGGGGCCGGGCGGCGGATCACAACCGGCAGGCCTCCAGCGGGGTCACCAGGATCGCGCGGGCGCCCGCCGCCCAGAGCCGGTCCATGATCACCTGGGCCTGGTGGCGCAGCACCATCACCCGCACCGCGACCCAGCCCCGCTCGTCCAGCGGGGAGACCGTCGGCGACTCCATGCCGGGCGTGATCGCGCGGGCGGCGTCGAGCGCGGAGGTCGGGCAGTTGTAGTCCATCATCACGTACTGCCGGGCGATGAGGACCCCGCGCAACCGCTGGATCAGCACCTCCACGGCTTGCTCGCTGTCCTCCGGGAGGTCGCGGGTGCCCCGCACCAGCACCGCCTCGGAGCGCAGGATCGGTTCACCGATCGTGCGCAGCCCGGCCTCGTGCAACGAGGCACCGGTCTCGACGACGTCCGCGATCGCGTCCGCCAACCCGAGCTCCACGGCGGTCTCCACGGCTCCGTCGAGCTCGATGACGTCCACCTCGATGCCGAGGTCGGCGGCCGCCGCCGACACCAGCGGCGCGAAGGAGGTCGCGACCCGCCTGCCGTCGAGCTCGCGCAGCTCGCCGATGCCGCCGGCCGGGGCGGCGAAGTAGAACCGGGACACCCCGAAGTCCAGCGGCAGCAGCTCCCGGGTGCTCACGTCGGTCCCCGCCGCCTGCAGCAGGTCCTGGCCGGTGATGCCCACGTCGAGCACGCCGCTGCCGACGGTGCGCGCGATGTCGGTGGGGCGCAGGAAGACGAACTGGACGTCGTTGGCGGTGTCGGTGGCGAACAGCGCCTTGTGCTCGCGGTGCACGCGGTAGCCGGCGTCGGACAGGAGCTGGATGGCAGGACCGCTCAGCGATCCCTTGTTGGGCACGGCGACCCGAAGCATGGTCATTCCTCTGGCGATGTCGGTGGGAGGGGACTGCCCCGGCTCAGGCGGGGCGGCGGGGCGTTCCGCCCGCTGCACGCTGCGGGCGGAACCCGCTATGGCGCTGACCACCGCACATCGACCGCACCCTCCTCCGCCGGGCAGGTGATCCCCGCCCGGAGTTCCGTCCGCGCGCAACCCTTCGTACGAACGAAATGGTGTCACACCAGGTAGCCGCGCGGTCCGCGACATGTCCGCGCTCACTCCCGCGATGGCCGCGCGCGTAAGCTGCGGGCCCCACTCCGACGGGAGGAACCCGATGCCCGACCGCCACCTCGTCGATGCTCACGTGCTGCTGCTGCGCGGGTCGCGGGTGCTGCTGAGCAGGCGGCGCGGCGGTGCCTTCGACGGCGGCTGGCACCTGCCCTCCGGGAAGGTGGACGCGGGCGAGGACGTCGTCTCCGCCGCCGTGCGAGAGGCTTGGGAGGAGGTCGGGGTGCGCATCGATCCGGCGGACCTGGCGCACGTGCACTCGGTGCACATCACCGGGCCGGGCCAGGAGCCGAGGTTCGGGTTCTTCTTCCGCACCGCCCGCTGGTCGGGCGAGCCGGAGAACCGGGAGCCGGAGAAGTGCCACGAGCTCGGCTGGTTCGACCTGGACGCGCTGCCCCGGCCGATGATCGAGTACGCGGAGCTCGGCGTGCGGGCCCTGGGCAGCGGGATCCGGTTCTCCACGCACGGCTGGACGTGATCAGAGCGCGGCGCGCAGCGCGGCGGCCCGGTCCGGGTGCTCCCAGGGCAGGTCGAGATCGGTCCGTCCGAAGTGGCCGTACGCGGCGGTCGGGGTGTAGCGCGGGCGCAGCAGGTCCAGATCGCGGATGATCGCGGCGGGCCGCAGGTCGAACACCGCGCCGATGGCGTCCCGGATCCGGTGCGGTGCGGCGGTCTCGGTGCCGAAGGTCTCCACGAACAGCCCGATCGGCGCGGCGGTTCCGATGGCGTAGGCGACCTGCACCTCGATCCGGCGGGCGAGCCCCGCCGCGAGCGCGTTCACCGCCACCCAGCGCAGCGCGTACGCCGCCGATCTGTCCACCTTGGACGGATCTTTGCCGGAGAAGGCCCCGCCGCCGTGCCGGGCCATCCCGCCGTAGGTGTCCACCATGATCTTGCGGCCGGTGAGCCCGGCATCCGCCGCCGGGCCGCCGAGCACGAACCGCCCCGTCGGGTTCACCAGCACCCGCGCGCCCGAGCGGTCCAGCGCCACGCCCACCGATTCCAGCCGGGCCAGCTCCGGAGCGAGGACGAGCTCGCGCACCTCGGCGTCCAGCTGGGTCTCCTCCACCGCCGGGGAGTGCTGGGCGGAGAGCACCACGGTGCCCAGCGCCACCGGCCGGTCGCCCTCGTAGGCGATGGTCACCTGGGTCTTGCCGTCCGGGCGCAGGTGCGGCAGCAACCCGCCGCGGCGCACCTCCGCGAGCCGCCGGGCCAGCCGGTGCGCCAGCGCGATCGGCAGCGGCATCCGCTCCGGGGTCTCGTCGCAGGCGTAGCCGAACATCATTCCCTGGTCCCCGGCGCCCTGCCGGGCGACCTCGTCGTCGACACCGCGCAGCCGGGCCTCGTAGCCCCGGGCCACGCCGCGCGCGATGTCCGGGGACTGCGCGTCGATGGCGACGTTCACGCCGCAGGAGTGCCCGTCGAAGCCGACGGCGGAGGAGTCGTACCCGATCCGCAGCACCTGCTCGCGCACCACGCCGGGGATGTCCACGTACGCCTCGGAGGTGACCTCGCCGACGACGTGCACCTGGCCGGTGGTGACCAACGCCTCGACCGCGGCGCGGGAGGCGGGGTCCTGCGCCAGCAGCGCGTCCAGCACCGCGTCGCTGATGGCGTCGCAGATCTTGTCCGGGTGCCCCTCGGTCACCGACTCGCTGGTGAACAACCGCCGCACGATCCACCCCCTGCGCTGGATGTGAGCGGCCCGGCTCAGCCCTCGTCGAGCCGCCGGGTCACAGCATCCCACAACCGGGCCGAGAGCAGGGACTTCGCGCCGTGCGGCAGCGGGGTCTCGGTGCCGTCGGTGGACAGCAACCAGCCCGCGTTGTCCTCCACCTCGAAGGCCTTCCCGTCACCGACGGTGTTCACCACGAGCAGGTCGCAGCCCTTGCGGCCGAGCTTGCGGCGGCCGTGCTCCAGCACCGTGGTGCCGGGATCCCCGGTCTCGGCGGCGAATCCGACGATCAGGCCGACGTCCAGGCGGCCGTCGCGGCGCCGCTCGACGAGCTCGGCGAGGACGTCGGGGTTGCGGGTGAGCTTCACCGGGGCGGGATCGGCGTCCGCCTTCTTGATCTTGTGCTCGGCGAGGTCCACCGGCCGGAAGTCGGCCACGGCCGCGGCCATCACCACCGCGTCGGCGCCCGCGGACTCGGCGAGCACGGACTCCCGCAGCTGCTCGGCCGTACCCACGTGCACCACCCGGACCCCGGCGGGTTCCACCAGGTCAGCGGTGTGCGCGGAGACGAGCACGACCTCCGCGCCGCGGTGCGCGGCGACCCGAGCCAGCGCGTAGCCCTGCCGCCCGGAGGACCGGTTCCCCAGGTAGCGCACCGGGTCCAGCGGCTCGCGGGTGCCGCCCGCGGAGATCACCACGCGACGCCCGTCCAGGTCGCGGGGCAGTGCGGACGCCTCCGCCAGCAGCAGCCGGGCCAGGTCCACGATCTCCACCGGGTCCGGCAACCGGCCCTTGCCGGTGTCCTTGCCGGTGAGCCTGCCGCTGGCGGGTTCGGCGACGACCACGCCCCGGGAGCGCAGCGTCGCGACGTTCTGCCGGGTCGCGGGGTGCTCCCACATCTCGGTGTGCATCGCGGGCACCACCAGCACCGGGCAGCGCGCGGTGAGCAGCGTCGAGGTCAGCAGGTCGTCGGCCTGGCCGTGCGCGGCGCGCGCCAGCAGGTCGGCGGTGGCCGGGGCGACCACGACGAGCTCGGCCTCCTGGCCGAGCCGCACGTGCCGCACCTGGTCGACGTCGGTGAACACCCCGGCGCGAACCGGGTGCCCGGACAACGCCTCGAAGGTCGCGGCGCCGACGAAGTTCAGCGCCGCCTCGGTGGGCACCACCCGCACGTCGTGGCCGGATTCGGTCAGGCGCCGCAGCACCTCGCAGGCCTTGTAGGCCGCGATGCCACCGCTGACGCCCAGCACGACCCGCGGGCGGCCCACGTCAGGTTGCCGTGTCACGGAAGGCTCACTCGCCTTCGGTGTGCTCCAGGACGCCGGCGTGGATCTCGCGCAGCGCGATCGAGAGCGGCTTCTCGCGCGGGCCGGGCTCCACCAGCGGGCCGACGTACTCCAGCAGGCCCTCGCCGAGCTGGGCGTAGTAGTCGTTGATCTGGCGGGCCCGCTTCGCCGAGTAGATCGCCAGCGCGTACTTCGAGCTGACCTGCTCCAGCAGGTCGTCGATCGGCGGGTTGGTGATGCCCTCGGGCGAGGTCAGCGAGGACCGGGTGTTGAGGGCGGCGAGCGCGTTCGGGGTGGTCACGTGGTGGCTCCTGTGCTGTGGACGGGGACCTCGGCGGGCGCCGGAGCGCGGACGGCGGCGGCTCGGCCGTCGACCGGACGCCGGTCCGGCGTCCGAGCACGTGGGCTCAGACCCGGCGACCGGTCACCAATCGTATCAATTCGCTGGTCGCGGACCGCACATCGGCGTTGACCACGGTCTCGTCGAACTCCGGTTCGGCCGCCAGCTCCTCCCGCGCGGTCGCGAGCCGGGCCTCGACCACCTCGGGGTCCTCGGTCCCCCGGCCGGTGAGACGCTGCACGAGTTCCTCCCAGGAGGGGGGCAGCAGCATCACGAGCCGGGCCTCGGGCATCGACCGGCGAACCTGCCGGGCTCCCTGCAGCTCGATCTCCAGCACGGCATCGCGGCCCGCCGCCAGCGCGGCCTCCACGGGAGCCCGCGGGGTGCCGTAGCAGTTGCCCGCGTACCGCGCGTGCTCGAGGAGTTCGCCCGCGGCGGCCATCCGCTCGAACTCGCGCGCGCTGACGAAGTGGTAGTGCGCGCCGTCGACCTCACCGGCCCGGGGCCTGCGGGTGGTCACCGACACGCTGAAGTAGATCTCCGGTGCCCGCTGGCGGAGTTCGGCCAGCACGCTCGACTTGCCGACCCCGGAAGGCCCGGAAACGACGGTGAGCCGGGGCCCGTCCTCGCGGACCGACCCCGGCTCGACACCGGTACGGGTGTCGATCACTCGGCGGCGAACTCGGTGAGCAGCGCCTTGCGCTGACGCTCACCCAGCCCGCGGAGCCGGCGGCTGTTCGCGATCTCCAGCCGCTCCATGATCTGCTGAGCGCGGACCTTGCCCACGCCGGGAAGGGCCTCAAGCAGCGCGGACACCTTCATCTTGCCCAAGACCTCGTCGTTGTCGGCGGTGTCCAGGACCTCTGCCAGGCTGGTTCCACCGCGCTTGAGGCGCTCTTTGAGCTCGGCTCGGGCGCGACGGGCGGCAGCCGCCTTTTCCAAAGCTGCTGCCCGCTGCTCCTCGGTCAGCTGGGGAAGGGCCACCATGTCCTCCGTGATGTGGGGTTTCTCTTGATCGGTGCGGCGACGGTACCGAGTCCCGCCCACCGGGTTCCACGCGGGTCCGGCTTGCTGGGCGGGCGGTCCGGGGGAAGATCCCGCCACCTGACCCCTCGGGCGGCGCGTGCAAGGGGTGCACGAGCACGGGGCCGCTGCAACTCTTACCAACAATGGCGCTGAAGTGCACTAACCTCGCAGAAAACTCTTCCGATCTGTCCGATTTCCGGGCGGTTGAGCCACGCCGGGGTCGTCCTCGCAGGTCACACCGAGCCTGATACCACGAGGACGGGAAGTCGATCAAGACTCGGATCCGGCTTTCAGCCGATCTTTCCGATCGCCCGGCCCCAGCGTCCCGAACGCCCGGCCGGACCGGCGCCCGGTGCGCGCGGCGGAGCCCCGCGCGCACCGGTTCACCCGGAGATGAAATGATCTTGATCGTAGCGCGCTCTCCGCAGGTCACCGGGATGATCCGCGCTCCCCCTCGACATCCCCTCGCTGAAGGACGCACCGATGAACCGCTGCGACGGCGTTCCGCGCGCCCTCCCCGCTCCCGGCCAGCCCGCCACGACCGGCGGCGGTGGCGCGCGGCGGAGATCGGCGAGCGCCTGAGGGCTCAGCCGTCCTGGTCCTGGCCGCTGTCGCCACCGCCGCCCTGCCCGTCTCCGGCGCTGCCCTGCCCGTCTCCGGCGGCGCCTTCTCCGTTGCCGGTGTTCCCCTGGTCGGCCCCGGTCTTCCCCTGGCCGTTGCCGGAGTTCCCCTGGTCGGCCCCGGTCTTCCCCTCGCCGTTGCCGGAGTTCCCCTGGTCGTTGCCGGAGTTCCCCGGGCCGCTCCCGGTGTTCCCCTCGCCGTTGCCCGTGTTCCCCTGGTCGGCGCCGTTCCCCTTGCCGCTGGTGCCGTCGTCGTGCGGGGTGGGCCCGGGGGGATTCGGCTCCCCTCGCGGCGGCTGCGGGACCGGACGCGGCGGCGGGACCGGGCCGCCGGTCCCCGGCGCCGGAGGTGCGGGCGATCCCGGGACCGTGACGACCACCGGAGCGGGAGGCGGGGGCTCGGGGAACGTCGCGACGTCCTCCGCGATCCGGTCGGCCGCCTCCAGCAGGCTGTGCGCGTGCGCCGGGTCGAGATCACCCGCGGCGTGCGCGGCGGCGATCCGCCGGGTGAGGGCCGCGAGCGCGCGCTCGGCGGCGGCCCGGTCGTGACGTTGCGCGGTGCTCCGGACCTCGCTGGCGGCGGCCATGATCTCCGCGCGCGCCCCAGGTTCCACCAGGGGCCCCGGCGGGCCGCCGCAGGAGACGAGCAGCACCAGTGCGGGCACCGTCCACAGAGCACGCCTCATCCACGCACCAGCCCATCGAGATTCGCGAGGTCGGAAGGCAGCCGGCCGATGCCGGGCGGCCCGGATTCCGGCGGCAGCACCGGACGATCCGGGGCGCCCCGGCCGGGGACGAGCAGCAGGACCGCGACGACCAGCAGGAGCAGCAGACCGAGACCGACGCCGAGCAGCGGCGCGCGGCGGCGGGGGCGCGGCTCCGCGACCGCGTGGTACTCCTGAGTTCCGCCGGATCCGGCGGACTCCTGCCGCGACGGCTCGGACTCCGGAGCTTCCGGGGCGAGCTCGGCGGCGAACGACCGCGCGCAGCGTGCGGCGGCGGGCCGCTCGTCCGGCTCGTAGGCGGTCATGGTGCGCAGCACCTCGCCCAGCGGTTGCGGCAGCGACTCCGGGACGCGCGGGCCGCGGGTCAGCCGGGCGACGGCCGCCTCGGCCTGCGAACCGTCGTACTCGGCACGCCCGGTCAGGCACTCCAGCAGCACCAGGCCCAGGGAGTAGACGTCGGCGGCGTAGCCGATCTCGTCGTCGCGCACCTGCTCCGGAGCCATGTAGTGCGCCGAGCCCATGATGATCCCGGAGTCGGTCATCCGGCCCACGGCGTCCGCGAGCCGGGAGATGCCGAAGTCGGCGAGGAAGACCCGCCCGTCCTCGGTGATCAGCACGTTGGAGGGCTTGACGTCGCGGTGCACGATCCCGTTGCCGTGCACGTAGGCCAGCACCTCGGACAGCCGCCGCCCCAGCTCCGCGACCCGCTCCGGTTCGAGCGGGCCGTCGGCCAGCACGGAGGTCAGGGTCCGGCCCTCGACGAGCTGCATCACCAGGTACGGCTCGCCCTCGCCGGATTCGGCGCCCGCGTCGTGCACGGCCACCAGCCCGGGGTGGCTGAGCCCGGCCAGCAGCCGCGCCTCGTCCTCGAAGCGGCGCCGGGAGGTCTCGTCGGCGTCGGAGCGGAAGACCTTCACCGCGACAGGACGCCCCAGCCGGGTGTCCAGCGCCCGGTAGACGACGGACATGCCGCCGTGTCCCAGGCGCCTGCCCAGCCGGTACCGCCCGCCCAGCAGTGGCGGAGCCGCGTCGCTCATCCGTCCCTCCGCGCGGTTCGTCCCCGAACCGCCCCCAGCCTCGATCGACGCCGACCATAACCGACGTGGATCACGCACGGGACGCGGAACGAGCACGGGGGGCCGTCCCGGGCGCACCGGGACGGCCCCCCGCTCGGGCGCGGTGCCGGGACTAGTCGCGCTCCATCGCCGACATGTCGATGCGGCCTCGGACGCAGAACCAGCCGATGACCAGCGCGATCAGGATCAGCGGCAGCGCCATCAGGGTGATCCGGCCGATCTCGTCGAAGGCCATCAGCACGACCACCGAGGCCAGGAAGGCCAGTGTGACGAGCTCGATGTACGGCGAGAACGGCAGCCGGTAGCTCGGGCGCGTCACCTCGCCGCGCGCGGCCGCCCGCACGAACAGCAGGTGGCTGAGCACGATGATGGCCCAGGTGGCGAGGATGCCGATGGAGGCGAAGTTCAGCACGATCTCGAAGGCGTCGTCCGGGACGACCGCGTTGAGGCCGACGCCGACGACGCAGACCGCGGCGGTGAGCAGGATGCCGCCGTAGGGAACCTGGCTCTTGTTCATCAGCCCGGTGAACTTCGGCGCCGAACCGGCCGCCGACATCGAGCGCAGGATGCGGCCAGTGGAGTACAGCCCGGAGTTGAGGCTGGACATCGCGGCGGTCAGCACGACCAGGTTCATGATGTCGCCCGCGCCCGGGACGCCGAGGTTGGACAGCACCGTGACGAACGGGCTCTCGCCGTCCTTGTAGGACGTCCACGGCATCAGCATGGACAGCAGGACCACCGAACCGACGTAGAAGATCCCGATCCGCCACATGATCGAGTTGATCGCCTTGGGCATGATCTTCTCGGGGTTCTCGGTCTCCCCGGCGGCGACGCCGACCAGCTCGACCGAGGCGTAGGCGAACACGACGCCCTGCATGATGAGCACCAACGGCACGATGCCGCCCGGGAGGATGCCGCCGTTGTCGGAGATGACCGCCGGTCCCGCCTCCTGCCCCGCGATCGGGTGCCCGGTCACCACGAGGTAGATGCCGACGAGCATGAACGCCACCAGCGCGCCGACCTTGATGATGGCGAACCAGAACTCCATCTCGCCGAACAGCCGGACGGAGACCATGTTCAGCGCGAGCACGACGGCGAGCGCGATCAGCGCCAGCACCCACTGCGGGATCGGGCTGAACATCGCCCAGAAGTGCGCGTAGAGGGCGATCGCGGTGATGTCGGCGATGCCGGTGGTCGACCAGTTCAGGAAGTGCATCCAGCCCGCGGTGTAGGCGCCCTTCTCGCCCATGAACTCCCGGGCGTAGGACACGAACGCGCCGGAGGAGGGGCGGTAGAGGATGAGCTCGCCGAGGGCGCGCACCACGAAGAACGCGAACAGGCCGCACACCGCGTAGGCGATGAACAGGGCGGGGCCGGCCTGCGCGAGCCTGCCGCCCGCGCCGAGGAAGAGACCGGTTCCGATCGCGCCGCCGATGGCGATCATGTTGATGTGCCGGGCCTTCAGCGATTTGCTGTACCCGGCGTCTCCGGCGTCCGCGGGCGGCTGCCCGCTCGGTTCACCGGCCTGGAGGGTTTGTTCGCTCACTGTGTCCGGAACTTCCGTTCTGCTCGTCCGCGCGGGTGGCCGCGTGGTTGCTCGCGACGCCTCGAGATCGTCGTGGATCCGCACCCCGGTCGCGCGTCGAGACGCGCGGAGCGGATGACGGGAGGGGTCTTTCGGACGCAAGGGATCCGGGCGACCACGTTCCAGCGGCCCGCACGACCCGTTCCGATGCTTGGGACGGAATGGTGGAGCGCGCGCGTTGAATTGTCAAGATCGACACCGAAAAATCCGAATCGAGCAGTATTTCGGGAAATAAATGTAATGAACATCGCACTTCGCGCGAGCTTTCCCCGCCCGCCCACCCGGATACCGAATCAGCAGGCCACGAGCCCGAGTGCGGCCCGGTGAGGGGTTTCCCGAAACACTGCGCCCGCCGCGCGGGCATCAAGCGCCACCTCTGGAACCCGGGTGTTCAATCCTCGGGGACGCGAATGTCAGCACCTTCCGCGCGCCCGCGGGACGCAATTCCGGCCGCCCGGCGAAATCAATTCTTCGCTTTCCGGAGCGCTTCCCCGGCCCGCTCGGGCTCCCCGGCCGCTCCTCCGGGCCGCCCCGGCGCCGACCGCTGCGGCCCGGCCTCCCCGAGCTCGGTCACGCCGCCCCGGGAGCCAGCGCCGCGAGCCGGTCGGCCTCCGCGTCGTCGGCGGCCACGAAGTCGATGCCCGAGCCGTCGGCGAGCTCGACCCGCAGCGCGAAGGCGCTGCGCCGCCCGGGCAGCGCGCGGGTGGTCCCGGTGCGGGACCGGATCAACTCGGCCGGGACCTCCACCCGCTCGATCGCCGCGGTCTCCTCCACCCACGCCAGCCGACGCGAGGTGAGCACCCAGGACCCCCGGCGCCCCGCCGTCCGCCACGGATCGACCGCCGCGACCAGCGGGCACTCCGGGGAGGATCCGAACAGCACCGCCGAGGGCCGCTCCGGCGGCTCGGCCGGCAGGGCCGCGCACTCGTCCCGGCCGTCCCAGCGCAAGCCCGCGACGTCGTAGGCGAGGTCGCCGAGCCCGTCCCCCACCACCAGGTGGATCTCCTCGTCCGGCGCGCACCAGTCCCGGCGGAGGGCACCGCCCGCGTTCCTGTCCGTCACCCGTTCCCCCGTTCCGAAGGCCCGGGCGCGCCCGCCCGGCCCGCTGCCCGCGCACCCGCTCCTGCGACGCTCGCGGGACGCTCCCGGTTCCCCGGGTGTCCGCGAACACGTTCGTGCCCGGCACATCCTGGGTGATGTCCGTCCGGTTCAGGGCCCCGAGCGCAGAACTCGCCACGCTGAACCGATTCCTGCCCCGGCCCGGAGACCGCCGGGGCCGGGGCGACGAGTCCCGCGCGGCCCGGGAGGCCCGGTCCGGTTCCCCGGTTCCCGACCGGCCGGGGCGATCGTGCTGCTAGGTTCGCCGCCGCAGAGGAACACGCAGAACAGGACGGAACCGTTGCCCCTTTCCGAGGACACCCCGTCCGGTGCGCGGGCCCGGCAGCAGCCCGCCCCGGAGCACCGCGTCAGCACCGGATGGCGGATCGGCCGGCTCGCCGCGGAGATCGTCGTGCGGCTGCTCGTGCTGCTGGTCTTCCACACCACGATGGGCGCGACCGGGATCACGACCACCGACGGCGTGCCGACCGAGCGGGGGACGGCCCGGGCCACCGACTGCGAGCGCGCGGGGCCGGTGAGCATGTCCGGGCTCGGCTTCTGGTGGACCTGCGAGGCGACGGTCACCTGGGCGGACGGGCGCAGCGAGCAGCGCACCTTCAAGTTCTCCGACCTCACCCCGGACAACCGCACCGCTCCGGCGCCGGTGGAGCGCCGCGAGCTCGACAACCGGGGCAGCAACGTGGTCATCGCCGACGCGGGTTCCTTCGCCCCGCTCGGCTGGGCGTTGTTCGTGCCGCTGCTCGGGCTCGCGTTCGTCGGCGTCCGCCTCCCCATCCCGCCGCGCGGCCCCGATCCGGAGCGCCGCGGGCGGGCCCGGCTGGCGGTGTGGCCGCCCGCGCTGCTGGCCGCCGGGTGGTGGCTGGTCATCGCGGGCGGCCTCGGCCACGGCCGGCTGGCGGTGCTGACCTGGCTGCCGGTGGTGGTGATCGTCGCGGGGCACGCGCTGCTCGCCGTCGGAGCGGGATTCGCGATCAACCGGCGGCGGCACGGCTATCCGGAGTTCGAACCGCCGGTGCGGGTCGGCGGCAGGCTGTTCCGGGCGAATCTGCTGCTGACACTGGGCATCCTCGGCCTGGGCCTCGGCCTGGTGAGCGGTCAGGAACCGCTGGGCATCGCCGCGCTCACCGCGCTCCCGGTCGCCGCCCTCGGCCTCGGCGCCCGCTCCCGCCTGGTGGTCCGCCGGATCCAGGCCGAGCAGCAGGCGCTGTGACCGGCGGGGCGGTGGAGCAGGGCTCCACCGCCCCATCGGCTCAACCGCAGTTGGTGCCGCGTTTGCCGCCTTCGGTGCCGCTGATGCGGCCCATCCAGTCGACGCACCTGCCCGCGGCGGCCAGGTAGATCGGTCCGGCGTAGCTGGTGAACTGGCCGCCGTCGAAGACCGGCCAGTGCGTGCCCACCGGGTTGATCGACAGACCGGCCTCGACGAGCACCGCCGATCCCGAGCTGTTGCGCTTGGCCACCACGCAGTTGCGGCCGTTGCCCGCGTTGTAGGTGAGGAACACCGTGCCCTTGCTGCCGATCGGCGCGCTGTTCACGACGCCGTAGCCGGAGCCGCACTCACCGCCGTAGGTGGCCGCGGCCGCTTCCGGCGCGGCGAAGACCGCCGAGCCCGAAAGCACGAGCCCCACCGCGCCCAGCACCGCGGCCGTCGTCCTCGTTCTCCTCATGGCTTCTCCTCCCAGGGGTGCGCGTCAGCCGCAGTTGGTCCCGTACCGGGCGTCGGTGGCGGTGCCGATGGTGCCGCCCCAGTCGACGCACGCACCGGGTGCCGAGACGTGCACGGGGCCGGCGTAGGCGGTGTAGTTCCCGCTGTCGATGGCCCAGCCCGCGTCCGAGGACTTGCGCAGGAACGCCTCCACCAGCGTCGCCGTGCCGGAGGTGGTGCGGACGGTGACGACGCAGTTCTTGCGGTTGCCCGCGTTGTAGGTGAGGAACACCGATCCCCGGCCGGAGGGGAGGTCGAAGCTGTTCACCACCGAGTAGCCGCTGCCGCACTGCCCGCCGTAGCGGGCCGCCGCGGTCGCGTCGGCGACGGCCGGAGCTGCCGTCACCCCGGCCAGGGCCGTCGCGCCGAGGACCGCCGCGATGATCTTCCTTCGCATGATTCGGATCCCCCTCATCCGCAGTTGGTGTCGACGCCGCCGCTGGACTGGGTGCCGATCCCGCCCAGCCAGGTCACGCAGCGACCGGCGGCGGCGCGGTACACCGGCCCGGCGTAGGTGGTGTAGTAGTCGTCGTCGATCGCGTACCACGCGGCGTCGTCCTCCCGGGCGATCGCGGCGGCCATCCGCACCGCGCTCCCCGGGGAGTTCCGCACGGTCACCACGCAGTTCATGCCCTTGCTCGCGTTGTAGGTGAGGAACACCGTCCCCAGGTTCCCGATGTTCTTCTGGTTGACGACGGCGTAGCCGCTGCCGCAGACGCCGTTGTAGGACGCCGCCTGCGCCGGTGCCGCCCCCAGCAGCACTCCCCCGGTCACCGCGCAGGCCACCAACCCCGCCGCGGCGGTCTTCCGCTTTCCGCTCATGGTCATCGCCTCTCTCCTGAGCTCGTTCCGGCTCGGTGGGACCAGTGGACCAACCCGGGCGCACACGTCCGGCACACGACGAGCACAGGCCCGCCGCCCCACCGAGCTCCGGCGCGCCGGGATGGCGCCGACAGCGGATGGCCGGTCGGCCGGGTCAGGCCGAGAAGTCGGCGGTGTCGATCTCGGCGCGGGTGCGCTCCGCCTCCACGGCGAATCCGGCGGCGGCGAACCAGTTCCGCGCCGCGGCCCCGTGCCGCCGGGCCCGCTCCGCGCGGCCGAGCAGGAGCAGGCAGCAGGCCAGCTCCCGCTGCGCCCTGGCGCGTTCGGCGGGCAGGTCCGGCACGATCGACAGCGCCCGCTCGGCGAAGCGCAGCGCGGCCGCGACGCGCCCCCGAGCGCGATCGATGCGGCTGAGCAACCGGTACGCCCAGGCGGTCCCGGCGTCGTCCGCCCGCTCCTGGAAGGAGCTCAGCGCCTGCCAGACCTCGTAGCCGCCCTCGCCGAGCTCGCCCGCGTCCAGGTGCGCCTCGGCGAGGAACAGCCGCAGGTTGGCCGCCATGTCCACGTCACCGAGCCGCCCGGCCAGCGCCAGGCTCCGCCGGAGCAGCAGCACCGCGTGCGGGGTGTCGCCCCGCTCCCGCTCCACCCGCCCCAGCTCCAGGTACACCGAGAGCTCGGCGGCGTCGTCGGCGAGCGCGCGGGCCGTGGTCATCGCGCCGGTGAGGTGCTCCACGGCCTGCTCGAAGTCGCCGGAGCGGCGGGCGATCGCGGCCAGCGAGCAGCGCGCGGCGAGGGCCCCGCGCACGTTGCCGCTGCCGCCGAACCCCGCTATCGCCCGGTCGTGGCAGTGCCGCGCCTCGGCGGGCCGACCGCGCCACTCCGCCATCCACCCGAGGCCGTGCCAGCAGTACGCCGCGCCCTCCGCGTCGGCGAGGTCGGTGAACAGCCGACGGGCGGCGGTGAACTCGCGCACCGCGCGATCGAGGTCGTCGCGGCGGCAGCACAGCACGCCGCGTTGCTGCCGCAGCACCGCCTCGGCCCGGGTCCGCACCGCGCGCGGTTGGGCGCGGTCCGCGCGGAGCGCGTCGAGCGCCAGGCGGTTGACCTCGGACCAGTCCTCGTAGTCGGCGCGCAGGTCCTGGTAGGCGGCCGAGGCCGCCGCGAGCCGCCAGGCCTGCTCGGCGAGGCCCAGCGCCACCGCCTGCGCCAGGATCGCGCGCAGCGCCGGCCACTCCGCGTCGAACCACCGGAGCGGATCGCACGCCGGGGCGGCGTCGGGCGGCGGCGCGCAGGGAGCCGCGTCCGGGCACAGGTCGGGGTGCGGCAGCCGCCGGTTGTGCTGCTCGGCGAGTCGCACCCACGCGGTGACGAGCCTGCGCAGCGCATCGGGGGCGGTGTCCTCCGGCAGTTCGCGGCCGAAGGCGCGGGTCAGGTCGTGCATCCGGAACCACTGCCGCGCGAGGGCGTCCCGGCCGCCGGCCTCCAGCAGCCGCGCCTCGGCCAGCGCCTCCACGCACTCCTCCGCCTCGGCCGGATCGGCCGCCAGCAGCGGTGCCGCGATCCACGCCGGGAACTCCTCCACGTCCACTTCGGACAGCAACCGGAACGACCGCCGCACCTCGGGGGCCAGTCCCCGGTAGCTCAGCGCGAGGCTGGCCCGCACGTCGAGGTCGCCCGCGCGCAGGTGGGTGAGCCGGGTGCGCTCGTCGGCGAGCCGGTCCGCGAGGGCGCCCAGCGGCCAGTGCGGGCGGGCCTGCAACTTCGCGGCGGCGATCCGCAGCGCCAGCGGCAGTCCCCCGCAGTACGCCACGATCCGCGCGGCGGAGCCCGCCTCCAGCCGGACCCGCTCCGCGCCGAGCCAGCGCTCCAGCACCCGCGTCCCGGCCGCGGCGTCGAGCACGCCCAGCGACACGTGCGCCACCGCGTCCAGCCCGGTCAGCGCCGAGCGGCAGGTGAGCACGACGGCGGAGCCCGGGGTTCCCGGGATCAGCGGCCGGACCTGCGCGGCGCTCAGCGCGCCGTCGAGCAGGACCAGCACTCGCCGGTCGGCGAGCTGGTGCCGGTAGAGCGCGGCCCGTTCGGCGAGGTCCTCCGGGACGGCCGCGCCCCGAACGCCGAGCGAGCGCAGCAGCCGCCCCAGCACGTCCCGGGGTGCGGCGGGAACGCCCCGGCCGTCGTGCAGCACCGCGAACAGCTGGCCGTCCGGGTAGTGCTCCCGGACCAGGTGCGCCGCGCGCACCGCCAGCGTCGTCTTCCCCGTCCCCGCCGCGCCGCTGATCACCCACACCGGGGGTGGTTCGGCCGGCGCGCGGGTCCGGGTCAGCCCGTCGCCGAGCCGCGCGAGCTCGTCGTCCCGCGCGGTGCACGCGGCGGGAGCGGGCGGGAGCTCGCCCGGGACGCGGATCAGCGGTTCCGGGGCGGCGGGCGCGGCGAGGCCCGGATCGGCGGCGAGCACCCGGCGGTGCAGCTCCTGCAGCTCGGCGCCCGGATCGAGGCCGCACTCCCGGGCCAGCAGCCCGCGGACCTCCGCGTAGGCGGCGAGCGCGTCGGTGGTCCTGCCCGCGCGGTGGAGCGCGAGCACCAGCTGCGCCCACAGCCGTTCCCGCAGCGGGTGCTCGTCGACCAGCCCGCGCAGCGCCGGCAGCAGCGCCGCGTGCGCGCCGAGGGCCAGCGCGATCTCGTGGTGGCGCTCCACGACGTGCAGGCGCTCCTCGTCGAGCCGGTCGGCCTCGGCCTGCAACGCGGTGGTGCGGGCCAGGTTCTCCAGGGCCGTCCCGCTCCAGAGCGCGAGCGCCGCCGCGAAGTGCTCCCCGGCCCCCCGCGCGTCCCCTTCCCGCGAGGCGCGCTCGCCCGCTGCCGCGAGTGCCCGGAACCGCAGCACGTCCAGCGCCTCAGGTGCGACGGCGAGCAGGTAACCGCCCGGGCGGGTGAGCACCGGATGCCCGAGCCTGCGCCGCAGCGAGACCACGTGGGTTCGCAGGTTGGCCGCGGCCGAGCGCGGAGGGCGATCCCACACCATCCCGATCAGCACCCCGGTGGGCACCGCTCGCCCCGCGTGCAGCAGCAGCGCGGCGAGCACCGACCGCTGGCGGGGGCTCAGCGGCACGAGCTCGTCGCGCGCGTCCCGGCATTCGACCGGACCCAACAGCCGAAAGCGCACCGTCCCCCATCTCCCGCCGCCGATCTCCGGATTTCCGACATTAGCGACGATCGGGGTGCCCCGGAACGCCCGTCACCGGGATGCAGGAAGCCGCCGCTGCACCGGCCGGAGGATCACCGCGCGTCCGGCGGAACGCGGGTGGTTCGACCGGAGCCGGGCCGTTCCGGACGGGATCGCGATTGATCTTCGCGGCACCCGCGCGATGCGCACCGAACCGACTAACAATTTCCCCAACCGGAGCAATTCCCGCTATCCACCATCGATCTTCGGCTTTCCGGGTGACGAGTATTTTCACCCCTCCCGCGGCGAACCCGCTTCGCTAGAGTTGCTCCCAGCCATCGCGCATTGATCATGGGAGGATTCTCGTGAACATCCGTGTGGAACCGGGGGAAATCGACTCGCTGGCTCGCGAACTCGAACGCTCCCACTACGATCTCGCCGAATTCGAGGCACCCGCCGAGGCGGACGCCGGACCGTCCGGACCCGCGGTGAACGCGACGCTGGCCGGGCTGGTGCGAGCTGCCGCGGGGCTGGCCGAGCAGACGTGGCGCACGACCGGTGACCTGCTCGCGGGAAGGGCGACCTACACCGAGATCGACACCGGCAACGCCGAGCAGATTCACCGCACAGCACCGCGTTGAACAGCACGGGGGACCGCAGATGCCGCTGAACACCTTCATCGCCGGAAATCCCGGCTCAGTTCGAAGAACCGCTGCCGCGATCGCCGGGCTCGCGAAACGGGTGGACGGGACCGCCTCGGATTGGCAGCACGTCCGCGGTCGTTCCGAATCCACTTGGGAGGGTGCCGCGGGCGACGCTTTCCGCGCGAGAGCCGCCGCCACCGGCAGCGGCGCCGATGATCTCGCGGACCTGTGCGACGTCCTTTCCGCGGCGCTGATCTCGTTCGCGGACGATCTCACGACCGCGGAAATCCGCATGGCGCAGGCCGAGCAGGTGGCGGTGGGCGGCGGCCTCGCGATGATGGGGCGCACGCTGATCCTCGAACCGGGCCCGATGCCGCTGGCTCCCGCCGAGCTCGTCCGTCAGAGCACGGCGTTCCGCGAAGCGCGGGAGACCGTCGCGCAGGCTCGGGTGATCGAACGGACCGCGCACGAACGCCTCGCCGCCGCGCTGCGGAGTAATTCGGCCGGGCTGGAGCTCCTGGAGCGGGCCGGCGGCTGGGAACGCGCCGCCGCCAGCGCGACCAGCCCGGCGGCGGCGTCCCTCGCCGCGGCGGCGGCGAGGATGGACGACCGGGCGCTCAGCGCCACCCGGACCATGATCGAGAAAGCCGCGGCCACCGGCCCGGCCGCCGTGCACGGCGTGTGGAGCGCGCTGACCGGCGCGCAGCGGGACGAGTTGGCGGACCGGTTCCCCCGGCTGGTCGGCGGCACCGACGGAGTTCCGGCCGCGGCACGGGATCGGGCCAACCGATCCGTCTTCGCCGCGCAGCGGCGCGCCGTGGTCACCGAGCTCGACGCGGCGCGCACCCGGCTGCGCGAGGACTTCGCCCGGCACGGGCGCAGCGACACCGCGCGGGGCTCGGAGATCAAGGAGCTGGGGGAAGCGCTCCGGGGCATGGACGCGCTCCAGGCCGCGCTCGGTCCCTCGGCCGAGACGACCGGCTACTACCTGCTGGGCCTCGATTCGACGGCCGGGCACCGCGGGCAGGTGATCGTCGCGCACGGGAACCCGGACCTGGCCGAGCACACGATGACCTCGGTTCCCGGCACGTTCAGCGATCTCGGCAACGCGGCGGAGTACGTCGCGCTCAACGACGACGTGCTCCACCGGGCGAACGAGCTCTCCGGCGGGAGGAACGCCGTGATCACCTGGACCGCCTACCAGTCGCCCGACCACCTGGCGGCAGCGGCGTTCGGCGGTTACGCCGCGGACGCGCACGCCGACCTGTCCCGGTTCCAGGAGGGCCTGCGGGTCACCCACGAAGGGCCGCCGTCGCACAACACGCTGGCCGGGCACAGCTACGGGTCGACGGTCACCGGGACGACGGCGGCGCACGGCGGGGCGCACGCGGACGAGCTCGTGTTCCTCGGCAGCCCCGGGGTCGGCGTGGACCACGCCACCGAGCTCGGAGTTCCCGGTGAGCACGTCTGGGCCGCCAAGTCCGACGAGGATCCGATCGACGGGACCCCGTCCCTCAACCCGCTCGACTGGGGGCCCACGGTGTTCGGCGGCACCGATCACGCCCGGTACGGCGTCGACCCCACCGATCCCGCCTTCGGCGGGCGGATCATGCCGAACGCGCCCGGCAGCGGCCACAACGATTACTGGGCCGAGGGGCCCTCCCGTGAGAGCATGGCCCGCATCATGACGGGCACCGTCGGCGGACGAACAGGAGCTCCGTGATGCCGACCGCGAACCCGCCCCAGCGCGGAGTCGGCCTGGTGCCGCTGCGGATCGCCGGAACCGCGATCGGTGGCGTGGTCATGGCGTGCGGCCTGGTCGGCTGGTTCTCGTACCTGGGGGCCACGGGGAGCGGCTTCGATCCGCACGACACCGGCCCCGGTGTCACCGACTCGCAGTTGATCGGCCTGTTCTTCGGGCTGTGGATCGTGCCGTGGCTGATCGGCCTGGCGCTCGTGCTGCTCGCCATCGCCGGGTGGCTCCGCCGCACGACCTGGGTCCTGCTCGGCCTGACGGCACTCATGCTCGTCGCGTCGCTGGTCACCTACCTGGTGGGCGCGTCCTGAGCTCACCCGTCGAAGCGGCCCGCGCTGATGCCGCGGAGGAACGAGTTCCACGACGCGGCGCTGACGACGAGGACGCCGCCGCCGGGATCCTTGGAATCGCGGGCCGCAACGGCGTGCTCGAAGCGGGCGACCTCCACGCACTTCTCCACCGAGCTGCTGTAACTGCTCTTGCGCCACGCGAGCGCCCCGAATTCCTCGTGCTGCACTGAGCTCACCTCATTCTGATGCGCGCCGATGCCAGTCATCGGCGAGGTGCTGAACCAGGTCGATCGATTCGACCGGGGAGAGCGCGGACTCGCGAAGCGAGCGGAGCACTTCCCTGCGCTCCGCGACGACCGGTTCCTCTTCGACATAAGACAGACAGCCCACGGTCTCCCCGAGCACCAGGTCGGCGTGTTCGGCGAATTCCAGGTACAGGAAAGGGCCGTCGAGCCCGGCGTGCGCTCCCGCAGAGAGCGGCAAGACCTGCACGCTCACGTTCGCCCGGTGCGCGACGGCGGCGACGCGCTGGAGCTGCTGGTGCATCACCGCCGCGCTGCCGACCAGCCGTTCCAGCACGGTCTGCTCGATGAGGAACTCGAACCGGCGCGAACTGTGCAGCAGGGTCTGTCGTGCGACGCGCTGATCGAGCAGCCTCCTCAGGAGCACCTCGTCGGGGCGACCCGGCAACACCTGCGCCACCGCCGCCACGTACCCCGGGGACTGGAGCAATCCCGGGACGAGCATCGTCTCGTAGCTGCGCAGCGCGGTCGCCTCGGCCTCGAAGGAGGTGAAGTCCGCCCACGTCTGCTCCAACGATGAGTGGGGAATGGTCCACCAATTCGGGCTCATCGCGTTGCGCACCAGGTTGAGGACGTCTTGCCGCTCGCGGGCGGGCACGCGGTAGAAACCCAACAACGCCGCGACGTCATCGGATTTCAGGCCGCGCTGCGCGGATTCCATCCGGCTGAGCTTGGTCGGCGAGATGCCCAGCGCTCGCGCCACCTCCGAGGCGGTGCTCCCGCTGCGCAATCGGAGATCCCGCAATCGGCTCGCGACTCGGCGCGCCCTGACCGGAACTGCCCTGCCGCCGCTCATCCTGCCCCCTCGATCCGTGGGAACAGCGTGCCGAGTTGCCGCCGTGGCAAGCCAGGGCGATCACCCGGAAGAATCATTGCTGGCCGCCCTGGCAACTCCGCAGAGTTCCTCGCACACCAACGAGATCCGAGCATCGGGGAGGCAGGCATGACCGACACCACGTGGGAGATCCCGGCAGCGGCGGAGGCCGGGAGCATCACGATCGCGCTGCGGGCGGGCCGCATCGCGCTGGCTCAGGGAGACGTGGAGATCACCGTCCGGCGGGAGCAGCTGGGCGAGGTCTCCGACAAGCTGTACTTCCTCGACATGGCCTTCCAGGCCGACGCGGAGGAGATCATCGACGCCCTCTGCGCTCGCTGACCGCTCCCCCGCGAAGACGACCGGCCCGTCCACCCCGGTTCGACGGGGCCGACGGGCCGGTCACCCCGGAGCTCGGCCCCCGCGCGGCCCCGCGTTGACCTGGACCGGCGGCGCGATGTTGGATGGGCCTGAGCGCTGGGGGCGCTCGCGTCGGCGGGTCGCTCCGGAGATCCGGAGATCCGGCCTCCGCCGGACGCGCGGAACCGCGGCGGCGCCGCGATCGTCGATCGGGGTGCCGCTGGTCGCACCCGACCCGGCGCGAGGCGCGCTCGGCGCCGCAGCACGCACGACACCGGGGGTTCCACCGCATGACCGAACAATCACCGCAGCAGTTCCTCGCGTCCCTGCAGGGCCGCGCCGACGAGATGGTGCGCCAGTCCCAGCAGTTGCAGGAACGGCTCGGCGCCCTCACCGAGACCGCCACCGAAGGCGGGGTCTCGGTCACCGTGGGCTCCAACGGGGCCCTCCAGGACCTGCAGTTCGACCGGAGCTCGATGCAGCGCGGCCCGTCCGAGCTGCGGGAGGTCGTCCTGCGGCTCGCCGCGCAGGCCCAGAGCTCAGTCGCGCACCAGGTCGCGCGGACGGTGGAACCGTTCGCGGGCCCGTCGGCGATGGAATTCCTGCGAACTCAGCTCCCGGCGGAACCCGAGGACGGCGCCGGGCGTCGGAACGACGATCCGGACTTCGACGAGGACGAACCGCCGCAGACCTACCTGCGGTGAGCACTGGGGAGCGCACTTCCATGTTCAACGTGATACCGAGCCGGTTGACCACGCACTCGCAGTGGCTCACCGGACTCGCCGACGACATCGCGGCCGCGGGGCAGAAGGGCGGCGGGGTGTCGTTCGGCGTCGACAGCTTCGGCCTGGTGGGCCAGGTCTTCGCCGGGCAGGCCCGGCAGACCTCGCAGCAGGCGGCGCAGGAGATCGAGCGGTTCTCCGAGCTCACCCGCGACCTCGGTGAGCGGGTCGACGCGGCGGCGCAGGACTACCAGGACGTCGACGTGCACAACGCGACCTGCCTCGGGCAGGTGCGGATATGACGGACGTGCTCGTCGACGTCGACGGCCAGGCCGTCGAATCCGGGGCGCACACCGCGGGCGCCGGGATCGTGGACTCGGCGCGGGCCACCTGGTCCGCGTTCAACAACGAGGACTGGGGCGAGTTCGCCGCCAGCGGCGGGGTGCTCGCGCTCGACGCGCTGATCACCGCCATCGACCCGGTCGGCTCCGCGCTGGCCGCCGGCGTCGGGTGGCTGATGGAGCACCTGGCCCCGCTGCGCGAGGCGCTCGACTTCCTCGCGGGCGACCCGAACGCCATCAAGGCGGGCGCCGACACCTGGCAGGAGGTCAAGGCCGAGCTGGAGAAGCTCGCCGGGGAGATCCCCGGCCAGGTCCAGGCGCACACCGCCGAGTGGCAGGGCAAGGCCTGCGACGCCTACGTGCAGCGGTCCGCCGAGCTCGCCGAGGGCGTGGAGGCCATGTCGGTGAGCGCCGGGACCGCCTCCGCCGCGATCGCGACCGCGGGCACCATGGTCGCCACCTGCCGCGGCCTGATCCGCGACATCGTCGCCGCCGTGGTCGCCGAGCTCATCAAGGGCGCGCTGGCCGCGCTGGCCGGGTCCGTGGTCAGCTTCGGGGCGACCGTGGCCGGTTACCTCGGTTACGCGGCCGGGCGGGTCGGGATGACCCTGTCGAAGATCGCGACGAAGGTCAGCGAGCTGCTGGGCAAGCTCGGCAAGGCCGGGACGCACCTGGCGAAGGCGCTGGACGACATGGCCGAGGCCAGCGCGAAGGTCGGCGCCAAGCTCACCACCGGTGGGGCGCAGGTGTTCCCCACCTCACCCGGGCTGGGCGGGGCGGCGACCGCCGCCGGGCAGGCCACCTCCCGCGCCTCGGACGCTCTCGGCTCCACCGCGAGCGCGGTCGGCCGGGGCGGCGACGCGCTGGGCAGCGCCGGGGCGCGCACCGCGGACGCGGCGACGGGCCTCGGCAAGGGCGCCGACCAGCTCGGCGGCCGGGGGCTCGGTCTGGTGGACGACGCCGGGGACCTCGGGCAGGCCGCGCAGCGCGGCACGCAGCGGGGCGTGGACGCGGCGACGCTGTGGCGGGAGGGCGGCGGCATCGACGGCGCCGCCGCCCGCGAGACCGCCGAAACGATCTCCGACGTCCGCACCGCCGAGAGCCAGGCCGCGCGCGGCGCCGTCGGCGCCCAGCAGTACCACGAGCAGAACTACGCCGAGGGCGACTACTACGACACCTCGCACCGCCTCGCCGGGACCATCCCCTCCGCCGAGGAGCACTTCCCGAAGTGACGTGAACGGCCCCTCCACCCGACGAGACGGGGTGGAGGGGCCGTTCCCCGCCTGAACTACGACTCCAGCAGCGCGCCCAGCTCGTCGCGGACCCGCTGGGCCGCCAGCCGCAGCTGCGGGACCGACGGGCCGTGGCGGAGGACGTCGCGCGCCGTGGCGGGCAGCACCGAGGGCAGGGCCGCGCCGAAGGTGGCGCGCAGGTCCTGCACCGTCGCGCCCTGGGCGCCGAGGCCCGGCGCCAGGATCGGCCCGTTGAGCCGGGAGAAGTCCAGCTCCCCCGGCTTGATCGTCGCCCCGGCGACGACGCCGACGTGCCCGCCGGGCTCCGCCCCGGCGTTGTTCTCCGCCGCCGCGTCCACGATGGACTGGCTGACCGCGCGGCCGTCCTCGGTCGTGGCGCGCTGCAGCGCCACGCCCTCCGGGTTGGAGGTGCGGGCGAGCACGAACACGCCGCGGCCGGTCTGCTCCGCGATCCCCAGCGCCGGGGCCAGCGAGCCGAACCCGAGGTACGGCGAGACGGTGATGGCGTCCGCCGCCAGCGGCGAGTGCTCGTCGAGGTAGGCGTTGGCGTAGGCCGCCATCGTCGAGCCGATGTCGCCGCGCTTGACGTCCAGCAGCACCAGCGCCCCGGCCTCGCGGGAGGCCGCGACGACCTTCTCCAGCACCGCCACGCCCGCCGATCCGTAGACCTCGAAGAACGCCGACTGCGGCTTGAGCACGGCGACCTCACCGGCCAGCGCCTCCACCGCCGTCAGCGCGAACCGCTCCAGCGCGGCCGGGCTCTCCTCCAGGCCCCAGGCGTGCAGCAGGGCCGGATGCGGGTCGATCCCGACGCACAGCGCGCCGCGCGCGGCGACCACGTCGGCCAGCCGCTTGCCGAAGCCCGCGCGGACCGCCGTCATCGGAGCCCGCCGCCCTCGCGCAGCGCCGCCTGCAGCGCCTGCAGCGGGCGCACGCCGATCTCGCCCTTGAGCGCCGCCTCGATGCCCTGCACGGCCGCCGCCGCGCCCTGCACCGTGGTGATGCAGGGGATGTCGCGGGACACGGCGGCGGTGCGGATCTCGTACCCGTCGACGCGCGGGCCCGGGTTGCCGTACGGGGTGTTCACGACCATGTCGATCTCACCGGCGCGGATCAGGTCGATGACGTCGCGGTCCTCGCCCTTCTCGTTGTGCTTGCGCACCTCCGTGGCGGGGATCCCGTTGCGGCGCAGCACCTCCGTGGTGCCGGAGGTCGCCAGGATCTCGAAGCCGAGATCGGCGAGGCGCTTCACCGGGAACACCAGGGCCCGCTTGTCCTTGTTCGCCACCGAGACGAACACGGTGCCCGAGGTGGGCAGCGAGCCGTAGGCGGCGGACTGGGACTTGGCGAACGCCTGCCCGAAGGAGACGTCGATGCCCATCACCTCACCGGTGGACTTCATCTCCGGCCCCAGCAGCGAGTCGACGCCGTGGCCCTCGGGCGTGCGGAAGCGGTGGAACGGCAGGACCGCCTCCTTGACCGCGACCGGGGCGTCGATCGGCAGGTCCGCGCCGTCACCGGTGGTCGGCAGGATCCCCTCGGAGCGCAGGTCGCCGATGGTGGCGCCGAGCATGATCCGGGAGGCGGCCTTGGCCAGCGGGGCGGCGGTGGCCTTCGAGACGAACGGCACGGTGCGGGAGGCGCGCGGGTTGGCCTCCAGCACGTAGAGCACGTCGTCCTTGAGCGCGTACTGCACGTTGAGCAGCCCGCGCACCCCGATGCCGTGCGCGATGGCCTTGGTGGACTCGCGGACCTTCTCGATGTCCTGGCGGCCCAGCGTGATCGGCGGCAGGGCGCAGGCCGAGTCGCCGGAGTGGATCCCCGCCTCCTCGATGTGCTCCATCACGCCGCCGAGGTACACGTCCTCGCCGTCGCAGAGCGCGTCCACGTCGATCTCGATGGCGTCGTCGAGGAAGTTGTCCACCAGCACCGGGTGTTCCGGGGTGACCTCGGTGGCCCGGTTGATGTAGTTCTCCAGCGAGGCCTCGTCGTAGACGATCTCCATGCCCCGGCCGCCGAGGACGTAGGAGGGGCGCACCAGCACCGGGTAGCCGATCTCGTCGGCGATCCGCCTGGCGGCGTCGAACGAGGTCGCCATGCCGTACTTCGGCGCGGGCAGCCCGGCCTTGCGCAGCACGTCGCCGAACGCACCGCGCTCCTCCGCGAGGTGGATCGCTTCCGGCGGGGTGCCCACGATCGGCACCCCCGCGTCCGCGAGCCGCTGCGCCAGGCCCAGCGGGGTCTGCCCGCCCAGCTGCACGATCACCCCGGCGACCTCGCCGGAGGCCCGCTCGGAATCGACGACCTCCAGCACGTCCTCGAAGGTCAGCGGCTCGAAGTACAGCCGGTCCGCGGTGTCGTAGTCGGTGGACACCGTCTCCGGGTTGCAGTTGACCATCACGGTCTCGAACCCGGCCTCGCGCAGCGAGGTCGCCGCGTGCACGCAGGAGTAGTCGAACTCGATGCCCTGCCCGATCCGGTTCGGCCCCGAGCCGAGGATGATCACCTTCGGCTTCTCGCGCTGCTCGGTGACCTCCGACTCGGCGGCGGGGTCGAGCTCGTAGGCCGAGTAGTGGTACGGCGTGCGGGCGGCGAACTCGGCCGCGCAGGTGTCCACCGTCTTGTAGACCGGCCGCACCCCGAGCCGGTGCCGCAGCGAACGCACACCGTCCTCATCGGACAGTTCCGGGCGCAGCGCGGCGAGCTGCCGGTCCGACAGACCGGAGCGCTTCGCCAGCCGCAGCAGGTCCGCGTCCAGCACCGGAGCCTCGATCAGCTCGGCGCGCAGCTCCACCAGCGCGGCGACCTGGTCCACGAACCACGGGTCGATGCCCGAGGCCTCGTGCACCTGCGCCACCGTCGCGCCCAGCCGCAGCGCGCGCTCGACGGTGTAGAGCCTCCCGTCGTGCGGGGTGCGCAGCGCGTCCAGGGTGGACTCCAGGGTCGCGCCCTCCGGGTCGCCCTTCGTCCAGAAGCCGATCCGCGAGGTCTCCATCGAGCGCAGCGCCTTGCCCAGCGCCTCCTGGAAGGAGCGGCCCAGCGACATCGCCTCGCCGACGCTCTTCATCGTCGTCGTCAGCAGCGGGTCGGCGCCCGGGAACTTCTCGAAGGCGAACCTCGGCACCTTGACGACCACGTAGTCCAGCGTCGGCTCGAAGCTCGCCGGGGTCTCGCCGGTGATGTCGTTGCGGATCTCGTCGAGGGTGTAGCCGATCGCCAGCTTCGCCGCGATCTTCGCGATGGGGAAACCGGTCGCCTTCGACGCCAGCGCCGAGGAGCGCGACACCCGCGGGTTCATCTCGATCACGACCATCCGCCCGGTCTCCGGGTGGATCGCGAACTGGATGTTGCAGCCGCCGGTGTCCACCCCGACCTCGCGCAGCACGTCGATGCCGACGTTGCGCATGTGCTGGTACTCGCGGTCGGTCAGCGTCATCGCCGGGGCCACCGTCACCGAGTCACCGGTGTGCACGCCCATCGGGTCGATGTTCTCGATGGAGCAGATGATCACCACGTTGTCCGCGTGGTCGCGCATCAGCTCCAGCTCGTACTCCTTCCACCCGAGCACGCTCTCCTCGATGAGCACCTCGTGCACCGGGGACTCGGTCAGGCCCAGCGAGGCCATCCGCTCCAGGTCCTCGTGGGTGTGCGCCATGCCGGAGCCCAGCCCGCCCATCGTGAAGCTGGGGCGGATGACGACGGGCAGCGAGTGCTGGTCGACGAAGTCGCGGACCTCGTCCATCGACTTGCACACCGAGCTCTCCGGGACCTCGCCGCCGATCGAGCGGACGATGTCCTTGAACCGCTGCCGGTCCTCGCCGCGCTGGATCGCCTCGACGTCGGCGCCGATCAGCTCCACGCCGTACTTCTCCAGCACGCCGCGCTCGTCCAGCGCCATCGCGGTGTTCAGCGCGGTCTGCCCGCCGAGGGTCGCCAGCAGGGCGTCCGGCCGCTCGGCCGCGATGACCTTCTCCACGAACTCCGGGGTGATCGGCTCCACGTAGGTCGCGTCGGCGAACTCCGGGTCCGTCATGATCGTCGCGGGGTTGGAGTTGACCAGGCTGACCCGCAGCCCCTCCTCCCGCAGCACCCGGCAGGCCTGGGTGCCCGAGTAGTCGAACTCGCAGGCCTGGCCGATGACGATCGGCCCCGAGCCGATCACCATCACATGCTTGATATCAGTGCGCTTCGCCATCAGCGGGCCTCGCTCATCATGCTGGTGAACTCGTCGAACAGGGGTGCGGCGTCGTGCGGTCCGGCCGCCGCCTCCGGGTGGTACTGGACGCTGAACGCGGGGCCGTCGAGCAGCCGAAGGCCCTCGACGGTGCCGTCGTTCGGGCAGTAGTGGCTGATCTTCGCGGCGCCGAAGTCGGTGTCGAACCGCTCGCCCGGCTCGCCCTCGACGGCGAAACCGTGGTTCTGCGCGGTGATCGCGACCTTGCCGGTGTCCACGTCGATCACCGGGATGTTGATGCCCCGGTGCCCGTAGCGCATCTTGTAGGTACCGCGGCCGAGCGCCCGGCCCAGCAGCTGGTTGCCGAAGCAGATCCCGAACAGCGGCAGCTTCCGGGACAACACCTCGCGGGTGAGCGCCACGGCGTGCTCGGCGGTCGCCGGGTCGCCGGGGCCGTTGGACAGGAACACCCCGTCCGGGTTCACCGCCAGCAGGTCGTCCGCGGTGGACGACAGCGGGAGCACGTGCACCTCGATGCCGCGCTGGGCCATCATCCGCGGCGTGTTCGACTTGATGCCCAGGTCCAGCGCGGCGACGGTGAACCGCTTCTCGCCCTGCGCCGCGACCACGTACGGCTCGGCCGTGGTCACGTCACCGGCCAGATCGGCGCCCGCCATCCGGTCCGAGGAAGCGACCTGCGCGACCAGCTCCTCGTCCGAGCCCAGCGCCGCACCGGAGAAGATCCCCGCGCGCATCGCGCCGCGCTCCCGCAGGTGCCGGGTCACCGTCCGGGTGTCCAGTCCCGCGATGCCCACCACGCCCTGCTCGCGGAGCTCCGCGTCCAGCGAGCGCCGCGAGCGCCAGTTCGAGGGCGCCCGGGCGGGGTCCCGCACCGCGTAACCGGAAACCCAGATCCGGGCCGACTCGTCGTCCTCGTCGTTCCAACCGGTGTTGCCGATCTGCGGCGCCGTCTGCACCACGATCTGCCGGTGGTACGACGGGTCGGTCAGCGTCTCCTGATAGCCGGTCATGGCGGTGGAGAACACCGCCTCACCGAACGTGCGGCCCTCCTGCCCGTAGGCGGCACCGCGGAAGATCCGCCCGTCCTCGAGCACCAAAGCCGCCGGGATGTGCGCGGTCATGCCTGTCCCTCCGGGTTGTCATCACGTCCTGCGGCAGGCGCCAGCGCCCGCACCGCGTTCGCCCACTCGTCCTGAGCGGACTTGTCATCCGCGCGGAAGCCGGTGTCGATGTCCTGGTCCCCCAACCGCCAGGTCACCACCAGCATCCCCGCACCGGGAACGACCTTGTTCGCCAGCTTGTGATCCACCCGGGCGTCCAGCACGGACTCCCCGGGGATCCAGATCGGACTCGCACCGGTCCGCTCCAGCAGCAGCCCGGAACCGCGCAGCCTCGCCACCGCGTTCGCCCGGTGCCCGATGTCACCGACCGCGATCCGGTCCTGCCAGTCGCCCGCCCTGGTGCTGCCCACGTAGAAACCGGTGGCGTCGGCCAGCAGCTCCGGCAGCTCGGCCACGCCCTCCGGGACCTGCGGGAACTCCGCGAGCTCCGCTTCCTGGCGCCGCTTGCGGTTCAGCCAGCCGCGGCGCATGGCGAAGAACACCAGCACCAGCAGCACCAGCAGCGCCAGCACCCACAACGTCCGCCCCATCAGCGCCGCACCTCGCCCTCGTGCGCCGTGACCCGGCCGCGCAGCACCGTCGCGCGCACCCGGCCCGGAAGCTCCATCCCCTCGAACGGGGTGTTCGCCGAGATGCTCGCCAGCTCCGCACCGCGCACCGTCCACCGCGCCGCCGGGTCCACCAGCGCCAGGTTCGCCGGCTCGCCCACCGCGATCGGGCGGCCCTGGTCGGGCAGGCCCGCGATCGCGGCGGGGCGCTCGCTGAGCACCCGGGCCACGCCGCGCCAGTCCAGCAACCCCGGCTCGACCATGGTGCGCACCAGCACGCCGAGGGCCGTCTGCAAGCCGAGCATCCCGGGCTTGGCCGCCGACCACTCGCAGTCCTTGTCCTGGGCGGCGTGCGGGGCGTGGTCGGTGGCCACGCAGTCGACCGTGCCGTCGGCCAGCGCCTGCCGCAGCGCCAGCACGTCGGCGTCCGTGCGCAGCGGCGGGTTGACCTTGTGCACCGGGTCGTAGCCGGCCAGCAGGTCGTCGGTGAGCAGCAGGTGGTGCGGCGTGACCTCCGCCGAGACCGAACCCGCCGACTCCCGCGACTTCCACCAGCGCAGGATCTCCGCCGTGCCCGCCGTCGAGACGTGGCAGACGTGCAGGGTGCCACCGGTGTGCCCGGCCAGCAGGCAGTCCCGGGCCACGATCGACTCCTCGGCCGGGGCGGGCCAGCCCGCGAGGCCGAGCCGGGCCGCGTTCGCGCCCTCGTGGGCCTGCGCGCCGACCGTGAGCCGCGGCTCCTCCGCGTGCTGGGCCACCACCACGCCCAGCGCCTTCGCGTACTCCAACGCGCGGCGCATCACCAGCGGGTCGTGCACGCACTTGCCGTCGTCGGAGAACATCCGCACCCCGGCCGCCGAGCGGGCCATCGTGCCCAGCTCCGCCAGCTGCTCGCCGCCGAGGCCGACCGTCACCGCGCCCACCGGGTGCACGTCCACCAGGCCGATCTCGCGACCGCGCCGCCACACGTGCTCCACGATCACCGCGTTGTCCGCCACCGGGTCGGTGTTGGCCATCGCGAACACCGCCGTGTAGCCGCCCAGGGCCGCGGCGACCGACCCGGTCTCCACCGTCTCGGTGTCCTCGCGGCCGGGCTCGCGCAGGTGGGTGTGCAGGTCCACGAACCCGGGCAGCAGCACCCCGCCCCCGCCCGGCACGACCTCGTCGGCCTCGGCGTCCAGGTCCGCGCCGATCTCGGCGATGACCCCGCCGTCGACCAGCACGTCCACCGGTTCACCGTCGCCGTAGGGGCGGACTTCCTCGATCAGGACCCGGCTCATGCCGCGATCTCCTCTCCGGCCAGCAGGTGGTACAGCACCGCCATGCGCACGTGGACCCCGTTGCGGACCTGCTCGGTGATGGCCGCGCGGGGCGAGTCGGCCACCGCCGGCGCGATCTCCATGCCGCGCAGCATCGGGCCCGGGTGCAGCACCACCGCGTGCTCCGGCAGCAGCGCGAGCCGCCGCTCGTTGAGCCCGTAGGCGATCGAGTACTCCCGCGCCGAGGGGAAGAACCCGCCGTGCATCCGCTCGGCCTGCACCCGCAGCAGCATCACCGCGTCCAGGCCTGGCAGCACCGGGTCCAGCTCGTGCACGACCTCCGCGCCCCAGTGCCCGATGCCGTGCGGCACCAGCGTCGGCGGCGCCACCAGGACCACGTCGACGCCGAGGGTGCGCAGCAGGTGGACGTTCGAGCGCGCCACCCTGCTGTGCAGCAGGTCGCCGACGATCGCGATCCGCCGCCCCGCGAGCTCGCCGAGGCGCTCCCGCAGCGTCGCCGCGTCCAGCAGCGCCTGCGTGGGGTGCTCGTGCATCCCGTCGCCCGCGTTGACCACCTGGGTGCCCGCCTCGTCCAGCCAGCCCGCGAGCCGGTGCGCCGCGCCCGAGGCCGGATGGCGCACGATCACGCAGTCCGCGCCCGCCGCCGAGAGGGTCAGCGCGGTGTCCCGCAGCGACTCGCCCTTGCCGACCGAGGAGGCCGAGGCCGACACGTTGATCACGTCGGCGCTCATCCACTTGCCCGCGACCTCGAACGACACCCGGGTCCGGGTGGAGTTCTCGTAGAACATCGTCATCACGGTGCGCCCGCGCAGCGTCGGCAGCTTGCGCACCTCGCGCCCCAGCAGCGTCTGCTTGAGCGTGCCCGCGGTGTCCAGGACCGCCGTGGCGGTCGCCGCGTCCAGGCCTTCGGTGGACAGCAGGTGCCGCATCACCGCACCTCCGCGCTGCGCCGGATGACCACCGAGTCCACCTCGTCGACCTCCGCGAACCGGACCGCGACCTCCTCGCCGCGAGACGTCGGCACGTTCTTGCCGACGTAGTCCGCGCGGATCGGCAGCTCCCGGTGCCCGCGGTCGACCAGGACCGCCAGCTGCACCGCGCTCGGCCTGCCCTGGTCCCGGAGGGCGTCCAGGGCGGCGCGCACGGTGCGGCCGGAGAACAGCACGTCGTCGACGAGGACGACCAGCGCGCCGTCGACGCCGCCCGGCGGCAGGCTGCTCGGCTCCAGCGGCCGGTTGGGACGTTTCCTCAGGTCATCGCGGTAGAGCGTGATGTCCAGCGTGCCGGAGGGGACCTCGACACCGCTGAACTCGGCGATCCGGTCCGCCAGGCGGCGGGCCAGCGGCACGCCCCGGGTGGGCACTCCCAGCAGCACCACTCGCGGATCGTCCCGCACGGCCGTGTCCAGGGCCGTCTTCTCGATGATCTGATGAGCGATGCGGGCGATCGTGCGCGCAACGTCACCGGCCGAGAGCAGCTCCCGCTGCCCGGCCGGATCCGTCGCGCCCGCCTGCCGGCGTGACGCCACGGGTGTGCCTCCTTCCCCGCCTCACTGGACGGGTCCTTAAAGGATGGTTGATTCCCCAGTGGACGCGGTGCGCGTGCACCCGCCCTCCGGTGCGAACATCGACACGCCCACGCGGACGAGCCGTGCTCGCCTTGTACGCTATCAGCGTCACCAGGTCAATCGTCCGGGTGGTGTGTGAGTACTCGCCCCAGCGCCACACGAAGACCAACTTGACCTAGTGACACTTGCGAGCGAACATTACTCTCCGTATCAATCTGAGCTTTCCTCCCCGGCAACCGATCTAGGCTGACGGGGCGAATGAAACGGAGAAACGCCACATGGGCGACTACGCCAAGGCGCTGGGCGGCAAGCTCCGCGCTATCCGCCAGCAGCAGGGTCTCTCGCTGCACGGCGTCGAGCAGAAGTCAGGCGGGCGGTGGAAGGCCGTGGTCGTCGGGTCCTATGAACGTGGCGACCGAGCGGTCACCGTGCAGAAGCTCGCCGAACTGGCCGACTTCTACGGTGTTCCGGTCGCGGAGCTACTCCCGGAAGGGCGGGTGCCCTCCGGCGCCGAACCGGCCACCAAGGTCGTGATCAACCTGGAGCGGTTGCAGCAGTTGCCCGCCGAGAAGGTCGGGCCTCTCGCGCGGTACGCGGCGACCATCCAGAGCCAGCGCGGCGACTACAACGGCAAGGTGCTGTCCATCCGGACCGAGGACCTGCGATCCCTCGCCATCATCTACGACATGACCCCCGGCGAGCTCACCGAACAGCTCATCGACTGGGGTGTCCTGCCGCCCGAGGCGCGACCCGCCCGGGAGGAGTGAGACCACGAGCCACCGGCTGCTGGGGGGGGGGGAGGAAAAAAAGAGAAGGAGAGGGG
>NZ_JBJZOI010000029.1:0-65579 GCF_047200635.1 Saccharopolyspora antibiotica | reverse complement strand
GCGGCCGCTTCGCGAACCTCCCGCGCGAACTGCTCCGCCTGGTCGGCGGCGCCCCGCAACCCGTGCAGCGGGGCGCCGGCGAAGGAGGGCGTCTCGGCGGCGCGGATCAGCCGGGCGAACTGCGCCAGCCGCTCGGCGGGGAAGCGATCCGAAACGGTGCCCAGGTGCCTGCGCAGCAGTTCGGCCGCCGCGCGCAGCCGCGTCGCCGGCCCCTGGCTCTCGACGAGGCGCGGCTCCACGAACTCGGGTGCGTGCGCGGGGACGTCGCCGATGTGCTGACCGACGATCTCGACGTGCCGGGGGCGCAGGAGACCGCCACCGGGACCATCGGGAACGCCCATCAGGCTGCCCCGGACGCCGGGCTCGACGGGCAGGCCGAGCATCCCGCCGACCGCGTGCAGCCGCATCGGGTCGCCCAGCACCCAACTGGTCTGGTTCGGACGGCCCGTCGCGCTCAAGGTCACCGAGTGGTGCGGCGTCTCCCCCGGCGCGGCGCGCAGCACGCGAACCCGGAGCAGATCACCGTTGGGCAGCACCAGGTTCGGCCGGTTGAACCGCTGGTCCACCGACCGCACCAGCTGGGCCCAGTCCGCGTCGGCCGCGGCGCGGGAGACCGCACCGCCCTGTCCGATGCGGATCGTGGCCTCGCTGACCAGCACACCGTCCTCGGACAACGCCCGACGCACCTCGAACGCCGACCGCTGCACCGCATCACCGCCCGGCAACTCCCGGACCCGACCACGCTGCACCACCGGCGCCGCGTCCAACCGCGCCCGCAACTCAGCCGACACACCCGAACGCGCCCCACCCGACTCCAGCAAACGCGGATCGACGGCCTGCTGCGGCGGCGGCGCCTGCTGCGTGGCCCCGTGCTCCGCGCCGCCTTCGGCGGGGGCCTCGGGCATCGTGGCCGGACCGGGCTCGACGCCGCCGTCGAACATCGCCAGCAGCGCGGGATCCGCGGGCGGCAGCTCGCCGAACGCGACGAACGGGTCTCCGGCGACGACACCGCCGTGGGTCGGGGCGCTGAAGTCGAGCCCCGGCATCGGGTCCGACCCCAGCGGGTTGGCGAAGTCGAGGTTCCCGAAGTCCGCAGGGTTGGCGAAGCCAGCCGGGTTCCCGAAGTCCGCCGGGTTGGCGAAGCCAGCCGGATTCCCGAAGTCCGCAAGGTTGGCGAAGTCCGGGTTTCCGAAGTCCAGGTTCCCGAAATCGGCCGGGTTCGCGAGGTCGGGGGTCTTCCCGAATCCGTCCAGGGCGCTGAAGTCCAGGTTCCCGAGGTTCGCGGACTCGTCGAGTTCCGGGACGCTGAACAGCGCGGTGAGGTCGGGGGCGTCGGAGCGCTCGCCCATCCCGCCGAATCCGTCCAGGGCGCTGAAGTCCAGCGACCCGGACGTGAGCGACCTGAAGTCGAGCGCGGGGAGGCTCAACGCCTCCAGCTCCGAGTCGGTCAGCGGCGGCGCGGACTCGAGGTAGTCCTCGAACTCGACCATCTCGCGGGAGCGGCCGCTGAGGTAGCGCTCGGCGCGCTGCGCGTCCGGGCCCACCAGCTTGTCCTGGAGCCGCTCGTCGAGCGAGGGCGTGCCGTCTTGGCCGAACCGCGCCCGCACGGCGTCGATCCCCGCCTGGTTGCCGATCAGGGTGCGCAGCTCGGCCAGCACCGGAGCCGGATCCACCTCGTCCTTGCCGAGCAGGAAGTCGAGACGCCGCGAGACCCGCTCCGGCCCGGGCTGCACGACATCGGGACGCATGCCCGCCTCGCGGGCCAGCTGCTCGATCCGCCACAGGTGGCGGGGCAGCAAGTCACCCTCGTGCTGGCCCATCAGCCCCTGGTCGTCGATGTCGCGGTTGCGGCGCTCGTGCGGCTTACCGGTGGCGATGTCCGTCGGCATCGGCTGGTCGGGGCGGTTGAACGCCAGGCGTCCGTCGACGGGGTACCAGCCCGCGGCGATCGGTTCGCTGTCGCGCTGCGCGGAGAAGACCCTCGGGTTCACCCCGAGGTGCGCGGCGATGCGGCGGGCCGAGGCCGCCGGGGTGTCGGCGCTGCCCCAGGTCTCCGAGTCGTGGGCGGCCACGCCCTCGGCGTCGCTGACCATGAAGGAGTGGTGGGCGAAGAAGGGGTGGTCGACGAACTCGACCTCCACGGCGTACCGGGCGCGCCGGGGCATCCGGCTCGGGTCGAACAGCTCCCGGACGCCCTGGGACGAGCGCTCGCGCAGTGCCGCGAGGTCCTGGTCGATGTCGGTCACCCGCTGGCGGGCCCGCTCGGCTTCGGCGTCGAGGCGCCGCACCTCTCGCTGGGAGCTCTCCACCTGCCGATCCAGGGCGGCGCCGTCGAACATCGGAGCGCCGTGCTCGTCGGTGAGGCTGGTCAGCGCGTCGCGGTTCTGCTCGTCGAGTTCGAGGGCGTGCCGCGCCGCGGCCAGCTTCCGCTCGGCCTCCTCGAGGGCCGTCCTCCGCTGCTCGATGAGCATGTCGGGGTTCAGGACGGCCTTGACCTTGTACTCCGGGATCTTCTCGCCCTCGAACTCCCGGCTGCCGACCTCGAACTCCCGGGGCGAGCCGTACTCGTCGTAGAGGCCGAAGAAGTGGAAGATCTCGTGCGTCATCGCCCGGCCCGAGCTCGCCATGCCCCAGGAGCTCTGGGAGGCCCGGGCCAGCTCGCCGAGCCGCACCGTGGCGAGGCCGGACTGCGCGTCCTGCGCGAACTCGACCCTGGCGTGGAACTGATCGCCGGAGAACGCCATCCGCGAGCCCTGCAGGGGGTGCTCGGCCAGGTCCTTGCGGACCCGGTCCTTGACGTCCTCCACGCGCCGCTCCTGGCGCGCGAGCTCCGCGGCCGAGGCGTCGGCCTTCGCCCGCAGCCCCGGGAGCTCTGCCTCCGCCGCGCGCAGCTGAGCCCGTGCGCTCTCGGCGAACTCGGAGTTCGGCTCGTGCAGCCCCACCAGCACCTCGGCGGTCGCGCGCTCCTGCTCCTTCAGATCGAGCATCGTCGTGTCGTGACGCGCGCGCTCGCGGGGCGGCGCGAGGACGCTCTCGGCGTCCACGTAGGGGCGGAAGGTGAACTCCTGCACGAAACGGCCGGGTGCGACCTCGATGCGCTGGAACTCGTAGCGCACGGGGCCGCCGAAGAACTGCCCGTAGGTCATCCGCGGCGCCGGGGACTCCGTGCTCACGACGCCGTCCGGGATCGGCCGCCGCAGCGCGTCCAGCTCGGCGGGATCCACCCTGCCCCACTGCCGGTCGAACCAGCTGGCGCGGGTCGCCGTCGCGTGCCGCCAGGCCTGGTCCTCGGGCGCGGGCTCGGGCTTCCCTTCCCACTGCGCGGAATAGTCGGTGACCGGCGCCGTCAGCACCGAGATCGAGTCCAGCAGCGAGTAGTCGCTCTTGACCACCAGCGGGACGCCGAGGCCGTGCAGGGTCCGGCGCTGCGCCGCGGGCACGCCCGGCTGGGCGGCGGCCAGCTCGGCCTCCAGGGCGGCGGTGAGCCGGGTCTCGACCTCCTTGCTCCGCGCGGCGTTGACGGCCGGGTTCTGCTCCGTGCTCCACGAGCTGATCTGGATCTCGAACGGGGGGCGCCCGCCGTCGGCGGCTTCCAGCAGCTCGGCGGCCAGCGTGCGGGCGGTCTCCGCGTGCAGCTCGCGGAGGGAGTCCTGCGGCAGGGCGCCGTCGTCGTCCGGGACCAGCAGGGCCGCCCAGTAGGTCACCGGAGCCGACTCGGCCTCGGCGGTCTCGCCCGGTCCCCCGGTCCGCGAAGTCCCGTCCTCCGCCGTGGCGAAGTCGCCGAAGTCGAGGAGGTGCCCGGCGGACGCCAGGTCGTCGAACTGGTTCCAGAACTCCTCGCCGAGCGGGTCGGATTCCGCGAACCGGTTCCAGAACTCCTCGCCGAACGAGTCGAGGTGGGAATCGGCGAACAGGTCGCCCTGCGGGTACGGGGACGCCGGGAGGTCGCCCGGCTTCGACGCGGGCGCGAACTGCTGGGGCTGCTGCTGCTGGGCCGGGCGACCGCCGAACTCGGCGGGATCCCAGTCGAGTTCGCTCCCGGCGTCCTCATCGCTGCGCGAGCCCTGGCTCTCGGCGTCGAGCATGTCGACGTCGGTCTCGCCCTCGGCGTCGAGGTCGCTGTCCGGTTCCTCGGGCCGGCCCGAGGAACCGCCGTCCATCTCGACGTCGGAATCGCCGTCCCGGCGACCGGAGTCACCGCTGCCGTGCTCGGAACTCGCCTCTCCCTGGGCGTCCCGCTCGACGAGCAGCGCCGTGGCGAGGTCCGCCTCCCCGGTGGCGTAGGGAAGGCCGTCGTCCAGCACCATCCAGCCGCGCGGGTCCTCGACGAACCGGATGGTCCCGTCGTCGGTGCGGAGCACGTCGCGGACCGCGAGCATCCTGCCGTCCCGGGTCAACGCCACCTTCGAGGCGACGTAGACGGTGTTCTCCACGGCCAAGTCCGCGACCCACTCGGCTTCCAGGTCGTCGGCGTGCGGGTTCGGGCCGTCGGCCTCGATGTCCGGGTCGCTCTGGATGACGCCGGAGATGGCCAGCGCGATGGGGTTCTCCCCACCGATGCGGCGTGCGCTCAGCACGTCGGTGAACTGGTGGCCGTCGATCGTTTCGCCGTCCCAGAGCTGCACCAGGTTGGGGTTGTCCCCGACGAGGGTGGCCATCACCAGGTCCGCGCCGTCGGGCAGGTGCGGCAGCCGCCGCACGACCTCCATGACCGACGGCACCGAGTTGCGCGGGTTCGGGAAGAACAGCCCGCCCTGCGGCAGCGCGATGCTCTGCGCGCGGTCGTGGGTGTCGTTCGAGCCGTCCAGGTCCCACGGCTTGGTCCAGGAGAACAGCTGGACGATCTGCGCCTCGGATTCGGGGCTCAGCGGCAGCAGCTCCAGGAAGTCCTGGAGCTGGGCCAGATCCGCATCACCCTTGGCCAGCAGCGCGGGCTTGGACATCAGCTCGTCGAGGCGCCGGTAGATCGACGGATCCTGCGCGGCGGCCAGCATCGCGGCGCTGAGCTCGGCGCGCACCTGCCACTCGGCCTCGGCGAGGCTGCCCGCCCACAGCCGCATCTCGACCCGGTCGGTGGCCTCGCCCCGGACGTGCTCGTAGTTGATCGCGTCGTACCGGGACTCGCCCACCGTGCCGCGGTTGAGCACGCGCAGGTCCTGCGGGGTCGAGACGGAGGCCGGGTCGACCGGCAACGGGTTCGGTCCGACGTAGTCGAGCTTGCGCGAGCCGCTCGGGTCGCTGGCCAACCGGAACAGCAGCGACTCGAAGCCGGTGGACAGCTGCGCGAGCCGCACGTACTGCTGCGGGGTCAGCGGCTCGTCGAAGCTCAGGTTCACGTGCCCGCCGGTGGTCCGGGCGCTCCCGCCGTGGTTCCGGGCGAGCGCGAGCACGTCCGCCAGGTCGCTCCAGGTACCGGGGTCGGCGCCGGGGCGCAGGATCGGCGAGATCAGCTCGACCCCGCCGTCGTCGGACGCCTCCAAGGCCATCGCCCAGGTGCCCGCCGCGTTCGCGTCCCGGACCGAGTCGGCGGACTGGTCGGGCAGCGGGTAGCCCGTGCCTGCCTGGCTGGTGTGCCCGCCGTTCTTCAGGTCCGCGAACAGGCCGCGCACGCGCCGCCCGAACCCGGCCAGGTCGAAGGTGAACTCGACTTCCAGGCCGAGCTTCGTGCCCGGACGGGAGGTCACCCCACCCGGGATGCCCTCGGGGTGGAACGCGATCGGCGAGACGCCCACGTCCGCGTAGGCCTGGGCCTCGGCGGCGATGCTCTCCAACCGCGCGGTGCGGTCGGTGCGGACCTGGTCCAGCAGCTGCCGGGCCTGCACCTCGGAGGCGCGCAGCTGGTCCGGGGTCGCGCGCGACAGTTCCTCGCTGCGCAGCGCCTCCTGCCAGGACGCGAGCCGCTCCCGCGCGGCCTGGTAGCGGGGCTCGTCGGGGGCGGCCCGCAGGTTGCGCTCCAGCGAGCTCGTGGTGCGCCGCACCTGGTCCACCAGCGGCGCGAGCTCGGCGGGCACGGCGGGGGCCGGGTCGTCGCCCATGACGACGCTGCGGTCGCCGCCCGCCGGGCCGGTCTGCTCGGCGTGGCCGGGACCGGTCTGCGGCTGGTCGAGGCCGAGCCGCTGCTGCATCACCTTGATGGCGTCGCCGAGGTCGGCCTTGTGCGTCGCGTCGACCGCGTAGTCGCCGTGCATGACCCAGCCCTGCGGGTCGGGCTGCACCCGCAACCTGCCGTCGGGACCCTGCACGACGTTCGCCGCGAAGAGCCTGCCGTCGGGGGACCGGACGACGTGCGTGGCCGCCAGCACGGCCTCGTCCTGGAAGTTGGCGGGCTCGAAGATGTCCCGGAACCAGTCCGCCCGGCTCACCCCGGAGATCGCCATCACGATGCCGTGCCGGGCGCCGAACCGCCGCATCCCCATCGTCTCGATGAGGTCGGGCCCGGACATGACCTCGCCGTTCCACAGCTGGAGGTTCTTGCCCTGCGCGTCCAGCTCCCCCATCACCAGGTCGACGTCGGGGTAGGGGTGCAGCTCGCGGGCGGCCTGGACCGCGGCCTCGGTGGAGAACCGCGGCGACGGGAACATCAGCCCGCCGTCCGGGGTGCTGACCGTCTGGACCCGCCGGTGGGTGTCGTTCTCGCCGGTCGGGCGCCAGGGGTCGTTGAGCGCGAACAGCTCGACGGCCTGCCGCTGGGACTCCGGGCTCATCGGCAGCAGTTCGAGGAACTCCACCAGGTCCAGGACCCCGTCGCCGCTCCCCCTGCCGACCAGCTTGGGCGAGCGCAGCAGCTCGTCCAGGCGCGGCTGGATCGACGGGTCCTTGGCCGCCGCCAGCATCGCCGCGCTGATCTCGACGTGCGCCTGCCACACGCTCGCCTTCGTGCTGCTGGACCAGAACCGGAACTCCACCCGATCGCTCGCCCGGCCCGCGACGTGCGCGAAGTTCATCGCCTCGTAGCGGTCCCGGTTCAGCCTCCGGGCCTGGTCCGAAGTGGTGATCTTGGCCGGGTCCGGGGGGATCGGGTTCGGGCCGACCATGTGCATCGCCCGCTGACCGCCACCGACGTGGTTGCCCAGCCGGTAGAGCACCGCCTCGAAGCCCTTCGCCAGCTGCGCGAGCCGCACGTGCTCCCGAGGGGTCAACGGCTGCTCGAAGCTCATGTTGACGTGACCGCCGGTGCTGTCGGCGTTGCCCCCGACCGACTCCACCTCACGCAAGATCGAGTCGAGCTCGGCCCACATCTCCGGCCGCTCATCCTGGCGCAGGATCGGCGAGATCAGCTCGGCGCCGTAGTCGTGGGCGCTCTCCTGCACCATCGCCCACTTGTCCCGCTCGTGCAGCTGCGCCACGAGTCCGTCGTTCGGGTCGGTCAGCACGGTCAGCACGTTCGACTCGAGGTCGGGCTCGCTGTCGTTCCACCGCGAGGAGTCCTGGTACTCGGAGTCCGTGTCGGAGTCCACGCTCATCGGCGACGACGGCTCGTCCGGGTCCGGGGCGTTCGGGTGCCACTCGGAGTGCCCGGCCTCCTCCAACCGGGTGCCGAGCTGGGTGACCTTCGCCGTGGCGCCCTCGTGGTCCGTGCCGACGAACTTGAACTCCACCTCCAGGCCGACCTTCACGCCAGGACGCGAGCTCACACCCCCCGGAACGCCACCGACGTGGAAGCTCGGCTCCCGCACACCGTCGGCGCGAGCCGCCTCGGTGCCGCGCACCAGATCAGCGACGGAGCGGGCCCGCTGCTGCCGGAGCTGATCGAGCAACCCGTTCGTCGCCCGCTCGAAAGACCCCAACGCCGCGTCGGACAACGAGTTCAACGCGGTCAACGACTGCGGCCACCCGGCCACCTGCTCGCGGACCTCCGGCAGCGCCTCCGGCGGCAGCGCGTCCAGGTGCCGCCGGATCGCCGCCGACTTCCACGCCAGGGAGTCGAGCCTGCCCGGGGACTCGTCGACCATCCGCACGCTGCGCTCGTTCTCCGGGGCGAGCAGGTCCGCGGAGTCCGGATCGCCGGGGCCGCGGGTGCCCTCCGGGTCGTCGAAGCGGGAGATGTCCTGCGAGCCGAGCAGACGCGCGCCGCCGCCCTCGAAGAGCTCCGGCCTGCCGTGCGGGGCGTACTGCTGCCCGACCTCCCCGGCCAGCAAATCGTGCAGCCCGGCGCCGACCGGCGAGTTCCCCTCGGCACCCAGGCGGCAGCTCAGCCACAGCAGGTTGGTGTCCTGCGACCACGCCGGGCCGGGGCGACCGGCGCTGAGCAGCAGCCTGGTCATCTCGCCCTCGTCGAGCTGGTGCAGCACGCCCGCCTTGTCCCGGACGGTGAAGCGGCCGTCCTTGAAGTGCGGGGCGACGACGTAGTTGTCGCCGTCGGCGGGTGCGCCGTAGAGCCGCGCCGTCTCCCCGGCCGCACCGTTCTCGAAGGCGTTGCGCATGATCTCGGCTTCGAGATCGCTGCGCGGGAACCCGACGCCGATCGGTTCCCCGTCCTTGCCCGCGGGCAGCGGCACGATCTCGACGTCGTTGAAGGTGAGGTCCTTGCCCCGGGGGGGCGCCTCGGCGGCAGCGGCCCGGTCGCCGCCCATCTCCATGCTCGCCTCGGGCGAGGCCTCCGGGTCGTAGCGGCCGCTGTCGTAGAGCACGTCCACCGCGGCGGTCATGTCGGCCTCGCCGGTGGACCAGGTCTGCTCACCGCGCCGGTGCACCTGCCAGCCGGCGGGATCGGCCTGGAAGACCAGCCTGCCGTCCGGCCCGGGGGCCATCCGGCCGGCCAGCAGCCTGCCGTCGGCGGTCCGCACGACATCGCTGCTGGTGGCCAGCACCGGGTGGTACGCCTCCTGGACGACACTCGCGAGCACCGGGGAGAGGCCGCCGCCGGAGGCCGCGAAGACCACCGGCCGCTCGATGCCGATGCCGCGCCGGACCGTGATGCCGTCGGCGAAGGCGGCCGGGGTGGCGGCGCCCCCGTTCCACAGGGAGACACCGGAGCGGTCGGCCGTCAGCTCCGCCACGAGCAGATTCGCGCCCTCCGGGAGGACGACCCCGCGGGCGCTGGTGACCGCGTCCGGCGTCGGGGTGTTCGGGCCGGGGAAGTACATCCCGCCCTCGCCCAGGCTGATCGACTGCGCGCGGAAGCTCCGGTCGTCGGCGGCCGAGCCCTGCCACGGTTCGGTCGCCGCGAACAGCTGCACCGCCTGCTGCTGCGCCTCCGGGCTCATCGGCAGCATTTCCAGCAGGTTCAACAGGTCCGGCAGCTCGGCGGGCCCGCGCCCGAGCAGGTTCGGGTCGGCGATCATCGCGTCCAGGCGCGGGTGGATCGACGGGTCCTGCGCGGCGGCCAGCATCGCGGCGCTGATCTCGACGTGGGCCTGCCAGTGGGCGGGGTCGGTGCTGCCCGCCCAGAACCGGAACTCGACGCGGTCCTGCGGGGTGCCCTCGACGTTGAGGAAGTTGATCGCGTCCTCGCGCCCCCAGTTGAGCTCCTGGAGGTCGGCGAAGGTGGGCTCGGACCGCGGGTCCAGCGGCAACGGGTTCGGGCCGACCTGGTTGGTGTCGCGGTGCGAGGAGCCGCCGGGGTGGTTGCCGAGCCGGTAGAGGACGGACTCGTGGACCTTCATCAGCTGGGCCAGCCGCACGTGCTCGGCGGGCGTCATGTGCCGGTCGAAGCTGAGGTTCACGTGCCCGCCGGTGCGCGCCGCGTCGCCCTGGTGCGGGTCCTGGCGAACGGTGTCGAGCAGCGCGTCCAGCTGGGTCCAGGCCTCGCTGTCGGGCGCGCCGGGCCGCAGGATCGGCGAGACGATCTCGACGCCCTGGTCGTGCGCGTGCTCCTCGACCATCGCCCACCTGCCCGCCGAGTGCGACCCGGCGGTGTCGCCCTTGTCGAGCATGGCCGGTGTTGCGAGCAGTCCCCGCTGCCAGAGGGTGTTGCCGAGGGAGCCGACCCGGGCGTTGTAGTTGTCGCCGCGGAACTGGAACTCGACCTCCAGCCCGACCCGCAGGTCCGGCCGCGAGGACGCTCCGCCCGCGACGCCCTGCTGGTGGAACTGGACCGGGGACGCCCCGGACCGCGCGGTGGCCTGGGCCTGCTGGAACTGCTGCACCATCGAGCGGGCCCGCGCGCCGCGCACGTTCTGCAGCAGCTGCTCGGACTGCTGGACCCGCTCGCGCAACCGGTCCAGGTCGGCGTTCGCGAAGGCCTGGGAGTTCAGCCCCTGCTCCCAGGCGGCGGCGCGCTGGCGCAGCTGCGGCAGCACGTTGTTCGGCAGGGCGTCCGGGGGCAGCGAGTCGAGGTGCCGCCGCAGCTGCGGAACGGTCGTCCCCAGCCGGTCGATCAGCTGGGTGCGCTCGTCGGCGGGCGGCAGGCCGGAGAGGTCCGGCATCGCGGCGTCCTCGTCGCCCATGACGAGGCTGCGCTCGCCCTCGGGGTCACCGGCCCGGGAGCCCTCGTCCTCCGACGACACCATCGAGCTGTCCTCGTCGGAGTGGCGGGAGCTGTCGGGTTCGAGGGAGGCGACGGCCAGCGCCAGGTCGAACTGGCCGCTGGGCCGGGTGATCCCGCCCTTCTCGTGCAGCACCCAGCCGTCGGTGGAGGGGCGGTGGTGCACCGCACCGGTGTTCGGGTCGACCACCGGGTCGACGGCCGTGATCCAGCCGTCGTGGCCCTGCGCCACGGCGGACTCGGTGGTCAGCACCGGGATGTCGAGCCTGTCCACCAGCTGCGCCAGCCACGGGGCGCGGCTGCCGCCGGTGGAGGCGAGCACGAGCATCGAGACGTCCTCGCGGTGCATGACCCGGGCTTCCACGGCGGCGATGAACTCCGCGGGGGGCAGCGTGCTGCCGTCCCAGAGCCGCACCCCGGTGCCGCCGGGCGCCTGCTCCACGACCACGAGGTCGGCGCCCTCGGGGGTGATGGTCCGCCGCGAGGTCTCGACGGCCTCGGCGATCGAGGTGCCGGGGGTCGGGAACCGCAGCCCGCCGGCGGGCATCCCGACGGTCTGGGTGCGCAGCCGGGTGTCGTTGGTGCCGGTGTTCTCCCACGGTTCGGTCGCCGCGAACAGCTGCACCGCCTGCTGCTGCGCCTCCGGGCTCATCGGCAGCAGTTCCAGCAGGTTCAGCAGGTCCGGCACATCCGCCGAGCTCCGCCCGAGCAGCTGCGGCTCCGCCATCAGCTCGTCCAGGCGGGCGTGGATCGAGGGGTCCTGCGCGGCGGCCAGCATCGCCAGGCTCAGCTCGGCGCGCACCTGCCAGAACGCCGGATCGGTGCTGCCCGCCCAGAAGCGGAACTCCACCCGGTCCCCCGGTCCGCCGTCGACGTTGCCGTAGTTGACCGCTTCCTCGCGCTCGTGGTTGAGCTCGCGGACGTCGGCGTAGGTCAGGTCCGATGCCGGGTCGATCGGCAGCGGGTTCGGCCCCACCTGGAAGGTGTTGCGGTGCCCGACGTCGCCCGGGTGGTTGCCCAGCCGGTACAGCGTGGATTCGAAGGCCTTGGTGAGCTGCGCCAGCCGCACGTACTCGGAGGGCGTGAGCACCCGGCCCTCGAAGCTGACGTTGATGTGCCCGCCGGTCTTGCTCCCGGCCGCACCGCCGTTGTCCCGGACGGTCTCCAGCATGTCCTGCAGGTCGGCCCAGGGCATCGCCTCCTCGTCACCGGGGCGGATGATCGGCGACACCAGCTCGACGCCGTGCTCGAGGTCGGGTTCCTCGACCAACGCCCACTTGTCCGCGGCGTGCGCTTCGGCGGTGTCGACCTTCCTCGTCGGCTGCGAGTGGTAGGTCGTGCCCTGCTCCTGCAGCGACAGCCCGAGCTCCGCGATCTCGGACGCGGCGGAGGCGCCCTTGAACTCGACCTCGACCTCGAACCCGAGCCGCGCGTCCGCACGGGAGGACTGGCCGCCCTCGACGCCGAACAGGTGGAACTCCACCGGGGATTCGCCTTCGGCGGCGGCGCGGCGGGCGTCGTAGAACTGCTGCGCGAGCAGCGCGGTGCGCTGGGTCCGGACGTTGCGCAGCAGCTGCCGCGCCTCGTCCAGCCGGGGACGCAACTGCTCGGCGGCCGCGGCGCGGAAGGCGCCCTGGTCCGCCGCGTCGGTCCACAGCTCGGCGCGCTCGCGCAGCCGCGGCACCACGTCGGCGGGCATCGAGTCGAGGTGCCGCCGCACCTGCGCCACGGTGTCGTCGAGCTCGGAGGCGAGCCGGGCGCGCTCGTCCCGCGGCGCCCCGGGCACATCGGTCATCACGACGTCGTCGCCGCCCATGACCACGCGCCCCGGCGGACGCTGGAACAGGCCGTCGTCGGAGTCCGAATCCGAATCCCGCCGCGCCGACGCACCCGAACCCGCACGATCCGGCGGACGCTGGAAGAGGCCGTCATCGGAGTCGGAGTCCGAGCCACGCCGCGCGGCGGGCGGACGCTGGAAGAGGCCGTCATCGGAGTCGGAGTCCGAGCCACGCCGCGCGGCGGGCGGACGCTGGAAGAGGCCGTCATCGGAGTCGGAGTCGGAGTCCCGGCTCGGCTGATCCCACTGGGGCTCGCGCCACTGGGGCTCGGCGAAGCTCGGCCCCTGGTCGCGCGGGGCGTTGAAGAAGTCCTGACGGGTGAGCAGCGCGTCCTCGTTGCGCCGGGCGAAGTCGAGCAACGAGGCCAACCGCTCCTCACGGGGCCCGGCCGGGATGTCGATCTCGTCGGCCAGCCGCAACAGCGCGTCCGCGCCCGGACGGGGCTGGAAGGGCTCGGGCTCGGCGAGCCGATCCAGGGCCGTGACCAGGTCGAGGTCCTCCCGGATCGGCCGGTCCAGACCGTAGAGGTCGCCCGCCCGCTCGATCAGCTCCGCGTCGGACGCGCGCCAGCCCTCCTCAGCGCGCGCGGCGAGGTCCGCGTCGGCGGTGCCGCGCGCGACGGCGTGGGTCAGGAACTCCGCGAGCCACTGCTGCCGGCCGGTCTCGGAGAGGACGAAGGCATCGCGAGCCGCCTGCGGGATCGGCACCTCGCTGAACTCGCCGCGGTCCCAGGCCGTGGTGGTGATCGACCGGACCTGTCCGGCCAGGTCGGGGTGTCCCGCGATGAAGCGGAGAGCGCTGGTGAGCACCAGGTCAGGATCGGCGTGCTTGCTCAACGCAGACTTCAACCGGGTCAGCCGCAGGTCGCCCTCGCGGTTGTGCATGTCGCGGACCAACGTCTGCACGACCTTGCGGGTCAGGTCCGCGGTGGCCTCCGGACCGTCCAGCAGCGCAGGCGGGCGCTCGGGACCGGACAGCCAGCTCTCGGCGGACATGACCTGGACGGTGCGGATCCGAGGGATGCCGTGGCCGTTCTCGTAACCGAGCCGTTCGGCCAGCTGGAACAGCAGGTCCGGCCCGGTGCGCATCATCAGCGAGTTGAGCCGCAGACGCATCTTGTTCTCGCGGAAGAACTCCTTGGGGGCGTCGGCGTTGCGCGCCCCGTAGAGCTCCTCCTGGTTCGCGCCGAGGCGCTCCCCCATGAGCTCGAGCATCACCTCGGCGGCGGGGTGCCTGCGCGGCATTCCGTAGGCCGCGTTGTCCATCTTGCTGGAGGACTCCGACAGCCACGCCCACCCTTCCTGGGTGCGCACCATCTCCTCGGCCCGGGACAGGTCGCCAACCCGGTTGTCGCCGTCGGTGTAGAAACCGCCGAGCTCGCGCAGCAGCGCGAACCGGCCGATGTCGCTCTTGGCCGCCCAGCCGGGGCCCGACATCCGCAGGCCCTCGCTGTTGAAGTAACCCTGCAGCGGCAGCGGGTTGCCCTCGTGGAAGTACTCGTCAAAGTTGATCAGACGGACGCGGTTGTCGCGCGCCCAGCCGAGCATCTCCCGGGTCCCCGCGTGCGGGTCGGGGGAGCCATCGGCGGGCGGTTCCGAGTTGCGGGCCGCCTCGAACTCGGCACGCGGGATGTCCGTCCACAGCACCGAGGTCCCGTCGAAGCGGGAGGACGCCGAGCCGTAGTTCTGGAAGACCTCCGCCGACCTCGTCGCGGCCTGCACGGGGCTGCCCATCCAGATCGAGTGCTGGAGCTTGGGCAGATCGAGGGTCTCGGGCAGCGGGGGAAGTCCGTCGGCGGGCGCCCAAGCGTTGCGCCGCTCCTCCGGGACGGGCACGGAGATCACCTGGTCCGGGCGGCTCTCCAGGCCGTCGGCGGTGATTCGCGAGGGCGCGTCGTGCGTGAGGTCCATCGCGTCCAGCAGCGACGGCAGCTTGGCGGGGTCCAGTCCCGGGATGTCCAGCCCGGTCAGGAAATCCGGGGTCGAGGCCGGGCTCAACAGGCCGAACAGGTCCTCGCCGAGCAGCGGCGTCGCCTCGCTCCGGCGCTCCACGAGCGAGTCCTGGAGATCGGACACGACGCGCTCGACGGCGGCCGGGTCGTTCGCGGCGCTGTCCGCGCCACCGCGCTGCCGGGCGTCGACCGCGTCGCCCCTGCTAGGCGGCGGGACGTCGGCGTCGGCGCGGTCCTGCGTCGCGAAGTGCTCGTCGAGGCTGGTGCGTCGCGACCCCTCGTCGCCGCCCATGACGACGTCCGGGCGCCGGGCCTGCGCGGGAGGGCCGACGACCTGGGCGATCGCGTGCCCGAGGTCGAACTGCCCGGTGGGGCGGGCACCACCCGGGCGGTGCTCCACCCAGCCGACCGGATCCGGGCCGGGCCGCATCCTGCCGTCCGAGCCGGTCCGCATCGTCGCCGCGACGAGGCTGCCGTCCGGGGTGAGCAACGAGTTCGTCGCGGTCAGCACCGGCTTGCCGAGATCGCCGAAGTGGTTCACCAGTTCCGAGAACCAGGGAGCGCCGGCGACACCGTTGATGGCCAGCGCGATCGCGTTCCGCGACCCCATCCGCCGGAAGCTGATGGTGTCGATGAAGTCCTTGCCGGAGAGAGTCTCGCCGTTCCAGAGCTTCACGTTCCCGGACTCGGAGTCCAGGGTGGCCATCACCACGTCGGCGTCGCGGTGCGGCTGCACGCTCCGGGCGATCTTGACCGCGGCGTCGACCGTGTTGCCGTCGTGCGGGAAGTAGAAACCGCCGTCGGGCAGGCTCACGGTCTGCGTGCGCCAGTAGAGGTCGTTCGTCCCCGTGTCCACCCACGGGTCGTTCAGCGAGAACAGCTGAACGGCCTGCTCCTGGGCTTCCGGGCTCAGCGGCAGCAGCTCCAGGAAGTCCATCAGGTTGCGCAGCCCGGAGCCGCCGCCGACACCGACCAGCTCCGGGTCCTTCATCATCTCGTCGAGCCGCGACTGGATCGACGGGTCCATCGCCGCCGCCAGCATCGCGGCGCTCAGCTCGACGTGCGTCTGCCAGACGCTGGACTTCGTGCTGCCCGCCCAGAACCGGAACTCCACCCGGTCGCTGGGGCCGCCCCGGACGTGGCTGAAGTTGATCGCGTCGTACTTGTCCCGGCTGAGCGCGCGCACGTCGGCGGGCGTGGTGACCTTCGAGGCGTCCGGCGGCACCGGGTTGGGGCCGACCAGGCCCAGCGACCGCTGGTTCTCACCCATCTGGTAGTTGCCCAGCCGGTACATCACGGCTTCGAATGCCTTGCCCAGCTGGGCCAGCCGCAGGTACTCGGCGGCGCCGAGCGGGCGGTCGAAGCTGATGTTGACGTGGCCACCGGTGGTCTCGGCCTTGCCGCCGTTCTCCTCGATGCTGTCCAGCACCGAGTCGACGTCGTCCCACATGTTCGGCTGCTGGTCCAGCCGCAGGATCGGCGAGATGACCTCGACCTCGTGGACGCCCGAGATCTCCTCGACCATCGCCCACTTGCCCCGGGCGTGCATCTCCTGGGACGGGGTGTCCTCCGCGCTGCGCAGCTCGGTCTCGGGCTCCCACTCCAGGTAGCCCTTCGCGTCGAGCTCGGTCCCGAGCTCGGTGACCACGTTCTCGAAGGCGTTGGGGTCGTCCTCGGGGATGTGGAACTCGAGCTCCAGCCCGATCTTCACGCCCGGCCGGGAGCTCACGCCGCCGGGGACGCCGTTCTCGTAGAACCTCGGCTCCTCGACGCCGTCCGCGATCCGGTCGGAGGCCTGCTCGTGCAGCTCCATCAGCTGCTCGAAGCGGGTCTCCCGGACCTGCCCGGCGAGGTCCCGGGCGGCCTGGTCGAAGGAGCGCAGCCCGTCCGCGTCCAGCGCGGACACCTGGCCGCCGGTCCAGGCCTGGCGCCAGGCCGCGACCCGCGCGCGGGCCTCCGGCAGCGCGTCCGGCGGCAGCACCGCGAGGTGGCGCTGGGCGGCGGCCAGCGAGTCGCGCGCGGAGCCGAGCAACCGGAGCTGCTCCGGGTCGGTGGGCGGCGGGGTGCCGCCCATGACGTCCCGGTGACCCGAGGGCTCGGACACCTGGTCGTAGTCCGGGAGGAAGGCCTCCTCCCCCGGACCGAGGCGGGTGATCCCGGCGCTCCCGGTCAGGTCCACGCCGCCTTCCGGGTACATCCCCGGCTCGCCGACGGGCGCGCGCTGCTCGCCCACCTCCTCGGACAGCAGCGCGTTGAGCTCGTTCCCGATCCGGGAGTTCTCCGGCGCGCCGAGGTTGCAGCTCAACCACAGCAGGTTGGTGCTCTGCGACCACGTCGGGCCGGGGCGACCGGCGCTGAGCAGCAGCCTGGTCATCGCCTGGTGGTCGAGCCGGTGCGTGGTCCCTGCGTTGTCGACGACCGTGAAGCGGCCGTCCTTGAAGTGCGGGGCGACGAGGTAGTTGTCCGCGTCGGCAGGCACCCCGTAGAGCTGCTTGAACCGGTCGCCGGCGCCGTTCTCGAACGCGCTGCGCATCGACGCGGCCTCGTCCGCGCCGCGCGGGAAGGCGACGCCGATCGACTCCCCGCTCTTGCCCGCGGGCAGCGGCAGGAACTGCACGTCGGCGAAGGTGAGGTCCGTGCCGGTGCCCTCCGGCACGAGACCGTCCATCGGGTCCGCGCCCATGGACACCGGGTCCGCCCCGCGCTCCCCGGGGTTCTCGATCCGGGTGGGCAGGCCGACCTCGCCGTAGTGGACGTACGCGGCGTCCTCGTCGGCGTTGAGCAGGCTGACGGCGTGGTCGGGCAGCTCGTGCTGGTTGAGCTCGCCGTAGTCGTGGCGAGCGAAGGTGACGCCCTCGATCATCGGCCCGAAGGTCGGGTGCTCGGTCAGGAAGGTGATCGCCGAGTTCCAGATCAGATCTGGATCGGGGTGGGTCTTCACCACGTCACCGACCTCGGTGAGCATCAGCTCGCCCGGCCGGTTGTGCAGGCCGCGCACCAGGGTCTGAATCACGTTCTGGGTGAACCGCTGCGTCGCGGCCGCGTCCCACGCCCTCGGCGGCGGGGTCGCCGGGTACATCCACGACCCGGCGCTCTGCACCACGACGCCATCGAGCCCGGGCATGTCCAGCACGTCCCGGTGCCCCAGGGATGCGGCGAGTTCTTCGAGGTTGCCCGGGCCGGTCCGCTCCCAGATCGAGTGGCGCCGCATCGCGAGCTTCGGGTTGTCGAAGGCCTCCGGTGCGGCGTTGCGCAGCCTCGAGTCCACCACTTCGGAGTACGGCTTCTCGTACTTCCCGATCATGGTATCGAGGTAGGCGACCATCGCCGGGTGATGGCGCGGCGCCGCGACCACCGAGTTGCTGAAGATCTCCTTCTCGAGATCGATGTGCAGCGCGAAGGCCTCCGGCTTGGTGAGCGCCACGTCGAACACGCTCTGCGGGTCCACCAGCGCGTTGTCGCCGTCCAGGTAGATCCCGCCGAACCGGTGCACCAGGGCGGGGCGCAGGACGTCGCTGCTGCCCGCGTAGCCCGCCGGGGTCATCTTGGCGCGCTCGTTGGCGATGAACTCGTGGCCCAGCAGCGGGCGGTCCCCGCTGGACACCTCGTCCAGGTTGACCAGGCGGACGTTGTTCGACCTCGCCCAGCCGAGCAGTTCGCGGACCTGCGCGAGCGGGTGATCGGCGCTCATCGGCCCGGTGTGCGCGGCGGCCTGCTCGACCTGGGAGCGCGGCACGTCGGTCCACAGCACCGTCTCCAGCTGATCGGCGTGCGCCCGAGCGAAGTCACCGATGGTGCCCCGGTGGAATCCCGGCTTGCCCGTACCGGTGAGCGGGCCGCCCAGCCAGACGTGGTGCCGCAGGCGCGGCATCTCCAACGTCTCCGGCAGCGGCTCCGTCGGGTTGGGTGCCCAGTTCTCGCGCTGTGCCGGGGAGCGGTGCGAGGTGATCACGGAGCCCGGCTGCGGGGTGAGCGCGTCGGGCGCCATCTCGGCGTGCGTCGGGCGCCCCTGCGGACGCGCCATGTCCAGCGACTGCAGCAGGCTGACGACCCGGTCCGCGGGCAGGTTCGAGTAGTCGTGCCCGGCGAGGAAGTCGGGGGCCGGGTCGGGAGCGCGCAGTCCGAACACGTCCGGGCCGAGCAGCTCGGTGCGCGGGGCGGGTTCGCGGCCGCTGCGGGTGTGCTCGGCGGCGGCCTCGTTGAGCGCGTCGACCAGCGCGCGGTGCGGAGCGGGATCCCCGCCCATCGCCACCCGGCGGCCGGGGCGGTTCTCCGGAGCGGGGGGCGTGGCGTCGCTCTCGCGCTCGGTGCCCGGCAGCGAGTCCAGCTCGACCGGCTCGCCGAGCGGGCCGACCTCGTCCAGCGTTCCGCCGAGTCCGCGCGCGGCCTCCTGCTCGGGATTCGCCAGGCCCAGCATCCGGCGCCAGTTCTGCGCTTCCGGGTCCCGGGCGAAGTCGAAGCTGTCGCGGCCGCCGTCCTCGCCGCGGCCCTCGCGCCCGTCCTCGCCGGAGGCGTCCCGCTCCCGGCGCGGCGCCGGGACCTCGGCGGGCGGGTTGCCGGTGCTTTCCCGACCGGTCTCCGGGCTGAGGTCGGAGAGCTCGACCTCCTCCTCGATCCGCGGCAGCGCCGGCGTGCCCGAGGAGCTCGACGGCGCTGTCCTGCCCGAGGAACTCGGCAGGCCGTACTCGACGACCTCCTGCCAGCCCGCGAGCAGGTCGTCGCCCTCCGATGCGCGGCGGATCGGCGGCAGCCGGTACTGCGAGGCGGGATTGGCGATGCGCTCGGCGCGCTCCTGCTCGGCACGGCGCTCGCTCTGCCGGGCCTCCTCGCGGGTGCGCGCGTCCCGGACGTGCTCGGCCGCGGTGAGCTCGTCCCACTTGCGCTTGGCCTTGGAGTACTCGGAGCGGGCCCGGGACTCGTCCGCCTGCGCCTTGGCGACCGCCTCGGTCTCCCCGGTGCGGCTCGGCCCAGCGACGCCGTCGGCCTCCAGCGCTCCCTTGAGCGCCTTGTCCGCCTTGGACCACTCCTCGCCCTTGGTGGCCAGGTCCTTGGTGGCCTGAATCAGGTCGGGCGAGATCGCGTGCCCGGTGCGCGCGGTGGCGTCGTCGTCCCAGAGCCGCGAGACGAAGGCGTCGCGGAAGGCGACGGAACGACCGCCCACCTTGGGTTCGCCGAAGTTGAGCAGGCCGCCGGTTTCGCGGGCCACCACGCGGAACTCCAGGCCGCTCAGCAGCGCCCTGGTGACCGTCTCCTCGTTGTGGATGACCTTGTCGGAGATCGGCATCCGCGCCGCGTCCTCCGAGTGCAGTTCACCGCTCTGCAGCAGCTTGGCGGGGTCTCGGGAGGAGAGCGCGACGAGGTCCCGCGCCGCGTAGCCGGACTTCTGGCCGAACGCGTAGGGGCTCTTCTCCACGGGCTGGGTGGTGCCGCCCCATCCCCAGGGCTCGGTCGTGCGCAGCTCCATCATGTGCCCGGACTCGACCTGGGCGGTGCGCTCGTCCTTCGGCTTCGTCTTGCCCTCGAACTTCACCGATCCGCTGGTGCTGGCGAACTTCGGGGTTTCCGGGACCCGGGCGTGGAACTCCAGCGTCCGGTTCAGGTCCGGCAGCGGGAGCGTGAAGGTGCCGTCCATCTGGTCGGGCAGCCGGGAGAACAACTGGGCCACGGTGATCGCGGTCGCCAGCGCGTCGTCGATGTCCCGGGGGAGGTCGGCGCGGGAATCCTCCAGCGCTCCGCGCCCCGCCGCCACCAGCTCTTCGATGTTGCCGAAGAAGTGCTCGCCCCAGTGCGCGTCCGCGGTCGGCAGCGTGAACTTGCCCTCGCCGCGCCAGGTGTCCAGCGCCTCCGGGGTCGTCTGCGCGGCGGTGAGCTCCCCGCTGTGCGCGGTCTGGCCGTAGCGGCTGCCGTCGGGCTCCGGCAGCGCCTCCTCCACCAGCTTGGTGACCGAGACCTGGCGGTCCACCGAGATCGCGTGGGTGGGCGGGTTGTCGCCCTGGGCGACCCGGAGGTTCAGCCGCAGCCGCCCGCCGTGCTCGGCGACGGGGCCGCTGGTCTCCGCCGAGCGCTCGTGGCCGACCTCGTCCTTGTTGGTGAGCTGCTGGTTCCGGTTGCCCCACCGCATCTGCGGGGTGATGCCCACCCCCGCCGCTCCTATCCCCCTGTCCTGGTTCTGCCTGCCGTGCGAGTCGCTCGGCGGGAGCTCGGTGGCGCGCACCCCGAGACGACCCACGAACATCGTGGTCAGCAGCGTCCGACCGTGAGTGCGGACCTTCTCCAGCGCGCTCGTGGCCAGGTTGGTGACCTTGAGCTTGTCCACGTGCCCTATGGACCCGGGGCCTCGGTCGGGCTGGAAGTCCGCGTCCAGGGTGAACCGGTAGGTGTTGCCCTTGAACCGGCGCTCGTAGCGCAGCTGGGTGCGCTCGCCGCCGTTGAGCACCTGCTCCACCGAGTTGTTCACGTCGGTGAGCAGTGCCTGCAGCGAGGTGTGGTTGTTGCGCGCGCTGCCCGCCGAGGTGTCCGGCAGCAGCGCCTCGGCGACGTCCTCGCCGAGCTCCCTGCTCAGGTTCTCGCGGATCTCGCCGAGCTGGTCCACCAGGTCGACGGGGTCGATGATGCCGCCGAGGCCGAACGACGGCCGCACCGCGCGGCTCGGGTCCAGGGCGGACGGCAGCGGCAGCGAGGGCTCCGGGTGGGGGGCGGCCAGCTCGGCGGTGCGGTCGCCGCTGGGGCTCTCCCCGGAGGAGTCGGTGGTCTCGGCTTCCGCGTTCGTCGACCCCGAGGTCTCCGCACCACCGCGCTCGCCGGCCAGGCCGGGGCTGAGCTCGTCGAGCTGTTCCTTGGTCAGCCACATCAGCTGCGATTCCGGCAGCTCGACGTACTGCCCGCGACGCCGCGGTCGAGCCCGGGGGAACCACTCCAGCGGGTCGAAGTTCCCCTTGTAGGTGGCCTCGGCGACCATCCCGGCGTGCACCTTGACCCGCGCCAGGTACACCTTCTCCGGCGGGGTCTCGACGGTGAGCTTCTGCCCGCTCTCCATCGAGCGGGAGCTCTCCGCGGCCCGCGAGTGGCTGTAGGGCTGGAGGTTGACCACGCCGAGCCCGAGCCCGTCCACGTCGTGCGAGCCCGTCTGCACGCCGTCGCCCATCGGCCCGATGAACACGGCGCCGACGTAGCCGCCGTGGTTGACGTTCCAGCCGGTCGTGCGCCCGGTGCTCGCCTTGCCGGTCAGCTCGCGGGTGGCCTGCTCGTACTCGCTGCGGGTGACCGGGGTCGCCGTGTCCAGCACCGGCTTGAACGAGGTCCCCATCTCGATGGACAGGTCGCGGCGGGCCCGCGACCAGGACAGCGAGGTGGTGCGCGGCCTGCTGAACAGCCGGGGGTCGCTCTGGATGCGGTCCACGCCGAGCATGTGCGCGAGCGGGCTGGTGACCTCCGGGACCGGGAACCGGACGATCGGGTCGTTCTGGGTGACCTGGCCGAGCAGGTCGGTGGCCATCTCGCGCAGTATCTTGCCGCCGGAGAAGCCGACCAGCGACGCGCCGTCGAGCTTGCGGCTCGACCCCGGGGGCAGCAGGTGCGGGGCGGGCGGATCGGGGATCTGCTCGACGTGCGCTTCCGGGCGGGAGAAGTCCTCCATGTGCGTCACCGCCAGCGGATCCTCGTCGCTGAGGAGGCTCTCCGGCACCACGAAGCGGGCGTCGACGCGCTTGGTGATCGCGGGGACCGCGTTGGGGTTCGGCTTCTGCCGGGACCGCTCCTCCGGCGAGAGCGCGACCGGGAAGTCCTTGGTGAGCTCCTGGAAGACCGGCACGTGCCTGCCCCGCCGCTGCGGGCGGATGCGCCGCATCCCCTCGCTGGGCCGCTTGTAGGACAGGACCTCGGCCTTGAACTCGAAGTCCGCCCGGAACGCGCGGAGCTCGTGGTCGGTCAGCTTGCCGTCCGGTGCGATGCTGCCGCCGCGCTTGCGCTCGACCGCGGTCTCCCGGCCGAACTCGAACGCGCGCCGCCGGGTGCGGTTGCCCTCCACTCGGTAACCGCCGTTGACGACGTAGCCGCCCATGCCCAGCGCGGCGTACAGCCTGCCCTGGATGCCGCCGATCAGGCCGCGCTTGCGGAACCGCCCGGACTTGATCGTGGTCTCGTCGCTGACCTTCCGGCTGGTGTTGAGGGCGGCGTCGCCGTCCTTCGAGTCACCGTCCTTCGAACCGCCGTCCTTGCCGGAGCCGTCCTTGCCGGAGCGGTCGTTGCTGCCGGAGGCCTCCCCGGACCGTCCCTCCGCGTCCCCGGAGCGGCCGCCGCCGGTGGTGCCGTCGCCGTCCAGGCGGGCGCCGCCCCCGGCGGGGCTCCCACCCGGCCGAACCGGCTCACCGTCCCGGATGTTGCTGGTGTCCAGGGACAGCCGCACGACCGACACGTAGTCGTTGAGGAGCGACTCGCGCTTGAGCGGCAGGTGCAGCGGTCCGTCGACCATGTGCGGGACCAGCTGCTTGACGACTTCCTCGTCGGCGAGGAGGTCGGCCAGGTTGCGCCCGCGCTTGAGCACGTCGGCGATCTTCGCCGAGAGGCCCTTCGCGAAGGCCTCGTCGTCGAACTGCCGGACGAACATGTTCTTGTCGAGGCGCACCTTCCCGCGCAGCGGGATGTCCCGCAGCAGATCCGCCAGGCCGTTGAACAGGTCGCGCCCGACGGGCAGGTCGGTGAGACCGCCGACGAAGGTGTGGCCGCGCTCCACCGACTCCGGCAGGAAGTGCGTGCGCTCCTCACCGGAACGGAAGTTCTCCGGACGGTGCGCGTCGGCCAGCGGGGTGCCGTCGAACAGTCCGGCCTCGGCGGCCTTCCCGCGGTCGCCCAGCACGTCGGCGGCCACTATTCCGTCCAGCGTCACCGGCTCGCCGCCGAGCGGGCGGACCTGGATCTTGTATCCCAGCTGGTAGCGGGCGGTCTCGCCGGTGGTGTCGACGGTCTCGGTGAGCTCGGTGGACCGGCTGACGTTCTGCTCGTGGGAGTGGCCCAGGGTGAACCCGGCGTTCGGCCCGAAGACCGCCCGGAGGTTGCCCCAACCGAAACCGGGCCCGCCGATCGCGTTCAGCCCGCCCGTGCGCTCGGCCGTGCGGATGTCCTTGCTGCCGAACTTCATCGTCCGCGAGTCCGAGTGCTTGACGTCGCCGTGCTCGTCGCCGACCTTGATCCAGGTCGCCACCGCCCGCATCTCTATCTTCGTTCCGGGGTGCGAGCGGAACAGCGAGAGGTTGCGGCCCTTGTAGATCTCGCCGGACTGCACCCAGCCCGCCTCGGGGTGCGCCCCCTCGAAGACCGTCATCTCCGGCAGCCGCTCGGCGATGCTGTCCTTGTGCAGGAACTCCCGCAGCACCGGGCGGCCGTGCGAGTCGACGGCGCTCTCGTCGCGGAACCGCTTGCCGAGGAGGTGCTGGACCTGGCGGAAGAACGAACCGCCCAGCGGTCCGGTGTGGACCGTGACACCCATCGGCGCCGAGTCCCGGACCGCGCGGCTGCCCGCCTCCCCCAGCTGACCGAGCTCGTGCACTCCCTGCTCGGCCATCCGCAGGTGCGCGCGCTGGCTCGGCGACTGGTGGTAGGTGTCGAGGTTCTGGTGCGCCTCGGCCAGCACGTTCCCGATGGAGCGGCCGTTGGACAGGCCGATCGGCACCCGCATCGCCACGTCGGCCGTCTCCGACACGGTGTACGGCTCGAACCGCTGGTTGCTCCGGCCGCCGGAGAGCTCGCGCTCGGCCCCGGGCGGTGTGACCGTCCGGTCCTTCGCGTCCCGGAGGGAGAACTCGAACTTCATCGGCACGTCGACGTCGTGCAGCGACTTGATCGCGTACTTGTGCTCCGCGCCGTGCTTCTGGCTCTGCTCGGCCAGGTGCTGCTCGCTGAACCCGCCGGGCACGGTCGGGTTCAGGTAGATGTAGAGCCCGGGGATCGAGGTGAACGCCAGCTGCGGGGAGAACGACTTGTCCCGCGATTCCGCGCTGGTGTACGAGGACGACTTCTCGGTCTTGGCGCTCGCCTTGATGGTCTCGTCGGAGGGCTTCACCGACTTCATCTGGTCGAACTGCGGGATGGCGCGGATGAACAGCTCGAAGTACTCGCCGCCCTTGCGCACCGTGAAGATGTCCCCGGTGCCGACCAGCGAGCTGACGGCGTTGTCGACGCGGCGCTGGACGACGCTGACGTCCTCCCACTTGCCCTTCCTGTTGGGCAGCAGGCTGTTGAGGTGGGCGACCACGTCCGGCCCGGTGAACTCCAGCGCCCGGGTGTCCTCCGGCAGGTTCGAGCGGCGGGTGGCCCCGATCTGCTCTATCGGGCCGAGCGACTGGCCGCTGCGCACGTAGTCCGGCAGCGACTCGAAGATCTCCTCGACCGGCTTCGGGGTCTTCGACTCGTCCTCGGAGTCCTTCGCCTGGTCGGCGTCCTTCTTCTCCTCCGGCGCGTCCTTCCGGCCGTCGGAGTCCTCGGCCTTCTTCCCGCCCGAGCTGTCCGGGTCGTCGGAGTCCCGAGCGCCCTCGCCGTCCTGGCCGGTGCCGTCGTCGCGCTGCGTGCCGTCGCCGTCGCGGGTCTGCGTGCCCTCGCTGAACAGGTTGGTGCTCACCGGGGACAGCGGAGTGCTGCCATCGCCGTCCGGCCTGCCGGTGCGTCCGGCGAGCTCGGTGCCCGCCAGCGAGGACTTCTCCTGGATGTAGCGCTGGACGAGCTCGTCCGCGCGACCGTGCTCCCCCTTCGCGAGCCGGGCCGCGAGCGCCTCCCACAGCGTGGTGGGCGCCTTGCCCGGGATCTCTCCGGCGCGGCTCAGCAGCACCGCCGCGGTGTCGAGCAGGTCGCGCGAGCGGCTCGCGCCGAGCTTGCCGAAGGTGCGAGCGGCGTTCGACAGCTCCTCCGGCAGCGGGAGGTCGCGGGCGAACGAGGTGCCGGCCGCGGGGTTCTGCTCGGTCGTGGTGGTGCGCCGCGCGACGGTGCCCTCCCCGCCCATCACCACCGAGCGGCCGCCGCGCGGCCCCAGGCTCACGACGGCCTCGTCCGCGCGCGGGATGCGCAGCGGGGCCTCGCCCTGCTCGAGGGGACCGTTGAGCCTGCCGCCCCGCGGTGCGCGCGGAGCCTCCGGAAGCGGCGCGTTCACCAGGTCCGGATCGGTCAGCAGCGCGGCGAACACCGGCGGCAGCGGCGGATCCTGCCTGCCCTCGCGGGCGTTCGAGCTCGGGGTGCCACCGCGCGAGGTCGTGGCCGTGGTGGGCGTCGCCGTCGCGGTGGCCGTCCGCTGCTCCGGTGTGCCGACCTGGGAACCGCGCTCGTTCGCGCGGCCGTCCTCGGTGCGGCGCGGGCTGGTGCTCTCGGTCGCCGGGCCCCGGGAGTCCGCGCCCCGGTTGCTCTGCTGCTCGCCGCCGCGCGCCTGGCCCGGCTCGCCCTGCGAGGTGACGGCCGGGGTGGCCTGACGGCCTGCGGGCTGCTGACCGGGCACGTTCTGGGTGCCCTGATTCGGGGTGGCCTGGTTCTGGGTGCCCTGGCTCGGAGCGGTCTGGTTCGGGGTGCTCTGGTTCGGGGTGCTCTGGCTCGCCGGGGTGGCCGAGGGCTGGCCACCGTGCACCGGCTGCGGGGCGATCAGCCCCTCGCCGTCGCGCACCTCGGTCTCGGACTCGCGGACGACGCCGTCGCCCTCCCGGGCCTCGGTCTCGGAATTCCGCGCGGCGGGGCCGGAATCCTGGACGGCCTCCTCGGAGTTCCGGACCTCGCCGCCGGAAACCCGGACCGCGCCGCCGGAATTCCCGGTGTCGGTCTCGGCGTCGCGCGCGACACCACCGGCGTCCCGGACCTCCGGCTCGGAACTCCGGACCGCACCGTCGCCGTCGCGCGCACCGGTCTCCGCGTCGCGGACGACACCATCACCGTCGCGCACCTCCGGCTCGGAACTCCGGACCGCACCGTCGCCGTCCCGCACCTCGGACTCAGCGTCACGGACAACACCATCACCGTCGCGCGCACCGGACTCGGCGTCACGGACAACGCCCTCACCGTCGCGCACCTCCGGCTCAGAACTCCGGACCGCACCGTCGCCGTCCCGCACCTCGGACTCAGCGTCACGCACGACACCATCACCGTCGCGCGCACCGGACTCGGCGTCACGGGCCCGGGCGTCCCCGGCCTCGTCCTCGGAGTTCCGCACGAGACCGCCGGATTCGCGCGCCGGATCCGCGTTCGCCGACTCCTCCGGTGTCCGGGTGCTCTCCGCGCCGCCGCGGTCGCCGTCCTGCACCGAGGGCGTGGTCGAGTCGAACTGGCCCGGCCGGCCGGTCGCCCCGGCCAGCTCGGTGTTCGCGAACGACTCGCGCTCCTGGCCGTACCGCTGCACCAGCTCCTCGGCGCGCCCGGGCTCGCCCTGCGCCAGGTGCGAGGCGACGGCCTCCCACACGGGCGTGGGCACGGTGCTCGGGGTCTCACCGGAGCGGCGGAGCAGCGCGGCCGTGCTGTCGAGCAGGTCCTCCGAACGGACCGGGTCGATCTCGTCGAACGACCGCGCCGCACCCTCGACCTCCTCGGCCAGCGGAGTCCGGCCGCCGGAGTCCTGCTGCCGCGAGTCGACGGGCGACTGCCCGTCCTGCGACGTCGAGCTCTCCGGCGGGGCGATCGACTGGTCGCGCACCGGACCGTTCGAGTCGGCGAAGCCGGACTCGTGCGCGACCTGCTCCTGGGCGAGCTGCTCCGCCGCGGGCGGGGCCTGGACGTCCTGGCCGAGGCCGGTGATGCTCTCGCTCGACGTCCGCGGCTGGCCGATCTTGAGCCCGTCCGAACCCTTCTCGCCCGAGGTCCGGGCGTCGCCGGAAGCGCCCCTGCCGTCGCTGGAGGTCCGCACCTCGCCGGAACCGGGGAACTGCGCGCTCCGGACCTCGCGCATCGGGGCGGCGGGCGCGTTGCTCGACGTCTCACCGCCGCCGCGCGAGAACGAGGTCCCGAGCGAGGAACCGCCGCGGTCGGCACCGACCGCCCGCTGCGAGACGTCGTCGCCCATCACCACGGAACGGCCCGAGTTCTGGCCCCCGCCAGTGCCACCGACGACCGCCGCGGCCTGGTTCTGGCTGGACTCCGGCGACCCGTTCGAGGAGACCTGCTGCGAGGAGGACGACTGGTCCTGGCCGAGGCCCGAGACGCCGCCGTCGCTCGACGTGCGCACCTCGCCGGCGCCCCCGCCGCTGTCCGCCGAGCCGAAACCGCCCGACTCGGTCATGACCGGCGCGAAGGCGGCCGTGTTCGTGAACACCGAGCCGAGCCTGGTGCCGCCGGTGCTGACGTCCCGCGCGGACGTCTGACCGTCCTCGTTCGCGGTGACCAGGCCGCCCTGCTCGGAGCTCGGCTGGCCGACCGAGTGGGACGGACCGAACGTGGACTGGCCGGACTGGCCCGACTGGCCCGACTGGGACTGGTTCGACGAGTCCGACTGACCGGACTGGCCCGACTGACCGGACTGACCGGACTGGCCCGACTGACCGGACTGACCGGACTGGCCCGACTGACCGGACTGGGACTGGTTCGACGAGTCCGACTGACCGGACTGGCCCGACTGGCCCGACTGGCCCGACTGACCGGACTGGGACTGGTTCGACGAGTCCGACTGACCGGACTGACCGGACTGGGACTGGTTCGACGAGTCCGACTGGTTCGACGACTGGGAGCCGGACGAGTTCGAGTTGGTGGACGAGTCCGACGAGTTCGCTTGGCCGCTCGAGTTGGACTGCCCGCTGGAGTTCGACTGCCCGCTCGAGTTCGACTGGCCGCTGGAGTTCGACTGCCCGCTCGAGTTGGACTGGCCGCTCGAATTCGTCTGGCCGCTGGAGTTCTGCGCCTCCGCGTAGGAGGGCGGTCCCTCCGTGGCGTGCTCGTAGCTCGGCAGCGTCGAGGTGGTCGAGGTGGTCGAGTCCGCGCTGCCCCGCCGGTCCCCGGAAACCTTGCCGTCCCCACCGGTGGTGTCCAGCTTGCCCGAGTCCGCGCCGCCCCGGTCACCGCCGACCTTGCCGTCCAGATCGGGGATCTCCAGGGGCGGGGGGCCCTGGATGTCGCTGATCGTCGGGGCGTCGCTGCCGCCCTTCCCGCCGGTGCCACCGGACTTGCCGCCAGCACCCCCGCGCGCGAAGGCGCCGAACATGCCGTCCGAGGCGACGCCGTGCTTGTCGTCGGTGGCGAGGTAGACCAGCGGGTTGCTCGCCGCGACGGAGACGATCTGGGCCACGCCGTCGGTGAACCGCCCGAACGCGACCTGGCCCCGGGTGAGCTTCTTCTCCGGGACCTGATCCTTCGGGGGGAGCTTGAGCCGCTTGTTGAAGTCGGCGATCTTCTTGTTCATGTTGGCGACGACATCGCCGATGCTCTTGCCGATCCCGCGAGCCGCACCCGCCGCGAGACCCGAGGCGGCGCCGCCGATGGCGCCGCCGATGACCATCCCCTTGATGGACTCCTTGTTGATGTTGTCGCGGTTGCCCAGCACGTCCTTCTGGAAGTACTGGATCCCCGCGTCCAGGCCGCCCATCACACCGGCGCCGAAGGCAGCGCCGCCGGCCGGGTACTTGCCCAGCTTCCAGGCCTGCGAACCAGCGGCCTTGGCGCCGGCCTGCCAACCGCCCGCCTTGATCGCCTGCGGCACCCGGGTGAGCTGCTTGACGACGTTGGACGCGATCTGCTTGATGAGCTCGCGGAGCAGCGCGGTGATTCCGACGCGAGCGGCGGCCAGCACCGCGGGCACCATGAAGGCGCCGAACAGCGAGGCGATCAGCGAGATCACCGTCGCCAGCGTCATCGCGGCCATCGCGACGAACATGATCTTGTTCTTCTGGATGTCGGCTGCCGCGTCGTTGGCCTTGCTGGCCAGGTCGCGCGCGACCACGGCCTGCTCGCGCCAGTAGCCGGGCTGATCCGTCTTGACGTAGCGGACGGTCTCGTCGGCGGTCTCGCCGTCCAGGGAGTCGTCGATGTCGGCGCCCGCCGACTCCAGCTTGGACGCCATGGCCTCGGCCTTGTCGGCGTACCGCTCCAGGGCGTCGTGCAGCGCCCGGAGACCGCCTTCGTTGCCCTCCGGCCACTCCATGCCGAGAGTGATCTTGAAGAACTTCTGGAGCTTGTCGGGCAGCTCGGTGGTCTCGTACTTGCTCACCGAATGCCACCCCCTCCAGATCGGACCCGGGTGCCCACGGCACCCGGGTGGTCAACTCATGTGGTCGCGCGCCTCATCCCGTGGTCGAGCGGCCGTTTCACGTCCTGCACCGCCGTCAGGACTCGTACTCGGTGTTGTTGATGTTCTCGCGGTTCTGCTTGTCGACCTCGATGAACTCCTCCACCGCTTCGTCGATCGACCCGGTGAACTCGTCGATCCCCTCGATGAGCGCCTTGGAACCGTCCTTGATGTTGCCCTCGGGTTCCTCGTAGTTCTTCTGGAAGGCCTTGCCGACGTCGTCGGTTCCCCAGCAGCCGTAGAGCTCCGAGAGCTCCGCCTCCAACTCGTCGAACGCCGTCGCCATCTCGTCGTGCGCCGTCTTGATCCGCTGGTTGGCGGAGCGCATCCCGTCCGGGTCGAGGTAGAAGTCCTCAGCCATCCTGACCACCCTTCTCCGAACGGGAGCCCGTGCCGCGGCGGTCGTCGTCCACGATTCCGTCCAGCATCGGGGAGATCAGCGCGTCGATCACGCTGTTCGGATCCACCTTACCCGCGGCGATGCCCGCGAGATCAATTCCGGGAAGAACGTCAGTGCCCATGAGATCGGTCATCTTCGCCATCGCCTGCGCGCGGCCCTGCTGAAGGGTCTCGACGATCACGTGGGCGAGCTGCGCCGGGGCCATGCTCCGGTACTTCGTGCCGTTGAACTTGATCTCGGTCAGCTCGCCGCCGCCGTCGAAGGTCATCTCCAGCGAGCGGTCCTTGGCCTGGACCGTCGTGGTCTCGTTCTGCCGGACCTCGCCGATCTGGGCCAGCTTGCGCTGCTCCTCCTCCAGCGCGGCCATCGCCGCGTCGAGGTCATTGAAGGAGCCGCCCATGCCGTTGCGGTTCGTCTCGCTCATCGAATCTTCCGCTCTTCCCGGAGATCGTTGATGATCTCGTCGATCTGGGCGTGCGCCTCGCCCCCGGTCTTCTCCTTCGGCGCACCGTCGTCCTCTTCGGGCCGAGAGCGCCTGCCGACGGCGCCGAGCACGCCGTTGCCGTCATCCCAGGAATCCCGGTCCGCCGGGACGGGGACGTTGGGCTGCCGCTCCTGCTGCCGGTCGTTGGCCGCCCCGGCACCAGCACCGCCCATCATGCCCATCGGACCGTGCATGGGGCCGCCGCCGTGACCGCTGCCGCCGCCCCCGAATCCCCCACCGCTGCCCGGCATCGCCGCGGAGAACTCCCCGCCCGGCCGGGGCAGCGTCGGGGTGTTGCCCGGGGCGCGCACCTGGCCGACCTCGAGCGCGGAGGTCGGGGCGCTGCGCGGTCCACCGCTGGTGGTGCTGTGCCCGCTGGTGGTGCCGTGCCCACCGGAGGACCCCGCGTCCAGCGGCGGCCCCCCGGCGGCCGACTTGGCCACGTGCGCGGGCTGGCCGGGCTGGTTGCCGCCCGGCGGATTGCCGCCCGGCGGTGTCCCGCCGGGGTCCGTCGCGGGGATCTGGGCGTGCGCGTGCACCGGCGCGTGCGCCGAGTGCGAGGGCAGCGTGCCCGCCGCCGTGGCTCCGGCGGCCGCGCCGCCGGTGGCCGCGGCGGCCACGTGCCCGGGGAAGTGCGACTGGAGGAAACCGGGTGCGTCCCCGGTCGCCTCCTTGCGCCCCTCCTCGGGAGCGCTCATGGTGCTGATCTCCTCCCGGCCCGCGGAGGCCGGCTCCCGGCTGGAGGTCTGCGGCCGCTCGGATTGGCTGGTCTTCGACCGCTTTCCGACCGGCTCCTGGCCACCGGTGGCCGACGCGACCGACATCCGCCGTCCCAGGACCTGCGGCGCCGCGTCCTGCACGCTGCCGGAGCGCGAGGCCGAGGCCATCCGCCAGCCACCGACGGACTTCTCGGAGCCCCCGCTCCCGCCGCCGCCGCCGACGACGCCGGACTGGCCGAGCACCGACGGCGCCCCCCGCGCGGAGGCCGCCAGCCACGGCGCGGCGTTCCCGGCGCGCTCCCCCGCGCCGTCGCCACCGCCGTAGCCCTGGGACGAACCGCCGCCCGAGGTGGAGTCCGCGTACGTGCCGCCGGGAACCGACGAGCGGTACATCACCCCGACCGGCCCCGCACCGGTGCCCTCCGCGGGGACGAGCTGCCCGTTCGCGTCCATCACCTGCGGCGTGCCGTCCGGGCCGTAGTACAGCGCGTTGGAGAACCCGTTCTCCCCGTTCGCGCCACCGCCCTCGCCCGAGGCGCCCTCATCGCTGATCTGGTCCACCGGCGTGCTGCCCGGACCGGTGCCGGGCAGCGGGGTGAGCCCGCCCGCCACGTCGCCGTAGGCGGTCCCCAGGTCACGGATGATCTGGCGGGCCTGCTCGGTGCGGTCCTGATCGGCGGCACCGACCTCCTCCACCGGGATGTCGCTCTGCTCCGCCCGCTGCTGCTGCAGATCGCGCAGCCGCTGCTGGGCGGCGGTCAGCGAGTCCCCGGCGCGTCGCAACATCGCGGCGTAGCCGGGCTGCTGCATCGCCTGCAGCACCTGCTCGTTCTTCGCCGCGAGGTGCTCGGCCGCCTGCGCGGCCTTGTCCATCGACAACCCGGCCATGCCGGCCTCCAGCTTGCGCATGGTGGCGCGCAGGCCGTCGATCAGCAGTTGCAGCTGCGCCGCGGCGCGGTCGAACTCGTCCGCGCGCTGGTAGTACAGCTCCGGCTGGCGCTCGTTGATGAGCTGGGCCAGCTGGTCGAAGTTCAGCTGGTCCAGATCATCCGGGAGGGGTGGGGTGGTGGCCACGAGATCAGCTCCGTCCGAGCACCGGCGGCGGGTTGTCCTTGTCCTCGTCCCAGACGCCGTCGTCCGCCTTCATCCAGATCTGCGGCTCGCGCTCCTGGTTCTGCTGACCGGCGGCACCGGCGCCGGCGCCCATGCCACCGCCCATCGGCATCCCGCCGCCCATCGGCATCCCGCCGGGGCCCATCCCGCCGCCGGCACCGCCGCCAGCACCACCGGGACCGCCGGCGGTCGCGGCCACGCCACCCGGCGCGCTCAGGCCCTGCTTGGCGGCCACGTCGAACTGGGCGCCCGGGGCGTCGCCGCCACCGTAACCGCCGCCGCCGTAACCGCCGCCGCCACCACCGCTGGAACCGAGGCTGGAGATGGCGTCGTCCGCGGCGGCCTTCGCGGCACCGCCCCCGCCACTTCCACCGCCACCACCGAGGAAGTCGTCGAGCTCGGAGCCCCCGCCACCGCCTCCGGTGCCACCGGAGGCGAGGTCGGAGATCGCGTCGTCGGCCGCCTTCTTGGCGTCCTCCATGGCCTGCTGCTGGGCCGGGGAGTCACCGGGCTGCCCGAGCTTGTCGATCGCGTCGGAGGCCGCCTGCTTGGCCTCCTCCGAGCTCGGGGGCGTGCCGTCGTGGCTGAGCTCGCCGATCGCGTCGTTGGCGGCCTGCTGCGCCTCCTGCAAGCGCTGCTGCGCGGCCGGGTCGTCGCTCTTCGTGGTGAGCTCGCCGATGGCGTCCGTGGCGGCCTTGCGCGCCTCGGCGTCGCCGAGCGCGCCGCCCGCGTCGGACGGGCTGGCCAGCTCGTTGATCGCGTCGTTGGCCGCCTGCTTCGCGTCCTCCATCGCCTGCTGCTCGGCCGGGTTGTCGTCCGGTGAGCCGAGGGCCTCGATCGCCTCGTCCGCGGCCTTCTTGGCCTCCTCGGCGGTCGGCTGCTCGCCGTTCTCGGACAGCTCGGCGATCGCGTCGTCGGCCGCCTGCTGGGCCTCCTGCATCCGCTGCTGGGCGTCCGGGTTCTGCTGGTCCTTGGCGAGATCGCCGATCGCGTCGGACGCGGCCTTCTTCGCCTCGCCGCCGTTGACCGGGGTGTCGGCCACGGCGAGGTCGTCGATGGCCCCGTCGGCGGCCTTCTTCGCGTCCTCCAGGGCCTGCTTCTCGGCCGGGCTGTCGTCGGGCGAGCCGAGGGCGTCGATCGCCTCGTCCGCCGCCTTCTTGGCCTCCTCGGCGGTGGGCTGGCCACCGTCCTTGGTCAGCTCCTCGATGGCGTCGTCGGCGGCCTGCTGCGCGTCCTCCAGGCGCTGCTGCGCCTCGGGGTTGTCCGCGTCCTTGGCCAGGTCGCCGATCGCGTCCGAAGCGGCCTTCTTGGCCTCTTGGCCGTCGAGCGGCTCCTTGCCGGCCCCGGGGCCGTCGGACTCGGTGTTCGGCCCGCCGCTGCCGCTGCCGCTGAGCTCGTCGATGGCGTCGTCGGCCGCCTTCTTGGCGTCCTCCATCGCCTGCTTCTGCTCGGCGCTGTCGTTCGGGGAGCCGAGCTCGTCGATGGCGTCGTTCGCGGCCTTCTTGGCCTCCTCGGCGGTGGGCTGGCCACCGTCCTTGGTCAGCTCGCCGATCGCGTCGTCGGCGGCCTTCTGCGCGTCCTCCAGACGCTGCTGCGCCTCGGGGTTGTCCGCGTCCTTGGCCAGATCGCCGATCGCGTCCGAGGCCGCCTTCTTGGCCTCCTCGCCGTCGACGGCTCCCGGCTCTCCACCGGAGCCCTCGCCGCCGGGCCCACCGGACTCGGTCTCGGGACCGCTGCCCCCGGAGCCCGAGAGCTCGTCGATGGCGTCGTCGGCCGCCTTCTTCGCGTCCTCCAGGGCCTTGTCGCGCTCGCTCTTGCCGGAGTCCTTGCCGCCGGAGCCCTTGCCGCCCCCGGAACCGGAGCCCATGCCGCCGGGCACGCCGCCGACGCCGCCGCCAGCGCCCTCGCCCTCACCGGCGCCTTCACCGCCGCCCGAGCCACCGCCGAGACCGTCGATCGCGTCGTCGGCCGCCTTCTTCGCGTCCTCAGCGGCCTGGTCGTACCCGGAGCCGTCACCAGCACCGCCACCAGCGCTGTCACCGGCACCGTCACCAGCGCCCGCGCCGTCCCCAGCACCGGCGCCGTCACCAGCACCGTCGCCAGCGCCGCCGCCCGCACCGGAGCCGTCCTCGAGGCCCTCGATCGCGTCGTCGGCGGCCTTCTTCGCGTCCTCGAGGCCCTTGTCGTACTCGTCGGAATTGCTGGGGTCTTCGAGGCCCTCGATCGCGTCGTCGGCGGCCTCCTTGGCGTCCTCGAGGCCCTTGTCGTACTCGTCGGAACCAGAACCAGAACCATCGCCGGAGCCGCTGCCCTCGCCGGAGCCGCTGCCCTCGCCCCCGCCGGTCAGCTCGTCGATGGCGTCGTCGGCTTCCTTCTTGGCCTCGTCCTCATCATCGGAGGAGTCGTCCCCGGAGCCGCTCGACGAGTCGTCGTCGCCCGAACCGTCGCCGTCGCCCGAACCGTCGCTGTCCTCGTCCTTGTCCCCGCCCTTGTCCTCGTCCTTGTCCTTGTCCCCGTCCTTCTCGTCGTCGCCCTTGCCCTCGCTGCCGGGGTTCTCCGCGGCGGGGCTGAGGGCGATGTGCAGCGGACTGAGGTCGGAGCCGCGCGCGTTGAACTGGTTGCCCAGGCTCGTGAGCAGGTTCTGCAGGTCCTTGACGAGCGTTTCCTTGCTGACCTTCTTGGCCTCTTCGACCTTCGAGTCGAATTCGGACTGGCTCAGCTCGGTGGAAACGTCCTCGATCTTCTTGATCGCCTTCTCGCGGCGCTCCTGCTCCTCGTCGACCAGGTCCCACCAGTCGCTCGCGAAGGACTTGATCGCGTGACCGATGTTCCCGATCGTCGTCGGGTAGTCCTGGTGCTTGAGGGTGTTGTAGAGGTCTTCGCTCTCCTTGAACAGGTCGGTGGCGTAATCGTTGAACGCGTCACCGGCAACGCCCTGCATGTGGTCCTGCAGGGCCTTCACCTGCTTGCTGAAGCCCTCGTTGATGTCGTCGAGCTTGTTCATGGCCTTGCGGAAGGCGCCGTCGAGCTCCCACCAGGCCTCCCCGGCCTTGCCCATGTCGGCGGTGATGTCCGAGGTCACCTCGTCCAGCGATTCCCACGACGAGTACCTGCTGACGTCCAACGGCGGGGCAGAGCTGCTGTACACGCCCACTACGGGGTCGGGTTTGTCCGCCATGTCGAATGGTCCTCACAGGAATGAATGCGGCCGCGGCGGCCGGGTTGCCGGGGAAAGAATCAAGCGGTGCTGCGCGCTGGGCGAGGCGACCGGACGCGCCTCAGATCTTGGCGTTGAGGTTGTCGTTGTACCCGTCGCCGTCGGTGGCGTTGTCCTCGGCGTCGAGGTCCGGGTGCTCCTCGAAGTTGTGCTGGTCCTTCTCGGTGCCCTTGTCCAGGGCCGAGATGGCCGTGTCGATGTGGCCCCGCATGTCCTCGACCTCGGCCTTGATCTTGTTGGCGTTCTCGCCGTCGGCGTTCTCGAAGTCCTCGGCGATCGCCTTGAGGTCGGTCTCCATGTTGTCGAAGATGTTCTTCAACCGCTCCGCGTGCGCGACCAGGCCGTTGCGGCGGTCGTCGACGACGCGCTCGAGCCACTGGGCGAGCGGGAACTTGCCCGCGTTGGGCCAGTGCGCCTTCAGCTCCTGGAAGGCCGCCATGTCGTCCGTCAGCTTGCCGATCTCAGAGGCGGCGGTCTTGATGTCGTCCGGGGAGAATGCGGTGTTTCCCGCCATGGTCAACCCTCTTACCTGAAGTGGTCAGCGTCGTTCCGAGTCCGCCGAGATCGGCGAGGAGAAGAGAGCGATGCCGGGCCGATGCTCGTCGACCGGCCCGGCGACCGCGGAGGCGCCCTGCACCTGTCAGCTGTACGCGCCCATGCGCTTGCCGCCGGTGCGGTCCGTCTCCTGCATGTTCGTGGTGCCCTGCTGCACGTTCATCTTCTGCTGCTCGATGTACTGGGAGAACCCGTCGAGCCGGCCGCGCAGGCGCTGCGCCGAGGCGTTGTAGCCGTTGGCCGACTCACCCTGCCAACCCTTCTCCTGCAGGTTGGTGGCGTCCTGCATGAGGTTGCCCGCGCGCTCGCTGACGAACTCGAGGGCCTTCTTCAGGAAGCCCTGGGCCTCTTCGAGGGCGCCGTAGTCATAAGTCTTCGGCTGAGACATGTCTGCTCCTAGGTACAGCTAGAGAGGGAACCGGTACGAGGTCGGCTCGATCAGCCGATGAAGTCCTCGATCGGCGTGCTGCTGATGGGCTTGATGTTGTCCTGGTCCTGCTGGGTCTGCTGCCCAGCGGTGGACCGCATGTCCTGCGACATGGACTGCAGGTCGGCCAGCACCGAGTCCTTCAGACGGGTGAGGTCCTGCTCGTACTGGTTGACCAGCATCTTGGTCATCTCGTTGGGGCTGCGGTTGCCCACGTCGTCGAGCTGGCTGCGGAGCTGGGTCAGCTGCGTCTCGATCTCTTCGCGGGCGCTGTCGTGCCGACCGGCGACCTGCTGGATTTCCTCTTCGCTAAAAAGAGCGCCGTCAATAGCCACTTATGCCTCCGTTTGGCAATCGCCGCGGCGGCCCGCCGCAGTTCTCGTGCTCTGTGGATATCGGGTCTATCCCGAAAACCAACCTAGGTGTCGAGCGGGGGGTTCAGCCCTGAAAGTGGTCTTGACCGCATCAGGCTAGGGACTCCCCTCATCAAACACCAAGATCAAGAGGTCGGGGACTGCACCTGCGTGGCTCCGCCGATGCTCAGCACGGGTCCGGTGGGCAGCAGGGCGAGCAGGTCCGTGGGGACCTGCATCACCGACTGCTCCGAATAACCCAGCGTTTCGAGCACCTTCGCGTCCGCCAGCGGGAACTTCGTCCCCACGTCGGTGATCAGGAAGGCGGTGCCCGGCGCCGCGCCCGGCGCGGGCAGGTCGCGCGCCAGCACCCCGCCACCGGGCGGCAGCACGACGTTGTCGGCCACGGTGCCCGCGATGTGCTGCGCGGTCGCGACCGAGCCCGCCTTGACCCGCGCGGTCGGCTGCAGCTCCAGGGTCACCTTCATGTTCCCGGCCGCCGAGGACGCGTAGCGCACGCACGGCTGCGAGTCCGCGGGCGGGATCACCGTTTCCGGAACCACCCCGGGGAACCCGGAGACCAGGTCGGCTCCCCGCGAAGCCGGCACGCCGGCGATCGCGGACGGTCCCGCCGGGATCGGCGCGACCTGCATCCCCGGGTAGGCGTCCCGGGTGGACGGCGCCGCGAACAGCAGCGCGGCGCTCATCCGGTTCAGCGGGGTCACGCCGTCCTGCCGCACCAGGTAGAACTGGCTGGAGTCGATCGCCGGGTTGCGCACCTCGTAGACCTGGCCGACCCGGCTGGGCCTGCCGTCGATCGCCGGGCCGGGCTGCCCCGCCCCCGGGGTGTCCTGGACCGCGAGGTCGCGTCCCGCCGGGATCGGGTTCAGCCAGGACGCGGGGACCTCCAGCGGCGTGGTGTCCCCGTAGCCGAGGGCGTCCACCACCGCCGGGCTGGTCACCCGGTACCGCTTGCCCTCCCAGATCAGCTGCAGCGCGTCGTCCGGGGTGCGCACCAGCAGTCCCTGCCCGTGCGTGGTCGCGGTGCCGTCCTGGGCCCCCACCATCAGCGTGATCGTGGGCTCGCCGACCATCTGGTTCGGCGGCAGCGGCTGCGCGCACACCGTCCACGGCGTGATGCTCAACGTCTCCGCCGTGGGGATGGAGTCGGGCGCGTTGGGGATGCCGATCGGCTGGCCGACGGGCGTGCCCTCCATGGACTCCCGCGAGATGCTCACGACCTTGCCGCCGGTGTTCCCGGAGGCCAGCTTCGCCGAGGAGTAGTTCAGCGCCGGGTGCAGCTGTCCGTCCAGGTAGACGAACTGGGCGCCGGTCTCCTTGTCCATCACGATGGAACCGGCCTGCTTCCAGGAGGTGTTCCCCCCGGGCAGGAACAGGCCCAGGATCCCGAAGACCGCCATGAGCAGCACCGCGACCAGGAAGCCGAACATGGTGCCGTTCTTCACCCGGCGGTTCGGCGATTCCAGCGCGTCCGGACGTCCGTGGGTGACCGCCGCGACCAGCCGGCCGACGACGAAGAAGTAGGCCTGGACCTGATCCTTGCGTGACTGCATCAGCCGGCCAGCCCTCGCATCGTCGCGTACACGTGCAGGAGCTGGAGCAGCAGGGGCAGCACCGCGACCGCCGTCAACGACTCGAAGATGTCCACCGCGCGACCCCAGTAGGGCCGCAGCCTGCGACCCGGCAGGTACTCGGAGAACACCAGCAGCAGTCCGCCCACCGCCAGCGAGGGCAGCCAGGTGGCCAGGATCGCGGTGAGCGGCCCGGTCCAGGTCACCACGAGCAGCGCGCAGGTGGCGAAGCCCGTCGCCGCCGGGACCACGATCGACCAGCGCTGCACCGCGCCGTCCGGGTGCCGGGAGCGCAGGAACAGCAGCAGCGAGACCACCGCGCCGAACACCACGGTCCACACGTCGGCCTCGCCGAGCAGCGCACCCAGCATCACCGCGGTCAGCGCCGCGCCGACGCCGAGGTGCAGCGCCCGCGAGTACCCCACGGTGACGGCGCCGCGCTCGACGACGATCTGCTGCGGGACCGGCTCGATCTCCTCGGTCAGCTCGGAGGGCGTGGTCGGCAGCAGCGGCAGCGTGAGGCCGGAGAGCCGGAACGACAACGAGGGGATGAAGACGCTCAGGATCACCGTCAGCACCAGGCCGATCGAGGCGGCCTGCTGCGCGGAGGCGGGGCTCACCGACGCGATCAGCGCCGGGATCCCCACCAGCACGATGAAGCTGATGGCGGTGGTGAACAGCAGCGCCGAATCGGCGACGCCGAGCAGCCCGACGACCAGCGCGATCAGCGCACCGGCCGCGGCGCAGCTGGCCATCATCGGCAGCGTGGCCACCGGGTCCAGCGCGAGCAGCAGCAGCACGCCGCTCAGCGCCGCGTAGCAGACCGCCACGCCCGCGATCACCGTGGCCAGCACGGGGTTCGCCGCGCCGCGCGAGACCAGCGTCGCCGCGGCCAGCAGCAGCGCGGTCATGCCGCCCGCGATCGCGGCCTCCGCGGCCACCTCGCCCGCGGCCAGCAGCAGCGGGAAGCCCAGCAGCAGCGTCGCCAGGCCCAGCACCCGCAGCAACCAGCGGGTCCGGGTGGGACGCCAGCGGCCCGCGTGATTCTGCACCTGCTCGCCGACGCCGTCGACGAGGTCGTCGTAGTCGATGGGTTCGAGCTGGTCCGCCCGGGGGCGGAGGTAGATGGTCTCGCCGTCGAGGAGACCTAGTTCGGCGATCGTCCGGTCCTCGTCCAGCGGCGCCTCGCCGACGCGCTGGGCGACCCAACCCTCGTGGTCCGCGCCCTGTTCGACCCATTCGGCGCCGAACTGAGGCAGGACGGCGGGCAGCAGGTCCGCCAGCGGAACCTCAGCGGGCAGCGCGACGTCCGTCGACTTCTTGCCGAGGACGAACCGTAGCCTCCCAGACTCTGTTGTGCGATGCTGGACCTGCTCTTCCGAAATCGCCATGGGTGCCCGGGGTCCTTTCCTGCCAGGTTGAGAGACCGCGACCCGGTCAGCAACGTAGCGCGTGCCATCGCAGACGTTACTGATCAGTCCGTCCCGGCGGACATCCAGGGGATTCCACTCACCAAGGGAGAGCACGTGAGCACGGTGCTGTTCGCTCGGCGTTCTCGCCGACCGAAACCGACCTCACCGAGCGAGGACATCGAGATCCAGGAGCCGCCCGCGGTTCCGGAGAACACAGGTGGCGGGATCAGCTCCGTCATGATGTACGCCCCCATGGGGCTCGGCTCGCTGGCCATGGTCATGATGTTCGTGCGCCCGGGGTCGGGGGTGCTGTCCTACATCGGTGGCGGGATCATGATGTGCTCCGCCATCGGCATGATCCTGGTGCAGCTGCTGCGGAACTCGGTCAACCACAAGCAGAAGCTGCACGGGTTCCGCCGCGACTACATCCGCTACCTCGGGCAGCTGCGCCGCCAGGTGCGCAAGGCGCTGACCGGTCAGCAGAAGGCCGCGCGCTGGATCCACCCGGACCCGCGCTCGCTGTGGTCGCTGGCGCTGGGCTACCGGCTCTGGGAGCGGCGGCCCGCGCACGACGACTTCGGCGAGGTGCGGATCGGTCTCGGCAAGCAGCGCTCCGCCACCAAGCTGGTCCCGCCGGACAGCAAGCCGATCGAAGACCTGGAACCGCTGTCCGCGCACGCGCTGCGCCGGTTCCTGCGCGCCTACACGACGCTGTCCAACGCGCCGATCGCCGTGTACCTGCGCGGGTTCAGCCAGATTAGGTTCCGCGGTGACGCCGAGACCGTGCGCGGGCTGACCCGCGCGATGCTCGCCCAGCTGGTCACCGCGCACGCCCCCGGCGAGGTGCGCGTCGCGCTGTGCGCCGGGGAGCAGCAGCGCGACCACTGGGACTGGCTGAAGTGGCTGCCGCACAACCAGGGCGACGGCCGCGACGCCGCGGGCTCGCGCCGCCTGGTCGGCGAGACCATGACCGAGGTCGAGGACCTGCTCGGCGGCGGGGACTTCACCTCCCGGCCCCGCTTCGAGCCCGACACCCCGGTGACGCCGAACGAACCGCTCGTGGTGATCGTGCTCGACGGCGTGCAGCTGCCGCAGGACCACCGCGTCGGGGACGAGGGCTACCGCAACGCGGTGGTGCTCGACGTCGGCGAATCGCTGCCCTGGCAGGCGAAGGCGGACGCGCTGTTCCTGGAGGTGGAGTCCGAGCAGGTCAGCACCGTCTCCTTCGACCGGCTCGGCAAGCCGGCGGGCAGCCCGCTGTGCCGCCCCGACGTGCTGAGCACGATCGGCGTCTCCGCGCTCGCCCGGACCCTGGCCCGCTACCGGGTCGGTGAGGCGACGACGGAGACCGACGAGCCGCTGGCCGGTGACTACGAGCTCGCGGGGCTGCTCGGCCTCGGCGACGTCCGGACCTTCTCCCCCACCAAGTACCGGCGCGAGCGGATGACCGCGAAGCGCCGGCTGCGGGTGCCGATCGGCATCGCGGCCAACGGGAGCCCCCTGGAGCTGGACATCAAGGAGTCCGCCGAGGACGGCTCCGGGCCGCACGGCCTGTGCATCGGCGCCACCGGCTCCGGCAAGAGCGAGCTGCTGCGAACCCTGGTCGCCGCGCTCGCCACCACGCACACCTCCGAAGAGCTCAACTTCGTGCTCGTCGACTTCAAGGGCGGTGCGGCGTTCCTCGGCTTCGACCAGCTCCCGCACACCTCCGCGGTCATCACCAACCTCGCCGACGAGCTCGAACTCGTCGACCGGATGCAGGACGCGCTGACCGGTGAGATGAACCGGCGCCAGGAGCACCTGCGCGCCGCGGGCAACTACGCCTCCCGGCGCGACTACGAGGCCGCCCGCCAGCAGGGCGTGCAGCTGGAGCCGATGCCCGCGCTGTTCATCGTCGTCGACGAGTTCAGCGAGATGCTCTCCAGCAAGCCCGAGTTCGTCGACGTCTTCGCGATGATCGGCCGGCTCGGCCGGAGCCTCGGCGTGCACCTGCTGCTCGCCTCGCAGCGGCTCGACGAGGGCCGCATCCACAAGATCGAGACGCACCTGTCGTACAAGATCGGTCTGCGCACGTTCTCCGCCATGGAGTCCCGCAGCATCCTCGGCGTCCCCGACGCCTACGAGCTGCCCAGCGGTCCCGGCAACGGCTACCTGCGCCCCGACACCACCACGCTCACCCGGTTCAAGGGCGCCTTCGTCTCCGGGACGTACCGGGTGAAGCGCCAGCGCAGCACCCGGGCCGAGGCCGAGCAGCAGGTGGTGGCCTTCGGCACCGACTACATCGAGCCCGCGAAGCTGCCCGAACCGGAACCCGAACCGGAACCGGACGCCGACGAGACCTCGCAGACCGTGCTCGACGTGCTCATCGAACGGCTCCGCGACCTCGGGCCGCGCGCGCACCAGGTCTGGCTGCCGCCGCTGAAGAAGTCCCCCACCCTGGACCAGCTGCTGCCGCCGCTGGTGGACCACCCGGTGCTCGGGCCGCGTCCGGTGGGCGACCTGCAGACCGCGAACCTGCACGTGCCGGTCGGCCTCATCGACCTGCCCGCCCAGCAGCGTCGCGAACTGCTCACCGCCGACCTCGGGGGCAGCCGGGGCAACGCGGCCGTCGTGGGCGGCCCGCAGACCGGCAAGAGCACCATGCTCCGCACCATGATCAGCGCCCTGGCGCTGACCCACAGCGCGGCCGAGGTGCAGTTCTACTGCCTCGACTTCGGCGGCACCCTGGCCTCGCTGGGCAAGATGCCGCACGTCGGCAGCCTCGCCAGCCGCCTGGACAAGGACCGCGTCACCCGCACCGTCCTGGAGGTCACGAACCTGCTGGCCAAGCGGGAAACGCTGTTCGCCGAGCACAACATCGACTCGATGGCCACCTACCGCAAGGCGCGCCGCGCGGGCCGGTTCGCCGACCTCGACCCGTACGGCGACGTGTTCCTCGTCGTGGACGGCTGGTACACCATCCGGCAGGACTTCGAGGAGCTGGAGGACCGGTTCACCGAGCTCGCGGCGCGCGGGCTCAGCTTCGGCATCCACATGCTCATCGCCACGAACCGGTGGGCGGAGATGCGGCCGTGGCTGCGCGACGTGCTGGGCACCCGGTTCGAGCTGCGGCTCGGCGACCCGGTGGACTCCGAGGTCAACAGCAGGCTCGCGGCGACCGTGCCGAACATCCCCGGGCGCGGCATCACCACCGACCGGTTGCACTTCCTGGCGGCGCTGCCCCGCATCGACGGCGATCCGAGCACCGACGACGTCGCCGACGCCACCACCGACCTGTCCGAGGCGCTGGCCCTGCCGGAGGCGCCGACCGCGCCCCGGGTGCGGATGCTGCCGGTCTCGCTCGCCCCGGAGGAGCTCCCGGCGCCGAACCGCACCGGGCCGGGCCGGGAGCTGCGGATGCCGCTGGGCATCGAGGACACCGGGCTCAACGTGCAGTGGTACGACTTCGACACCACCCCGCACCTGCTCATCTACGGGGACGCGGAGTCGGGCAAGACCAGCATCCTGCGCCACATCGCCCGCTCGATCGCGGCCACCTACGGCCCGGGCGAGGCCCGGGTCATGTTCGGCGACTTCCGCCGCGAGCTGCACGACTCCATCCCGGCCGAGCACCAGATCGAGTACGCCGTCGGGGCCGACGCCCTGGGCAACTCCATCGCGAGCGCGGCGCGCGGCCTGGAGAAGCGGATCCCCGGTCCGGAGATCCCGCCGAGCAGGCTGCCGAAGCGCGACTGGTGGAAGGGCGGGCGGTTGTTCATCATCATCGACGACTTCGAGCTCGCCGAGGGCGGCATGGGCGCGGGCATCCTGCAACCGCTCAACTCGCTGGTTCCGCACGGCGCGGACGTGGGCGTGCACCTGATCATCGCGCGGAGCACCTCGGGCGGGAGCCGTTCGATGAGCAACCAGGTGATCCGGCGGATGTGGGAGCTGGGCACCCCGGCGATGCTGCTGTCCTGTCCCAAGGACGAGCGCTTCCTCGGCAACCTCAAGCCGCGGACGCTGCCTCCGGGCCGGGCCCAGTACGTCAACCGCCGCCGGACGGTGCGCCTGGTCCAGACGCCGCTGGTCCCCGGCACCGCCGAGAAGTCCCCCGACTGACCCGCGATTCCCCCACGACATCGCCCTCCCCGCTCAGGCGGGGAGGGCGATGTCGTGCGGCGTCTCCTCCCGCACCGCCGCGCGGAGAGGCACGCGGTCCGACGAGAGCGCGGGGGATCCGCGCCGGGCGCGCTCGGGCGAACGGCCCGCCCACCCGGTTCCGCGGGTGAACGGGCCGTCGGTCCGGTCGTGGCGGCCGGGAGCTACTTCGCTTCGGCCGGTTCCGGTTCGGGCTCGGCCTCGGCGGGCTTCTCCCTGGTGACCACCCGCATGGTGCGGGCGGCCTGCCAGCCGCGCCGGTGGCCCGAGGTGGACAGCCGCACGGTGAGCACCGCCAGGGCCACCCCGACCACCGCCATGATCGTGAACAGCACGGCCAGCATCGGGCCGATCTCGTCCGGCGGCTCGCGGTAGCCGGGCGCCGGGCCCGGCGGAACCACGATCGACCCGGTGCCGCCCTCGCCGTTGACCACCGAGGCCACCGCCGCCGTCACGTTCACCGTTCCCCAGCCCAGCGCCGGATCCGGCAGCTGGGTGGGCGGGTGGCTGGCGGTGATCTCCAGCCGCTGCTTGATCTGCGGCGCGGTGAGGTGCGGGTGGTAGGAGCGGATCAGCGCGGCGGTCCCGGCCACGAAGGGCGCCGCGTAGCTGGTGCCGCTGCCCTCCCAGTGGCCCGGCCCGTTCGGTCCGATGCTGATCACGTCCACGCCGGGCGCCACCACGGACAGGAACTCGCCGGTCTGCGAGAAGTTCGCGTGCGCCCCGGCGACGTCGACCGCACCGACCGCGATCACCCCGGGGTAGGAGGCCGGGTAGGTGACGGGGTCGCCCTCCTGGGCCCCGTTCGCCGCCGAGGCCACCACCACGACGTCCCGCTCCGCCGCGTAGCGCACGGCCGATTCGAGCTGGGGGTTCGGGAAGTTCGTGCTGGCCGACACGTTGATCACGTCGGCCCCGAGGTCCACCGATCGCCGGATGCCGAGCGCGAGCGCGTCCGGGGAGAAGGTGCCGCCGGTCTCCTCCTCCAGCCCGGTGGCGACCCGCACCGGCAGGATCGTGGCGTCCGGCGCGACCCCGGCGAACCCGGTGCCCTGCACCGGATCGGCCGCGATGATGCCCGCGACGAACGTGCCGTGCCCGAAGCAGTCGTCGTCGGCGGTGCCGCCCTCGCCCTCGATCACGCTCTGCCCGGGAAGCACCGCGCCCGGTGCCGCCAGCTGCGGCGCCTTCGCGTCCACGCCGGTGTCCACCACCGCGACCGTGACCCCGGCACCGCGCGTGAGGTCCCAGACCTGGTCCGGCGCGAGGATCTGCTGCGCCCAGGGCTCCTCCGGGTAGAGGGCGCTCGGCGCCTGGATGCACGGCTGCTCGCCGGAGGGCATGGACGGGACCGAGGGCTGCGCCCCGGCGGGCGCCGCCGTTCCGGCGGTGATCCCGGCGGCCAGCAGCAGGGCCGCGGCCGATCTCAGCCTCACGGGTGCCCCACCTGTCCTCCAGTCGTGATCAGCGAGTCGCGGCGCTCCTCCTGCGGGGCACCGGCGGTCGCCAGGTCGGTCTCGACCATCGAGCTGGTCAGCCGGGTCATCGCGTCGGCGTCCTCCAGCACTCGCAGCGTGCCGCGCTGGCGGCGGGCCAGCGCGCGGTCGAGCTTGCTCAGCGCCGCGAGGTCGCGGTCGTCGAGCTCGGTGCTGGTGGCCCGCTCGTCGGGGGCGAGCTCGCGGAACAGCACCGCCATCTTCGGCGGCGCCACGGCGTCCTCGTCGCGCTCCTCGTCCTCGTCCTCCTGCTCGTTGAGGTCGCGGACCGCGAGGGTCTTGAACCGCGTCCCCGCAAGGAACACGACCTCGTCCATCGGCCGGTTCAGCGCGAGCTCGGAGGTGCGGCGGGCCCGGTGCGGCCAGATCAGCACGTCCACGAGCGCACCGGGCACCGTCACGTCGAGGTTCATGCTTGCGCTGAGGAAACCGGGCTCCACGAACAGGGTTCCCGGGGTGGAGGTCTCCTCGGCGGAGTCCTTGAGCACGCCCTGGCGCAGCACCGGCCGCCGGTGCGTGGGCAGCCGCCGGATGCCGGAGACCAGGCACGGCAGGTGCCCGTCCAGCTCCGGTTGCACGCCGCCGCGGATGGCCTCGTTGACCACCTCGGCGCCGCCCTCGCCGCGGCCAAGGTACAGGCACACCGCGACGAAGTCGGCCTTCGCGCCGACCGAGTCGTCCTGGCGCAGCGCGGGCCAGGAGGCCATCGCCGCGTTCACCGTCGCCAGCGCGTCCGAGAAGGACGGTCCGGCGGCCGTGGTGAACCGGGTCTGCTCGCCGCCGGTGCTGGGCCGGTCGCGCAGATCGCGCGCCGACAGCCGGGCCGAGGCGGGGATGTCGGGCTTCGGCCCGGGCGCCTCCTCCGGATCCTCGGCGTCGGTCTCCTCGGCGTCCTCGGGCTCGGCGACCTCGGGCTCGTCGACCGGCTCGGGATCCGGTCGCGGCTGGTCGGGGCCGTCCTCGACGGCCGGCGGCTCGGCGTCCACCTCGGACGGCGCGGGCGGTTCGGGCGCGGGCCCGGCCTGCACGTCCGGGCGCTGGTCGGCTTCGGCTGGTGCGGGCGGGACTGGGGCGTCCGGCGACGCCGGGGCCGCGGGGTCGTCGGCGGCCGCGGGATCGGCGGGTGCGCTCGGGGGGTCGACGGGAGCGGGCGGGGGCCCGGCCGGGGCGGGCTCGGCGCGCGGCACGTCGAGCACCGGCTCGTCGAACGTGGATCGCTGCGGCATCCCCGACATGGTGGGCACCGGAGCGGCGGAGACGGTCGCGATCGGCGCGGCGATGGGCGTGGCGGGCCGGGCCCAGTCCGCTGGGTCCTCAGGAGCGACGTCCTCGGCGGGCCGCTCGGCCTGCTCGGCGGGAGCCTCCTCGGCGGGCCGCTCGGGGAGAGCCGCGTCGGCGGGCTGCTCGACGGGAGGCTGCTCGGCGGGCAGCTGCTGTGCGGGAGGCTGCTCGGCGGGAGCCTGCGCGGCGGCGGGTTCCGGCGAAGGAGCTTCCGATCCAGCGGGTGCGGTCCCGGTCGCCGCGGGCTCGGCACCGGCCACCGGCGGCACCCCGACGGGCGGGACCCAGACGGGGGGAATCGGGGCGGCGGGCGGAACCGGGGCGGCGAGCGGTTCGAGGGCGGCGGGAGCGGCGGGCCGCTCCCGGGCCGGGGCCACCGGCTGCCCCTCGGGGGGCCTGCCGTTGACGCTGACCGGGACCCCGACGGCCTCGGCGAGCGCGTGCAGGTCGTCGGCCGGGCCCCGATCCAGCGGGCCCCACACCCGGATCGCCGCCGTGCGGAGGCGGTTGTCGTCGATCCCGCCCAGCAGGTCGGCCACCCCGGCCAGCACCGCGCCCGAGAGCTTCCCGCCGGACGGGACCAGGTGCAGCGACCAGCCCGCCGGGTCGAAGGCACCGGCGGCGGCCAGCGAGACCACCGTCGGCGCGCCCTGCTCGTCGCGCAGCGCGAGCCCGGACGGGACGACCTCGGCGAAGACCTTCGGGCCCTGCTCCGGCCGGTAGGTGCGCTGACCGCACCGCTGCCAACCGGGCGGGGGTTCGGCGATGCCCACCACCTGCTGCTCGCCGCCGTTGCTCGGTTGACGCAGCGCGCTGGCGAACGGGCGCCGCACCTCGTTCCCGCTCGCGTCCAGCACGGCGGCGACCGGCTGGCGGCGCGGTCCGTCGGTGAACTCCGCGCCGGTGCTGAACACCACCGGCCTGCCCAGCCGGGTGGACAGCTCCACCAGCCACTCGTGCTTCGCGGCCGCGGCGGCGACCGGGATCAGGACGACCGAGGCGCGGACGAACTCCGGCAGCGCCTGCAGGAGCTTCGCGACCTCGTCCGGTGCCGGCAGCGGAGCGCCCGCGAGCAGGACCTTGGGCACCTTGCCGCTCACCGGGACCCGCGCGGCGGCCCGCCGCACCTCGGCCCAGGAGCTGCGCGGATCGCGCACCAGCAACCCGGCCGGAACCGGGTCGACCAGCAGCTGCTGGTTCGCGACGGGCTGGATCGGGACCCAGCGCTCCCAGGCGGGGATCGGGTAGCGGGTGCTGAACAGCCACGGCCTGCTGCCGGGGCGGAACAGGTACCAGCCGGTGCCGCCGCTGACGCGGCCCGCGTGCACGCTGGTGCCGGACTCGCCCGAGACGGCGCCGTCCGGGGCGACCACGTCGAGCTCCATCTCGACCGCGAGCGAGGTGAGCTCCTCCCCGCGCCCGGCGAGTCCGCTGACACCGAGCCACAGCGCGTGCGGCGCGGCAGCGGTAGCCCGCAGCAGCGGGCGCAGCAGGCCGGGAAGGGCCATCAGCAGCTCGGGGTCGGCGCACGCGCCGCGAGACGCGGACAGGAACAGCTCGTTCGCCGCGGACGGCAGGTGCGCCAGGAAAGCGCGCTCAGCGGGGTCCTCACCCTCGCAGCGGACGAGGACGTGCGCCCCGCACCATTCGGCGACCAGCGAGCCGAGCGAACGACTAGCCGAACCTTGCTGCATCTCCACTCCCGTCGAGCACATCGGTACGCGACTCGATGCGACACCTCAGCGATCGAGTATCGCGGGGACCACTGGTCCAGCCTGTCAGGGGGATCCGGAGGTGTGGGTTCTCGGGGGATTCCCTCACCTGCTTTCCCACCCTGCGGGAAGCCGCGCTCATCCATGCGTTTTCGCTGATGAGGCGGGTCTTGACGCGGAGCCCGGAACGGCCCGGACACCGCCGCGCGACCCGGAACCGGACAGATCGGCCCGCGGCGGCGGACCGGATCGGACCGAAACGGGCACGACCGGTGGCTCAGCCACCGAACTCACCGGTGAGCATCGCGGCGGCCAGCTCCACCCGGGAGCGGTAGCCGATCCGCGCGAACATCCGGGTCAGCCTGCCCTCCACGCTCTTCTCCGTGGTCGCGAACACCGTCGCCAGCTGGCGGTTGGTGAGGCCCTCGGCGACGAGCACCGCCAGCAGGCGCTCGTTCTCGGAGGTCGTCGCGCTGCGGTCCGGCACCGGCACCCCGTTCTGCCGCATCACGTGCCGCAACCGGGCGCGCAGCAGCAGCGCGTCCAGCTCGCCCGCGAGCTTGTACGCCTCCGGCAGCAGCTCGGACGGCCGGTAGCCGCGGCTGGCGAGCTTGCCCAGGGTCACCGCCATCTCGTAGGGCTCGCCGCGCTCCCGGCACAGCGCGACCGCGGCGCGGGCGGCGGACTCGTCGGAGTCCAGCCGCGCGCGGGTCAGCAGCAGCGCCAGCTCGGCGCGGCCGGTGCCGAGCCGCCCGGCGACCCTTTCGAGCCGGTTGAGCACGGTCGCCGCCTCGGCGGTGCCGCCGGAGACGTGCGCCCGGTGCGCGAGCTCGGCGAGCACCACCTCGATGCCGAAGGCGAGCTCGGCGGCGTCGGCGGCGTGCATCGCGGCCCGCAGGTGCTCGTGCGCCGCGCGGAGCTCGCCGAGCGCGTGGCGCACCAGCGCCTCGGTGAACTGGAAGAGGTAGCCGAACGGCCCGTCCTTGCCGATCTCGATGAGCTTCCGGGCCCGGCTGAGCATCCCGGAGTCGATCTGCACCTGGGCGGCGTGCACGTGCATGGTGGCCCAGCCGAACGGCCGCACCGCGTGCACCGGTGAGGACATGCAGCGGCGCGCGATGTCCATCGCGCCGCGCCACTCGCCTCGGGCGTGGTGCAGCAGGAACCGGTCGGTCAGCGGGAGCCGGTCCTCCGGGATCCCGGTGCGCCGCAGCACCTGCCGCGCCGCGCGCACCTCGCCGAGCGCCAGCAGGAGGTTCACCTGGTGCTGGACCGCTTCGACCCACTGCGTCCGGGCTTCCGGTTCGGGCGGGACCTCGGCGAGCGCCGCGCCGAAGCGGTGCAGCTCGGCGGTCTCGCCCCGCATCACGGCCGCACCGGACCGGTAGATGTCGGCCTGCTGGACCAGCACCGGCTCGGCCGCGGCGAGCTCGGCGGTGCGCTCGTCGAGCAGCCGTCGCCCGGACAGCCAGTTCCCCAGCCACCCGGTCGCGTAAGCCTGCGCCACGATCCGTTGCGCGGGACCGCCGGGGACGGGCTGCTCGCCCTGGGCGATGCGGCGGAGCTCGGCGCGATCGCCGGTGGCGGCCAGCACCATCAGGTAGGCCAGCACCGTGCCCGGCAGGATCTGCGGGGACAGCTCGTCGGCGTGGTGGCGGACGAGCAGCTCCGAGCTGCGGCGCACCTCCGGCAGGTCGTTGCGCACCAGGCAGGCCAGGACGTGCCTGCGCAGCGCCTCGGTCCGCAGCACCGGGTCGTCGACGCGCTCCGCGACGGCCCGCAACCAGCGCGCGACGTCGACGTCCGGGTCCATCAGCCTGCTCCCGGCGTGCGCCATCAGCTCCTCGCCCGCGCGGCGCGTGTCCACGAGGGCCCCCGCGTCGGCCATCCGGTCCGGCAGGTAGGTCGGGTCCGCGACGTGGGCGGTGCCGCCCCAGATCGCGGTGACGGCGGCGGCGGCGAACTTGCGGTGCTCGTACGGCCCGAGGGCGCGCTCCAACGCGGTCGCGATCAGCGGGACGCGGAAGCGCCAGCCGGTCTCGTCGGCGGCCAGCAGGCGGTGCTGCACCAGCTCGGCGAGGGAGCCGCGCACCTCGTCCTCGGTGCGGCCGACGACCGGGGAGATCAGCTCCACGACACCGGGTCCGAGCGGGGCGAGCAGGCTCATCGCCTTCGCCACCGACCAGGACGCCTCCCCCGCCGCGCGCACCGGCGCCAGCAGCTCGGTGCCGTCCACCGGCAGTTCCGAACCGAGCTTGCGCAGCAGGTAGGCGTGGTGGTCGACGACGACCAGCGCGCCCGCTTCCCGGTAAGCGGCGATGGCGGCGAGCAGCATCGCCGGCCTTCCGCGAGTGATGCCGTGCAACTCATCGATCAGGTGAACATTCGGTTTCGCGCCGATGACCTGCGCGATGAATTGTTCGCTCTGCGTTTTCGAGAACGGGCGAATGGGCAGGGTTCGCAGCAGTCCTTGCGCGGACAACCGGTTCCACACGGGCTCCAGCGCACCCGCGATCGGATCGGCCCGCGCGGCCATCACCAACGCGAACCGGGCTCCCGCGATCCTCCTGGCCAGCGGCTCCAGCACCGAGGCCGTGCCGTGGTCCAGCCACTGCGCCTCGTCCACGAGCACCGCGACCGGCAGCAGGTGCCGCACCACGTTCCGGATGGACAGCGCTACCTGCTCGACCGCCACGCGCAGCGATTCCGGGCTGGTGCCGCGGCTGAGCTTGGCCACGAGACCGAGCAGCGCGGCGCGCTCCTGATCCGGCGGCGCGCTGCGGTCCACCTCCGAGAGCAGGCGGTACAACGCTCCGTAAGGAGTTCGCCGGTCCTGCTTGGACGCGGTCAGCCGCAGCACCCGGCAGCCCGCGGCTTCCAGCCGTCGACCCGTCGCCGCCAGCACGGAACTGCTGCCCACCCCGGATTCGCCGACGAGGAGCGTGAACGGCGCCGTCCCCTGAACACCGATCACAGTGGTCTCGACCAGCAGTTCTTCGCGAAACAACAGCTCCGCTTCCGCCTCACCGGTCGACGACGACCCGGCCGAGGTGTAAACCGCCACGGTGACTCCCTCCGCTCGGCTCGATCTCTGCGCCTGAGCCACGTAGTAACGGTGTGCTATACATTAACCATAATGGGCTACACCTTTACTGGCGCGATAGCGAAGATTCGATGACTATGGGTCACTAAGCGTGTTCATCCGCGAGAGCTTGATCCTCTGCTAGTGCAAAAGTATCAAAACACCTCGACGATGAAGCACCGCCACAGCAGGTAATCCGGAGGGGACCCCATGGCGCGGGAACGCTCGACGATGTCCGGCAGACGAGATCAGCAGGCCGAGGCCGACGAGGCCTGCCGCGCGCCCGGCGGGACGCTCGTGCTGGTGCGGGGCGGTCCCGGCGAGGGCAAGACCACCATGCTGGAGGCGCTCGCGGACTCCTGGCGGCACGACGACGCCACCGTCTGCTCGATCACCGTCGACCCGATCGCGGGCACCGCGCAAGTGATCGACTCGCTGCTGGACGCCGCGCGCCAGCAGCTCGAGTCGAGCTGGCACGCGGTGCTGCTGGACGCGCTGGCCACCGCGACCCGGATCCGCGCCGACCTCGACAGGACGCCCAACCCGGTGGCGCTGCCGCTGGTGCACGAGCTCGCGCGCGTCTTCGCGGTCACCGCCGAACGCGGCCGCACCGTCATCGTGATCGACGACGCCGACCAGGGCGGCAGCACCACCAGCTCGATCATCTCGCTGCTGGCCCAGCGGCTGCGGGCCGTCGGGTGCGCGGTGGTGGTCTCCACCCGCGCCACGAGCGGGCAGCTGGCCCCGTTCGCGGACAAGATCATCGATCTGCGGCCGCTCGACGAGCAGGAGTTCGACGGACTGCTCAAGCGCTGGTGCTCCACCCACGGCCGGACCAAGCTGGACCCCACGGTGCCGGAAGCCTTACGCGCCGCCCTGGGGCCGCTGCGGGGAAATCCCGCCACCGTGCTGTCCACCCTGGACGACCTGCTCGCCTGGGACCGGCTGGTGCTGGTGGACCAGCACTTCTGCCTGTCCCCGCTGGACGAGCCGATCTCGCTGCCGGAATCGCATCCCCTGGTCCGCTCCGTCGTGGCGGACGGGGACGACACCGAGCGCCTCGCGGTGCTGCTGGCGCTGCAGGAGGGGGTGTCGGTGGACGAGCTGCCGATGCTCACCGCCGCCGCCGCGATCAGCCTGGACGGCGCGGGCCGGGGGCTGGACGCCCTGGTCGAGGACGGGGTGCTGAAGATCGGCGAGCACGGCGAGCTCCGGTTCGCGGTGCCCGCGCTGGCCGCGGCGCTGCGCCGCCGCTCCGGGGCGGAGCGCGCCCGCGCGCTGCACACCGCGCTCGCGCGGCAGATGCTCGCCAAGCTGGAGCGCAACGGTCAGGTGGACCGCAGCCGCCTCGCCTCCCACCTGGTGCACATCGGGGAGAGCCTGAACGGGCAGCCCGCGGCGATCCGGGTGCTCATCGAGGAAGCCGACCGGATGTCCAGCGCCGCCCCGGAACGCGCCGCGACCTGGTACAAGGCCGCGTTGCAGCAGCTGTCCGAAGAGGACGACCGGTGGCCGCCGCTGCTGGACGAGCTGCTGCGGCTGCGCGCCAGCCTCGGCCAGTACGACGAGCTCACCAAGGACCTCGGGCTGCTGGTCCCGGCGCTGATCGCGGGCGCCAACGAGGACGATCACGCCAAGCCGTTGCGCCGGACGCTGCTGGTGGCGGTCGGGCTCTGCTGGCTGACGACGTTGCTGCAGGACGAGCAGTCCACCCCCGCGCAGGAACCGGCCCGGTTGTTCACCGCGCTCACGGGTGGCGCGGTCTTCGACACCGAGCTGCAGGAGTTCGCCGCCGCGGTCCGGGAGGGCCGGTTCGACGAGGCCGCGGACAGGTTCAACGCGCTGTTCACCCGGGACGCCGATCGCGAGTCCGAGCCGCAGGACCTGCCGGAGCTGCCCGAGGTGCTGATGCTGCTGCACGCGGCGGGCGGCGACTCGGAGACCTTCCACCGCGCCTGGTCGCTGTGGACGGACCGCGCGCAACCGCCGGTGGACGAGGCCGCTCCGGATCGGCTGCGCGAAGCGGGCGCGATGACGGACCACGCGACCGCGCTGGAGATCGTGCTCGGCGACGGCTACCGCCTGCCCGCGCGCGGCAGCGTCCTGTACTACCAGGAGATCCTCAGCGCCTACCGGGACGGCGAGTGGGACTTGGCGCTGTCGGCGGCGCGGCGGATGGAGGCCGAGCTCTCGCCCCAGCGGCGCACCCCGGCCCGCTTCCTGGCCCGCGCGGTCGCGGCCGAGATCTGTGCCTGCCGCGGCGAGCACCGGCGCGCCGAGGAGTGGTTGCAGGACACCCCGCAGCACCACATCGCGGGCGGGCACGTGCTCGCCTGGGCGCGGCTCGGCGTGACCTACCGGGCCGGCGCCCGGGAGGAGGCGCTGCGCGCCGGTCGCGCGGCCTACCGGGACCTCCGGGACGGGGGCGGGGCCGCCGGACTGGAGCACCTGCTGCACCGGCTGTTCGCGCTGAGCCTGCGGGACGGGCACAAGCAGGAGGCCGCGGAGCTGCTCGACGAACTGGTCGCGCTGGACCAGCGGCTGCGCTCGGAGACCAGTTCCGCCGCGGTGCTGATGGCCCAGGCCGAGCTGCGCCGGACGGTGGAACCGGCCGAACGGGCGCTGGAGATCGCGCGGCGGCGCCAGGACGTCCCGCAGCTCGCCCGGTTGCACCTGCTGCTGGCCGAGCTCTCGGACGAGCCGAAGGGCCTGCTGTACGAGTCGCACGCGATGGCACGGCGGCTGGGCTGGACCGAGCTGCGCTACGCCGCGCAGGAGCTGATGCGCCAGCGCGGGATCGCCCCGCCGCGCGCCCGCAGCAAGCAGCAGCTCATCTCCAGCACCGAGAGCCGGATAGTGCGGCTGGTCAGCGACGGCTACACCAACCGGCAGATCGCGATGGCGATCCAGGTCAGCGAGAAGACCGTGGAGAGCAGGCTCACCCGGTTGTTCGCCCGGACCGGCTGCCGCTCCCGGGTCGAGCTGGCCACCGCGTCCCTCGAAGGGCGGCTTGCGGAGAAGACCAGCACGTGATCTAGACCGAGGAGTCTTCGCAGCTCAGCAAGGCCCTTCCGGAGCTCGATCCACAGGCCGCGCACCCCGGTTTCCCGAGCTTGTGCCCAACTTGTCCACAGCCCTGACCGAGTTGTCCACAAGCACGTCGCAGCTCCCGCGCGGGCGGACCCCGCCGCGGAGGGCGTCAGCGGAGCTGCTCCCGGATGAGGCGGAGCACGCCGTCCGACTCGGCGTTGAGGTAGAAGTGGCCGCCCGGGAACGGGTGGAAGCGGAACTGGCCGGTGGTGTGCGCGGCCCAGTCCCGCGCCTCGTCCGCGGTGACCTTCGCGTCGCCGGTGCCCACCAGCACGGAGATCGGGCAGTGCAGCGGCGGCCCCGGCCGGTAGGAGTAGGTCTCGGCCGCCCGGTAGTCCGCCCGCAGCGCGGGCAGCGCGAGCCGCATCAGCTCCTCGCTCTCCAGAGCGGCCGACTGCGTCCCGTCCAGCTCCCGCAGCGCCCGCAGGAATTCCGCGTCGGGCAGCGCGTGCACGCCCTCGTTCCGGGTGCGCGGTGGCGCGCTGCGGCCGGAGGCGAACAGCACCCGGGGCGGTGTTCCGGAGGCCTCCAGCAGCCGCGCGACCTCGAAGGCCACGCTGGCGCCCATGCTGTGCCCGAACAGCGCGAGCCGCTCCCCCGCCCAGGGCTCCAGCCGGGCGAAGGCCTGCTCCGCCAGCTCCTGCACGCTGCCCAGGCAGGGCTCGGACCGGCGGTCCTGCCTGCCCGGGTACTGCACGGCGAGCACCTCGATCGACGGAGCGAGCTGCTTGGCCATCGGGAAGTAGTAGGACGCCGCCCCGCCCGCGTGCGGGAAGCACACCAGGCGCGCGCCGGCCTCCGGGGCCGGGTTGAACCGCCGGATCCACTTGGCCGTGTCCGCCGCGATCCCGGTCATCGAGTCCTCCGCGCTGGTCGAGGGTGCGCGGCGACGCTACCAACAGCGGCCCCGGCCGCGACGATCACATCGCGCCCATCGGCGCCCGGGCCGCGGGCGGCAGGTCCACCGGGTCCCCGGCGGGCCACGCGGCCGGGTCGGGGCCGAGCCCCGCCAGCTCGGTGATCTGCAACGCGGCCCACGGCGAGATGTCCGCGGTCCCGGCGCGGACCCCGTCGACCAGCTCCGTCCAGGAGACCCAGCGGGTGTCGTCCACCTCGGCGGGGTTCGGCTCGGGGGTGACCTCGGCGATCGCCCGGAACACCGGGCACATCTCGTTCTCCACGACGCCGTTGCCCATCACCGCGCGGTAGCGGAAGCGGGGCAGCACCAGCTCGATGCGCTCGATCCGCAGGCCCAGCTCGTCGGAGAGCCGGCGCAGCACCGCGTCGTGCGGGGTCTCGGCGGGCGCGGGATGCCCGCAGCAGGTGTTGGTCCACACCCCGGGCCACGTGCGCTTGCTCAGCGCGCGCCGGGTGAGCAGCAGCTCACCGCGACCGTTGAACAGGTAGCAGGAGAAGGCCAGGTGCAGCGGTGTGTCCTCGTGGTGCACCGTCGCCTTGTCCGTGGTGCCCACGGCTCGACCGTCCTCGTCGAGCAGAACCACTCGCTCCATGCCGTCGTCCTCCCTGTCGTCGAAAACCGAACTCGATCATGCACGTCACCGGCTGCCCGCTCCACCTCCCGGGGCGATCTGGCGGCGCAGACTCACACTTCCGAGTGGAGCACTCGCGGATTCCGGCTGCCGGGCAAGCCTGCCCCAGCCGGGCCGGATCCGCCTCGGCCGAACGGCCGCTCCTTCAATCCACTGTGGATTCCGGCAGGCAGCGGGCGGCCGCGGTGGCCTTGAGCAGCATCTCCTCGTACTCCGCGACGGCCTCCGAGCCGAGCACCACGGCGCCACCGGCACCGATCCGCCACCTCCCGCCGCTGCCCACCATCGTCCGGATGACCACCGCCAGGTCGGCGTCCCCGGTGCAGCTCAGGTAGCCCAGCGCCCCGGAGTACGCGCCGCGCGCCCGGCCCTCCAGCTCGTCGATGAGCTCCATGGTGCGCCGCTTCGGCGCACCCGTCATCGAGCCGCCGGGGAAGCAGGCCCGCACGCAGTCCACCGCGTCCCGGCCGGGCGCGAGCTCACCGCGCACCGTGGAGACCAGCTGGTGCACCGTCCGGTAGCTCTCCACGTCCCGCAGCACCGGCACGTGCACCGACCCGGGCGAGCACACCCGGGCGAGGTCGTTGCGCAGCAGATCGACGATCATCAGGTTCTCCGCGCGGGCCTTCGGATCGGCAGCGAGCCCGGCCCGCAGCCGCGCGTCCCCCTCCGGGGTGTCCCCGCGCGGCGCGGTGCCCTTGATCGGCTTGGCCTCGGCGGTCCCGCCGGAGATCTTCAGGAACCGCTCCGGCGAGGAGCTCGCGATCTCCACGTCGCCGCAGCGCAGGAAGGCCCCGTAGGGCGCTGGGTTCAACGCGCGGAGCCGCCGGTAGGTCTCGAACGGATCGCCCCCGGCGGGCAGCGAGGCGGCGGTGGTCAGGCAGATCTCGTAGCTCTCCCCCGCCAGCAGCGCCTCCCGGCAGGTCTCGACGGCCGCGAGGTACTCGGCGCGGGAGCGCTCCAGCCAGGGCCGCACGTCCTCGACCCCGCGGTGCCCGGCGAGCGGGTCCGGCGGCGCGGGCAGCCCCGCGAGCGCGTCGGCCGTCTCCGCCAGCCAGCGCCCCGCCGCCCGCTCGGTGTCCCCGTCGGCGCTCAGGGCGACGAGGTGGGCGCGGCCGAGCTCGTGGTCCACGGCGAGGAACCGGTCGGCGAACAACCACCAGGCGTCCGGGGTCTCGGCCCGGTGCCGGGCGTCCCCGCCGCACTCGGCCTTGAGCTCGTAGCCGAAGTAACCCACGAACCCGCCGACGAAGTCGAAGGGGAGTTCCGGGGCGCGGACCCGGCGCCGCGCCAGCTCCGCGCCCAGGCGGTCGAAGATCGAGGGCCGCTCGCCGACGCGGTGCCGGATCGTCTCGGCCAGCGGCCCGGACCCGTCGCCGAGGAACGAGAAGCGCGCCGTCCCCGGCACGAGCCGCGCGCTGTCCAGCCAGAACGCCTCCGGGGACCCGGCGAACAGCAGGGCGAACGCGGCCTCGGCGTCCACCTCCGGCAGCTCCCGCACGTGCGCGCGGTAGGTCGGCTCCGGCTCGGCGCGCGGGGACGGGCGACGGGCGGGGCGGGCGGTGGTTCCCCCCGCCAGGTCGCGGAAGTTCGCCAGCAGCCGCGCCCCGAGCTCGGTCTCCACCGACTCCGGGTGGAACTGCACTCCCCAGCGCGGCAACGAGCGGTGCCGCAGCGCCATGAGCACCCCGTCCTCGGCCCGGGCCAGCGCCTCCAGCTCCGGCGGCAGCGGCTCGGCCACGCACAGCGAGTGGTAGCGCACGGCCGCGAACTCCGCCGGCATCCCGCTGAACAGCGGGTCCCCGTCGTGGCGGACGCGGCCCCGGTGCCCGTGCCGGGCCCGGGGTGCGCGCACCACCTCGGCCCCCTCCGCCACCGCGATCCCCTGGTGGCCGAGGCACACGCCCAGCACCGGCAGCTCCGCCTTGCGCAGCACGTCCCGGCACAGCCCGAAGTCCCGCGGCCGCCGCGGGTCCCCCGCCCCCGGCGAGAGCACGACCGCGTCGAAGCGTTCCAGCGGCAGCTCACCGATCTCGAGCGCGTCGTGCGCGACGACCTCCGGCTCCCGCCCGTTCACCTCGGCGAGCAGGTGGGCCAGGTTGTACGTGTAGGAGTCGTGGTTGTCGATCAGGAGCGTCCGCACCGGGACATGGTCCCCGCCGACCGGGGCCTTCGGATCCCGGTCGCGGCCAAGCCCACACCCCGGACCGGGGGTCTGGCACCTGGTGGCGCGGAGCGGCAGACTCGATCACGTGACCGACATCAGAACCGAGCTGTTGACCGAGGGCTACTGGGACCGGGCCGCCGAGGTCGAGCGCGCCCTGCGGGAGCAGGCGCCCGTGCACCGCGCGATCCAGCGGGACGGCGCCCCGGTGTGGGTCATCGGCAGCTTCGCCGAGGCCCGCGCGGCGCTCAACGACCCCCGCCTCGCCAAGGACTCGGACCGCCTGAACGAGATCATCCGCGCCAAGCGGGACCCGTCGGCGGGCCAGGAGCTGTCCGGCCTGTTCTCCAAGCACATGCTCAACGCCGACCCGCCCGACCACACCCGGCTGCGCAAGCTGCTGGCCCGCGACTTCACCGTCCGCCGCATCGCCGCGCTGCGCCCCCGGGTTCAGGAGCTCGTCACCGGGCTGCTCGACGAGCTGCCGACCGGCGAGCCGCTGGACCTCATCGAGCGCTTCGCGTTCCCGCTGCCCATCACCGTGATCTGCGAGCTGCTGGGCGTCCCGGAGGGCGACCGCTCGCGGTTCCGGGAGTGGACCGCGGCGCTGCTGGTCCCCGATCCCATCGAGCAGAGCCTGACCGCCTCCCGGGAGATGGCGGCGTTCTTCCACGAGTTGTTCGCCGCGAAGCGCGCGGCACCCGGCGAGGACCTGATCTCCGCGCTGACCGGGGCCTCCGCGGACGAGGACCGGCTCACCGAGGAGGAGCTGCTGGCCACCGCGTTCCTGCTCATCGTCGCCGGGCACGAGACCACCGTGAACCTGGTGGGCAACGGGGCGCGCTGGCTGCTGGCGGAGCCCGCGAAGTGGGCGGCGCTGCGCGAGCGGCCCGAGCTGCTGCCCGACGCGGTGGAGGAGGTGCTGCGCTACGACGGCCCGCTGCGGATGAGCACGCACCGGTTCACCGCCGAGGACGTGACGATCGGGGGGACCACCATCCCGGCGGGCGAACTCGTCCTGATCAACCTGACGTCGGCGAACCGGGACGGCGAGCAGTTCGAGCAGGCCGACGAGCTGGACCTCGACCGCGGCCGCACGGGCCACCTCGCGTTCGGGCACGGGCTGCACCACTGCCTCGGGGCCCCGCTGGCCCGGCTGGAGGGCGAGGTGGCGTTCCAGGAGCTCACCCGCCGCTTCCCGGGTGCCCGGCTCGCCGCCGGGGAAGCTGAGCTGCGGCGAAGCCGCGGGCTGGTCATGAACGGCTTCCTCGCGCTGCCGGTCGTGCTCGGCTGACCGGTTCGGAGCTGACCGGTTCCGGCGGATCCCGGGTCCCCGGATCCCAGGCAACCTCCGCCCCGCTCCGCGCGTGCTGTCGGCAGGAGATCACCCCGGGGAGATGGCGATGGCACGACTGACGTGGATCGGTGCGGCGACCGCCGCGCTGCTGCTGGGAGCGGCGCCGCAGGCGGCCGCCGCGGGCTGGGCCGACGAGCCGCTGCCGCCGCTCGACGGCTACGCCGCGCTGACCTCGGCCGCCGCCGGGGACGGCGTGGTGTGGGCGGTCGGCGGCTCGATGGAGTCCAACCCGGTGCAGCACAGCCTCGCCTACCTGCGGGACGCGCGGGGCTGGCGGGAGGTGCCCGTGCCGGACGTGGGGCGGCTGGACGAGGTCGCCGTCATCGGCGCGGCCGACGCCTGGGCCACCGGCGCGGACATCAAGTACGGCATCGGCTCCGCGCTGCACTGGGACGGGACGACCTGGTCCGAGGTCCCGTTCACCGCGCCCGGCAACCGCAACGCCGCGCGCGGCCTCGCCGCGTTCGGTCCGGCGGACGTGTGGGCCGTCGGCAGCTCCTTCGACGACGGCGCGGGCACCGGGCGCGGCCTCGTGCAGCACTGGGACGGGGCCGCCTGGCGGGACGTCGCGGTGCCGGAGCGGGAGGGGAACTGGACGCTCGGGGACGTGGGCGGGATCGCGGCCGACGACGTCTGGGCGGTCGGCGGTGACAGCGGCTACGGGCAGGGCTTGGCGCTGCACTGGGACGGCGCGGCCTGGTCCGAGGTGCCGGTGCCCGCGATCGAGCTCGACGAGTACCAGTCCGTCCGGCTCACCCAGGTTCAGCCGCTGGCCGCTGACGACGTGTGGGCCACCGGCCAGATCCAGGACTCGGCCGACCCCGCCGCTTCCCGCGCGCTGCTGCTGCACTGGGACGGCGGGGAGTGGTCGGTCGCACCGAGCCCGCAGGGCGTCGGACCCCGAGGCGACCTGGTCCGCGTCGGCGACGAGCTGTGGTCGCTGGGCGAGAACGCGCTGCGCTTCGACGGCGATCGCTGGCAGGTGCTGCCCGGCCCGTCGGCGGGCGTCCCCGCCGGTGGGACCGAGCTGGCCGACGGGGACCTGCTGGCAGTCGGCGGCGCGGGCCGCTATCCCGGCCAGGAGAGGCCGTTCGCCTCGGTCCACCAGGACTGAACCGGCCCGGGCGCCCGACGCCGGGCGCCCGGCCGGGCATCCGGGCCGTTGGCCTCTGACCCGCACGCCCTCCTCGGGGCACGCTCGGCGCACAGGTCCACGGCGAGCCGGGGAGGACGCCGATGCACCGCTCCGAACGACGCAGGCTCGCCGAGATCGAGAACCGGTTGGCCGTCGACGATCCCGAGTTCGCCCGCGCCTTCGCCGACGCCGAGCTCCCGCCACCGGCGCTGGGCCGGCGCAGGCTCGCGCTGGCGGTCGTCAGCGGGCTGTTCGCCGGGGTCGCCCTCGTCCTCAACGACGCCGCGGGCTTCGCCCTCTGCACCGCCCTCACCGGGGTGCTGCTGACCACCCGGGGCTGGCGGATCTGGTCCAGCTGAACGCCGCCGCTCACCGGATCCCGGCTCACCTCGGGTGGAGCTCGGAGCTCCGCGCGCGGACCCGCGGTGGTGGACGGAGGTCTCGTCGCCCCCGAGCACCGCGTGGTCGTGCGGAACGCCCAGCTCGTCGCGGGTGGCGCGCGGCGCGCCCACGGGGGTGCTGACGCAGGACTGGCCGACGGGGATCTCGTGGGGCAGCGGTTCGAGCCGCCGCGGTTCGAGGCCCTCCGAGTGGTCGGACGGTTCCGGCAGCGGCCTGCCGCGGACGGGGATGCCCGCCCGCGTCGGAGTGGCCGGGCCGCCGTTCCCGGCGGCAGCGGTGTTCGCGCCGCCGGGGTCGTGCGGCCGGGCCCGCCGGCCGCCGGACCGGATCGCCGGTCAGCCCCCGGAGCGCTCGGCGATCGCGTAGCCGCGAGGCGCTCATCACCTCGGCGCCACAGTCCTCGATCCTCGTGGTGCCCGGCCCGCCGTCCGGGCGCGGGACCCCGGCGCTCAGCGGCGGGGCGTCCGCGCGGGGTTCGACGCGCGGGTGCGCGAAGTTCCGGCGCGCGGCACTCCCTGCGCGCTCGGCGTCCACCTCGCACCGGGACCTGCCTCTCGTCGTCGCGGTACCTCCGCCCGCGAGGCGGCGACGCGCACGCGGTTCCGAGCCCGCGCGGGGGCCGGTGGAGCACACCCAGCGGAGATCACCGATGCCCTCTACGCTCCCCGCCGGGACCGGGAAACCCTTCACCACCCGGTCTCGCGAAGTTTTTCCGATTGCTGGAACAACCCCATTGCGCCGCAGGCGTCTTGCGGAGTGAGAGAACACGGAATTCCGTGATCACCAGAGAGGGGAAATGACATGTCGCTGAACCGGACTCGCACGCTGGGTGTCGCCGGACTCGTCGGTGGAGCGCTGCTGCTCGCCGGTTGCGGCCAGGCCACCGGGTCGGCCCCGGAAGGCCTCTCGAACGCCGCCGTGCAGCAGGACGGCACCGCGACCGACATCTCCGCCTCGCCGTGCTCGGCGGAGGACTTCAACGTCGACCTGATCCCGCAGCCGAACCGGCCGGGCGTGCTGCTCATGGCCGTCACCAACCAGGGCGACGAGCCCTGCGTGCTGAACGGCTCCCCGACGGTGACCGCCATGAACATGGCCAACCAGCCGATCGACGTGCCGACCGAGCACGTCGACCACCCGGGCGCGAGCACGGACATCCGGCTGGAGCCGGGCGAGTCCGCCTTCGCCGGGACGCACCTGGAGCTGGGCGGCAAGCAGGACCCCGACACCTACGTCGCGACCGGCTTCACCGTGAACCTCCCCGACGTCGGCGGCACCGTGCAGGCCGACGTCCGCAGCGAGGAGGAGTACGTCGAATTCCCGGTCAAGTCCATCCAGGTCGGCACCCTCCAGCCCTCCGCGCAGGGCGTCACCTTCTGAGCCATCCGGTCTCGGACCGGAATTCAGCCACCCATTCCCGGACCGCGTTGAATGCGGCGCGATGAGCGCTGCCCGAATTCCTCCGCGATTCCGGGAACTCGGCGGCCCGAGCACGCGGTGCGCACCGGAGCCCCCGGCGGACCAATTCCGCCGGGGGCTCCGCGCCGTCCGGAGTTCGGGCGGAGGCGCGGTGGTCGTGGCGCCGCACCGCACGGCGTCGAAGCGCGGCGCCCCGCCGGCAGCACCGGCGAGGCAACCGGTGCTCGACGAGGATCGGGCCCGCGCCCCGGCGGGCGAGCCGTCCCACGACGCACCGCGCCCCCGGCGCGGTGACCGCTCGACCCCCGTGCGCGTCGGCGCGGTCCAGCAGGGGGTCTCGCGGCCCCGGGCCGGGGGCGCGGGGCGGGCGCGGCTCCCGCGAGGTCGCGGGAGCCGCGGTGGGTCAGGCGGTGGCTCGGCGACGGGCGTCGGAGCGGCCGATGACGAACCAGAGCAGCGGGCCGAGGAACGGCGCGATGAACGCGAGCACGACCCACACCAGCTTCATGCCGCCGGTGTGCTCGGAACCGAGGATGCTGATCAGGGCGGCCACGAAGAAGACCAGGAACGCCAAGGCCACCAGCAGCACCCCGCCGAAGAGCACCACGCCCCAGATCTGCTCGGCGCCGTTCGCCGCGGCCATCGAGTGCTGCGCGATCAGGGTGGTCATCGGAGTGCTCCGTTCTCAGCGAGTGCTGGGGTCTCGGTTGCTTCGGCGGCGTCCGCCGCTGATGTGAACCACTTTCGCAGTTTTCGCCGCACCCGCACGTCGGAAGATCGGTTCGAGACGCCTCGTCCGAAAGTCCTACCCCCACCGACCCGGCAGGATCAGCTCTCGTGCACGGTTCGAGGCCCCAGCCGGTACCAGAGCACGGCACCCGCGACGGGCAGCACGAGCACCAGCGCTGCCCACAGCAGCTTGCGTCCGCCGTCGATCGGCTGGACGAGGACGTCCATCAGCACGTGCAGGAAGACCGCCGCGAGCAGCCCGATCGCGATGATCCAGAGCTGGCCGAGTCCTGCTGCTTCGAGCACGTGGGTCATGGGGCGTCGGCTCCGCTCTCGGTGTTCGTCGCCGGGGCGGGTCGCCACCGGCAGGAGCCACCGTCGCACCCGCGCGGGCCCCGGGGCGTCGGCCGATCGTCCCGCACCGCGTGGCCGGTCGTCGGCGCGTCGTGGCCGGTCGTCGATGCCCACCCGGCGCTCGCCGTCCCCCCGGGTCCGCGCGCGCTGATCGTGGTCCCGAGCCGGGCCGTCGGAGCATTCGGCGGCAGCGCGACGCGCTCCACCCCGCGCTCCACCGGTGAGGGGCGCCCGCCTCCGCGCGGGTGCCGGGCGCGCGATGACCCGTCGCCGGGAGCCCGCCGCGCGGCGACGGCCCCCGATCCCGAGGGACCGGGGGCCGTCGCTCAGGGCCACCCCGGATCAGGGCGGCGAGGTCACCGCGCTGACGCCTCCGCGCTCATTCGGAGTGCTCGGCGCCCTTGCCGGTCTGCCCCACGGTTCCGTGGGCGGTGGGGCGGCCGGGCTCGGCCGGGCCGCTCGGGCCCACCGGGGACCCGGAGCGCTTGTGCTCGGCGACCTCGGGCATCTGCTCCTGGGAACCGGACGACGGCGTGGCGCCGCGCTCCAGCTCGTCGAGCCTGCTCGTGAGCAGCTCCAGCACCGGGGTCCGGTTGGCGTGCGCGCGCTCGTGCTCCAGCAGCTGCCGGAGGGCGTCCTCGTCCAGGGCGCGCATCCGGTGGCGCAGCGTGCCCAGCGGCAGTTCGTCGTAGTCGGGCAGCGGGAGTCCTCGTTCGGTCACGGTGCTCTCCTCGTTCCTCGGGTGCCTCCTGTCGGTGGGCCTGGTGGTCACGCGGGCACGACCGGCGCGACCCAGCCGTCGTCGGCGGTGCTCCAGTCCGCCTCGCGGTTCCAGCCGGCGGCTCCGAGCTCGGCGTCGGCCTGCTCCGGCCGCGTCTCACCCACCGGGAGCTCCAGCTTCGTCACGGGAGTGCCGCGATCGTCCCGAACGATGATCACCGGCTCGCTCCCGGTGTTCGCGATGAAGTGCGCGTTGTGGGCCATGCCGCTCCTTCCCGTGGGCCCGGCGGCTCCGCCGGGCGTTCTCGTTGCCCTCCCCCTACCCGTGCGGCGCCGCGATCATGCCCCGGCACCGGAACCGGATCCGACGATCTCCTAGGGTCGGCTCCCGCGCGACCTGACGGGCGCGCACCCGCGAGCCGCGGGACCGTGGAACGAGCCGACAGCACTGCGAGGTGCCCCATGAAGGTTCTGATCGTCCTGACCTCCCACGACCGGCTCGGCGACACCGGCCGCAAGACCGGGTTCTGGCTGGAGGAGCTGGCCGCGCCGTACTACCGGCTGCAGGAGGCCGGTGCGGAGCTGGTGCTGGCCTCGCCAGCGGGCGGGCAGCCGCCGCTCGACCCGACCAGCAGCGAACCCGACGCCCGGACCGAGGCGACGGAGCGGTTCGAAGCGGACGAGGCGGCGATGGCGGCGCTCGCCAACACCGCGCGCCTCGACTCGGTCGACGTGAACGAGTTCGACGCCGTCTTCTACCCGGGCGGCCACGGACCCCTGTGGGACCTGGCGGAGGACCCGACCTCCATCGCCCTCATCCAGGACGCCCAGCGCGCCGGGAAACCGGTGGCGCTGGTGTGCCACGCGCCCGGGGTGCTGCGGCACGTCGTGGGCGAGGACGGCGCGCCGCTCGTCCGGGGCAAGCGGGTCACCGGCTTCACCAACTCCGAGGAGGCGGCGGTGCAGCTGACCGAGGTCGTCCCCTTCCTGGTGGAGGACGCGCTCAAGGCGCGCGGCGGCGACTACGGCAAGGGTGCGGACTGGGAGCCGCACGTGCTGCGGGACGGGCTGCTCATCACGGGCCAGAACCCGGCCTCGTCCGGCCCGGCGGCCGACGAGCTGGTGTCGCTGCTGGCCGAGCGCACGAGCTAGCCGAGGGCGAGCCGCGCGGGGGGGGGGCGGGGGGGGGCCCCCCCCCCCCCCCCCCCCCCCCCCCCCCCGGGCCGGGG